>JBAZJV010000001.1:0-223066 GCA_041651095.1 Patescibacteria group bacterium
GCAAGAGGATGTATAGAGGGTGATGCCTGGCCAGTGTCCGAACGTTAAGAGGAGAGGTTAGCCGCAAGGCGAAGCTTTGAATCCAAGCGCGGATGAACGCCGGCGATAACTATAATCGTCCTAAGGTTTTGCAATTTATCATTAGATTGCAAAAGGACTGGGACGATTATGAGAAGATAAACAAAAAGTTCGTTGCCTAGCTATAGCGAAAGCTATAGTTGTCATTAAATATTCAGTAAAATGCGTGAAAATCCTCAAAAGATCCAAGGTACTCGGGGTTGTCGACCAAGAGTAAAAATCCTTGAATACACGGGGCAAACGCGCAGGATTAAAAAATCCTCAGAGACTTAAAAACTGAGACTCTAAAATATGAAGATAAATCCCTATTGGGTCAGCGGATTTGTCGATGGTGAAGGAACGTTTTACGTTGGAATAAACAAAAACGATACGATGAAAATTAAATTTCAAGTATTGCCGGAATTCCGGATAGTCCAACATAAACGCGACATTCAGTTATTATATGCTTTAAAGAAATATTTCGGCGTCGGGGTAGTGAGAGTAAATCATGATACCCGATACGAGTTAAGGATCAGGTCTTTGGAACATATTAACAGATTTATCATCCCTCACTTTGACAAATATCCATTATTAACCCAAAAGAAATTTGATTTTATTAAGTTTAAGGAAATTATTAAACTGATGAATCAAAATCAACATTATCAACATTTATCGATCGATGGCGTTAAAAAGATCATCGCCATCGCTTCTAAGATGAACCGGCAGGAGAAAATAACGGCTCCGCAAGTTTTAGAAGATTTAAATTCATATCATGAGTAAGATAAAGTCCATTCTTAATAGAAATATTAAGCAAGTGAAGAGCGAAATTCCTTGTCGGGTAAGTTCCGACCTGCACGAATGGCTTAACCACTTGGGCACTGTCTCAACGAAGTACTCGGTGAAATTGCAAGACGAGTAAAGATGCTCGTTAACCACAGTTGGACGAAAAGACCCCGTGAAGCTTTACTACAACTTGATATTGAATTAGGAATATATTTGTTCAGAATAGGTGGGAGCCTTCGGGCGCCAGTGAGATACCACCCTTGTCTATTTTTAATTCTCACCTCGAGATTCGGGGGACAGTGTCTGGTGGGTAGTTTGTCTGGGGCGGATGCCTCCCAAAAAGTAACGGAGGCGTTTACAAAGGTCAGCTATCCCGGAATGGAAACCCGGGAGATAGTGTAAAGGCACAAGCTGGCTTTACTGCGAGACCTACAAGTCAAGCAGTCGCGAAAGCGGAACTTAGTGATCCGACCATTCAATATAGGATGGTGGAAGCTCATCGGATAAAAGCTACTCCGGGGATAACAGGCTAGTCAGGTCCAAGAGTCCACATCGACGACCTGGTTCGGCACCTCGATGTCGGCTCGTCGCATCCTGGGGGTGGAGAAGCTCCCAAGGGTTGGGCTGTTCGCCCATTAAAGCGGCACGCGAGCTGGGTTCAGACCGTTTAGCGGCCAATAGTATTGGCCATTGAACGCTCTGAATCCACGAGGTAAAACGACATAAATTACGGCGGCAATATCGAGTAATCGATATTGGCATAAAAAGCTGACTCATATCGGTGAAGTCCTAATGAGAGTTGAATAACAACCTGTCATATGTTAGGATAATACCGAGGGAAGTCGCTTATGTTAAAATTGACGCAAGTCCAATTAGCTTATATCGCAGGCTTCATCGATGGCGATGGTAGTATATATGTGCGGTTAAAACCTAATGATACTTATCGTTATGGTTTCCAGATCGCTCCTTATATAATATTATTCCAGTCGGCTAAAGATGAGGCGAATTTTAGAAAAATTTGCGATTTGTTAAATTGCGGCTATTTGCGGAGCAGAAAAGACGGAATTCTGGAATATACTATCGGTCGGAGGGAGGAGATATTAGCTTTAATCAAAGCAATAAAACCTTATCTCATCCTGAAGCGCCGACAGGCAGATTTATTGGAGAAAATATTTATCCTTAAATCTTCGGTAAAAAACGTCCAGGATTTCTCCCGATTGATGAATTTGGTCAATCAATATGGAGAAATTAATTATTCCAAAAAACGCATCAAACATAAGTTGACCCCGTAGAGACTAAACGTCGGCCTCCTTCTAGAGAAGGATGAAGGTATAGTCCAATGCGCTTAGCAATAAGTGATAACATGCGTAAGACAGGTCGGTCTCCTATCCACTGTGGTCGTGGAAACTTGAAGAGGCCCTTCCTTAGTACGAGAGGACCGGGAAGGACGAAGCTCTAGTGTACCGGCTGTTCCACCAGGGGCATTGCCGGGTAGCTATCTTCGGTTAAGATAAGCGCTGAAAGCATCTAAGCGCGAAGCTGTCTCTGAGATTAGGTTTCATAGACTGGTTAGAGAATATGACCTTGATAGGCCGTACGTGTAAGCGCAGCAATGCGTTGAGCGGAGCGGTACTAATAAGTCGTTTGATTTTCCCGCACTCTTATCTTTAAGATAAGGCGATTTGATCGGTATTCTGCTTTAAGCTAACATGAATCGATATTGGTACCCCTGGACGGCTACGGCTGCCTAGGGGGTCGAGATAAAAGACACCATTGTTCTGGTGGTTCGAGCGGAGGGGTCACACCTGATCCCATCCCGAACTCAGCAGTTAAGCCCTCCAGCGCTGATGATACTTGGGCCTGAGCCCTGGGAAAGTAGGCCGCCGCCAGAACAATGGTGTTTTTTTATTGGGGAAAATCGCGCAGCGGTGCTATAATGGTTTTATATATCAATCTTTTTATGCCTCTAATCAAATCCATTTCCGGCATCCGCGGCACTATCGGCGGCCGGCCAGGAGAGAACCTGACGCCGGTCGATATTGTCGGTTTCGTTGCGGCTTACGCGGAAATCTTAAAACAGGATAATCCTTCAAGCCCGGTAAAAGTCATCATCGGCCGCGATAGCCGCCTTTCCGGCGAGATAATCAAAGACTTGGTCGCCGGCACATTGCGGAGTCAGGGGATAGATGTCGTCGATCTCGGCCTGGCGGCCGCGCCGACCGTCGAAATGGCGGTTATTGAGGCTCGGGCGCAGGGGGGCATTATTTTGACAGCTAGCCATAATCCGTCGGGCTGGAACGCCCTGAAGCTCCTGAATCCTAATAGCGAAATATTTTCCGCCGCGCAGGGGCGGCGGGTCCTGGCGCTGGCCGAACAAGCTAACTTTGCTTTCGCGACCGAGGATAAGCTCGGGCATTATGCCGTCGATGCGGCTTTAGCGGCCAAGCATCTGGACGCGATTTTAGGATTACCGCTGGTTGATCCGGCCGCGATTGCCGCCAGAAATTTTAAGATCGTGGTCGACGGGATCAATTCGGTCGGCGGACTGGTCGTGCCGGAATTGTTGGCCAGGCTAGGCGTTCGGGATATTGTCAGACTGAATTGCGAGCCGGACGGCCAATTCGCGCATCGGCCGGAGCCGCTCCCGGAAAATCTGGTTATGGTCGGGGAAAAAGTCAGGGAGACTAAGGCCGATTTGGGCATCGTGGTCGACCCGGACGTCGACCGCCTGTCTTTCGTAGCCGAAAACGGCGAACTCATCAGCGAAGAGTATACTTTGGTCGCGGTGGCTGATTATATTTTGGAAAATTTCGCCCGGATCGAGGAGATATACCCCGGCCAGTATGAGCAGACGACCACTTCCAATCTTTCTTCTTCCCGCGCTTTGCGGGATATCGCCGCCAAACATGGCGGCCGTTATGAACTAGCGGCGGTCGGCGAGATCAATGTTGTCGAAAAGATGAAGGCGATCAAGTCGGTCATCGGCGGCGAAGGAAACGGCGGCGTGATTTACGCGCCGCTCCATTATGGCCGGGACGCGCTCGTCGGTATTGCTTTATTTTTAAGCGCTCTCGCCAGGAGCCGGCAGCAGATTTCGGAATTCAAACGGCAATTACCGGAATATTTCATCATCAAAGACAAGATCGCCCTGCCGGATGAGCTTGATTTGCCAGCCATCTTAAACCGGATAAAAACGGAAAATATCAACGAAAGGATCACAGATATCGATGGACTCCGAATCGATTGGGCCGATTCTTGGGTCCATTTGCGTTCCTCTAATACGGAGCCGATTATCAGGGTTTACGCGGAGGCGACTACTCAAGAGCGGGCTAAAACGATAGCGGATAGTTTTAAAAACAAAATTTTATCTTATATTAAATAAAAATTATTTAAAAATCAGATTTGCCCCGGAGCTATAAAGGTGCTAAAATATAAAGGAAATTTATTAAGATTTCCTTTATTTATTAGCCTGGTTTAGCCTCTTTCGGGGCTGAATCGTCCCTTATGCTTATGACCCGCCTTGTTATCCTGGCCGCCGGAAAAGGCACCCGCATGAACTCGGAATTGCCCAAGGTGCTGGTTGCTCTGCACGGCCGGCCGATGATCAGGTATTTAATGGACTCGGTTAAAGCGGCCGGCGTCGATGCCCGTCCCGTCATCGTAGTTTCTCCGGATAACCGCGAAGTAATCAGCCGGACGCTCGCGGACTATCCGGCGGCCTATGTCGTGCAGGCCGAACAATTAGGAACGGGTAATGCTGTTGCCTGCGCCCGTCAGCTGATTAACCAAGAGAGTCCGCAAGCCGAAAGCATCGTTGTTCTTTACGGCGATCACCCCTTCCTGCGAGTCGAATCCATCAGGCGCCTGGCGGCGATGCGGCCGGCAACTATAGCCATGATGACTACCCGAGTGCCGGATTTCAGCGGTTGGTACCGCAATTTCTACCATTGGGGCCGGATTATCCGGGGGGCGAGCGGAGCGGTGGAAGCGATCAGGGAATTCAAGGATTCAGATGAGGCGGAGAAACTGATCACGGAGGTCAATCCGGCTTTTATGTGTTTTAATAAATCCTGGCTGTTTGAGAACCTGGATCGCTTGCGGGCGGATAACCAGCAGCGAGAATATTACCTGACTGATTTAGTGCAATTCGCTTTCAGCGCCGGATATAACATCGATACGCTGCCCATAGAGCCGCACGAAGCCATGGGCGTCAATAGCCTGGAAGAATTGCGTATTGCCGAAGAAGTGTTTTCCCAAACCTCAGCTTAAACTATGAAGCAGATTCTGGACCTGCACATTCATTCCCGTTATGCCCGCGCCTGTTCGCCTCAGCTGACGCTGGCCAATATCGAGGCGGCTTGCCGGCTCAAAGGGCTGGACGTCATCGCGACGGGAGATTTTACCTATCCAGCTTGGTTCGAATCAATCAAGCAAGAACTAGTCGAAACGCAGCCGGGAGCCGGCCTCTACCGGCTTAAAACCGCTCTTGACGACCGGATCAAGTTCATCTTGAGCACGGAGGTCGCTCTGATTTATAAAGACCAGATCAGGACCCGGCGCATCCATCTGGTAGTGCACGCGCCGGATATCGCGGCGGTTGCTAAGCTGAACAAAGCATTGGATAAGCGTTTTAATATCCGTTCCGACGGCCGACCGATCTTGGGCATCAGCGCCCCCGCTTTCGTTAAGTTGCTTTTGGATATCGATCCGCGTTTCCTGGTCTATCCGGCGCATATCTGGACGCCTTGGTTCTCGATGTTCGGATCCAAATCGGGTTTTGATTCTTTGGAAGAGTGTTTCCAGGATCAGAGCCAGCATATCTATGCGATTGAAACCGGCCTGTCCAGCGATCCGGAAATGAATTGGCGATTATCAGCTTTGGATCAGTTGACTATCTTATCGAGTTCGGACGCGCATAGCTTGGCTAATCTGGGTCGGGAAGCCAACGTCATGGAGGTCGACGCCCCGGTGACTTACCAGAAGATCTATGATCATATCAAGAACCGGACCGGCCTGGAACTGACTATAGAATTTTATCCCGAGGAAGGCATGTATCACTTCGACGGCCATCGGGACTGCCATTTCAGTTGTGAACCGCAGGAGAGCCGGCGTTTGAAAAATGTCTGCCCGGTCTGCCATAAACCATTAGTTATCGGCGTCTTGAACCGAGTCGAGGAATTAGCCGATCGGCCGGCGGGTTTCCGGCCGCCTCGGGCCGTTCCCTTTAAAAAAATCGTAGAATTGGATAAAATTATAGCAGAAGCTCTTAATATCAAGAGTCGCTCCTCGGCGGCGGTTCAGAAGCAGTATCGTAGCTTGATTAATGATTACGGGTCGGAGTTGTCTATTTTATTTGATTTAGATTTATCTAAAGTTAGCGATAAAATAGATTTCAGGATTATCGAGGGCATCAAGCGAGCGAGACGCGGCGAACTGGTCATCAAGCCGGGATTTGACGGCCAGTATGGGATGGTCAGCATTTTTACCGAAACTAATCGCCCTGACCGGCAAAAAGCGCTCTGGGATTAGCCAGATTATAATTTTTCTTTTATGTCCGCCAACCGCCAATCATTATTCAGTCTGCTTTCCGTAATCGCCTTATTGGTTTTGGTCGCTATCGCGACGGTTTTATACAGCGGCGACCAGGAAGAGCGGGCGCAGCGGGAGCAGAATCTGTTCTGGCGCCAGGTTTTCGCCGCCTGGGAAGCAGCCAAGCCGGTTTTACGCGGCGCGGTTGATTTCGCCTTGGGGCAGCAGAGTGGCGAGACCATCGCGGCGCCGGTGGTCGCCGTTGTCACGCCGTCGCCGGGCTCGGCCGCGACTGCCGGTTTCTGGTCCGGCCTGTTTGAGAAGATCAAGGCCGAATGGCGAGCCAGCGGCAACCCGGCGCTTGAAGCCGACGTTTCGGGCGGTTTAGAATCGACCGTCCCCGGGCTATTGCGTTGGGAAAAGACGGCCGACGGCGCGGCTCTCATCCTGCAGACGAAGCACGGGTCGAAACAGATATTAAGTTTGCCGTTTAAATTTCTCGGACGCTAAGTTCGGCGCGGCGCGGCGCCATTGATACGCTTAGAAATTTAAGAAAAACATCACCGGAATTTATCTTTTCTTATCATTTATTTCAGGCCACCGGTGCTATAATAAATTTATTAATAATTAATTCGAACAATATGCCCAAGGAGAAAACAGACAAAAAAGCCGCGGTGGCTGAAAAAACAGGCAATAAAGATCGGCGGGAAGAGGCGGCTTTAAGCGCCATGGAACAGATCCGCACCCGTTTCGGCGAAGGCGCCATCATGAAATTCGGCGACGTGCCCAAGACTAATGTCGACGCGATTTCCACCGGCTGCCTATCCTTAGATATCGCCACCGGCGTCGGCGGCGTGCCGCGCGGTCGGATCATCGAGATCTACGGTCCGGAATCTTCCGGCAAGACGACGCTGGCCCAGCATATCGTTTCCGAAGTGCAGCGCTCCGGCGGCATCGCCGCTTTCGTCGACGCCGAGCACGCCCTGGATCCGGAATATGCCGCCAAGATCGGGGTCAATATCAAGGAAATGCTGTTATCTCAGCCGGATAGCGGCGAACAAGCCTTGGAAATAGTGGAAACCCTGGTTCGTTCCAATGCCGTCGACGTCGTGGTGGTTGATTCCGTCGCCGCTCTGGTGCCGCAGAAAGAAATCGAAGGAGAGATGGGCGACCAGCATATGGGTTTGCAGGCCCGCCTGATGAGCCAGGCTTTACGCAAATTGACTGCCGTTATCGCCAAGACCAAGACGGTCGTCATTTTCATCAATCAGATCCGCAATAAGATCGGGGTTTTCTTCGGTAATCCGGAAACGACGACCGGCGGCAACGCCTTGAAATTCTATTGTTCCATGCGGGTAGAGGTTCGGCGCGCGGCGCAGATCAAACAGGGCGAGAAAATTATCGGCAATCGCGTCAAAGTGAAGATCGTCAAGAACAAAGTGGCCGCGCCCTTCCGGACTTGCGAATTCGATATCATGTATAATGAAGGCATCTCGGTCGCCGGTGACCTGGTCGACTTGGGCGTCGAACACGGCGTCATCGCCAAGACCGGAAACAGCTATGCTTTCGGCGAAGTAAAATTAGGCACCGGTCGGGAAACCGCCAAGAAGACGATCAAGGAAAACAAGAAACTGGCTGCCGACATCCGGCGGGCGATCCTGGCGGAAGTAAAAAGCCGGGAGGTTGAAGAAACGAAATGATTATTTTTAAATCGCTCCGCCCCGCGGCGGGGCGATTTTATTAAATTTAATATGTCTAAGACTTTTATCTTGTCAGTCGGCGGATCGCTCGTCGTGACCAAACAGGGAATCGATACGGACTTTCTCCGGCGATTCCGCGCCTTCATCCTGAAACAGATAAGAGCCGGCCATAAATTTTATCTGGTCGTCGGCGGCGGGGCGACCGCCCGGACCTATATTCAGGCTGCTTTGACGGTCACCAAAGCAGACAACGCCGAACGGGATTGGGTCGGCATCCGGGCGACCCGTCTTAACGCCCAGCTGCTAAGGGCGGTTTTCGGCGAAGCCGCTTACCCAACTATTGTCACTAACCCCACCAAGCCGATCAGGACCAACAAGAAGATCGTCTTGGTAGCCGGTTATAAGCCAGGCTGGTCGACTGATCATGTCGCCGTGCTGTTGGCTAAATATAACCGCATCAAGACGGTCATTAATCTGTCTAATATCGATTACGCCTATGATCGGGACCCGCGCCGTTTCCCGGGAGCTAAAAAACTAGAGCAGGTTAGCTGGCCGGAATTCCGGAAGATCGTCGGTAATCGTTGGCAGCCGGGTTTGAACGTGCCTTTCGACCCGATAGCTTCGCGGGAAGCCGCTAAGCATCGTTTACGGGTGATTATCCTCAACGGCCGCAAATTGCCAAATTTAGCGGCCGGTCTGGCCGGCAAGCGGTTCAAAGGCACTACTATCAGATAAATCGTTATCAGGCAAACTCGCGGATTATTGTTGATAAGTGGCCTTGACTATATTTTTTATTCTGGTATTATTTAAAACATGTTAAATAAGCATTTACAAACGAAGCGGAATTTGTTGGTCGTATCTTTGGCTTGGTTGATTATTACCAGGCCGGCTTTTGTTTGTGAATCAATGGATTAAGAAGTAATTCAGCAACACACATAAACAAAAGCCGGACTGGAAACAGCCCGGCTTTTGTTTGTAAAAAGTTCTTTTCACAATAAATAACTACATTAAACACCAAAGGAGGGTCCTTATGGACAAGCTAGCTACTTGGCAAGAGCTAAAAAATTGCCATTTTGATCTACAGTTATCCACCACGCTGCCGTCCGGCCATTTACTGGAAGCGCAGAATGCTATTGAATTATGGTTAAAAAATCGACCACTCAGCGCGGACCAACGCCCGGAAAATACCGGCGTGCAGCAGATGTTCGGCATCCCGTCCCTGGTTATCTCCATAGACTGCGCACCCAACCACGCGCTGAATATACTTGATATCGAGGGGGGCGCGGGCGGTTTGGGTTTAGCCCAGTTAATTAATGACCCGCTGTCGCGGCGCCTGGAACAAATCAGGCGGGGTTGGCCGGAAATAAAATTTTTTGCCAGCGACAGCATGGCGGCCAAGCACGATTATGACTTATGGTTGGAAGGAGCTTGCGCTCCGGACGTGGCCAAGCAAGCCGATCTGTTGTTTATCATCTCGGCGCCAGGCGAACTGCCGGGCTATGGCCATCTATCCGCCGCGCCGCTTCTGACCCGCGGGGATAAAACCTACGGGGAAGGCTGGTTATGGGATAATGTCGGTTTTGACCAGTTTGAAGCATTGTTTTTCCGCTGCCAGTCCGGCTTCTGTCTCAAAAGCCAGCACAGCCGCCACATGAAAGACCTATATATCTTTCATCCTCACCGTTGCCTGCTGGATCGCCGCGGCATCCATGGCGCTTCTACCCGCAGCCAGATCTTTCGGGCACTGCGTCAGCACGAGGTGATGTATTGTCAGCCGTTTCAAGAAGCAGTTTTTGCCCTAGGCGATATGCCGACCGTCCACAGGATATTCTTCCTGTTTGATGTAAAAAGCAAGGAATATGTTTATGCGGGCGGATTATTAATATCCCGGCCCAGCTTAAAAACTTGCAGCGTTTACAATGCCACATTCGGCGTCGTAAACTAAGGTTTTAGCTGTCACCATGGCTAAAATCAAAAAAGGGGACCATCCGCGCCCCTTTTTTATTTAGCTAATCGAGTTTATCGATGCTGGTTAAGGATTTTTGAGATTTCCTTGAATATTTCGTTGATGGCCGGACGTCCATCGATATTAATTACTTTTTTCTGCCGGCGGTAGTAAGCCAAGAGCGGCGCCGTCTGGCGGCGGTAGACCTGGAAGCGCTTTTTTAAGGTTTGGCGGTTGTCGTCCGCCCGTCCGGAACTTTTGCCGCGGAGCAATATCCGGTCGGTCGCGGCGCGTTCGCTTAATTTAAGGTTCAGCACCAAGTCGA
This sequence comes from Patescibacteria group bacterium, assembly GCA_041651095.1. Taxonomy (GTDB): domain Bacteria; phylum Patescibacteriota; class Patescibacteriia; order Patescibacteriales; family UBA12465; genus UBA12465. The sequence goes on from JBAZJV010000001.1 coordinate 10,340, forward strand.
TAGCGCTTTTTCGGACGGCAAAAAATTTATCCAATGATTTGGCCTGCCGGAGATTGCGGGGATAGCCGTCGAAGATAAAGCCGGCTCCCTTTATTTTTTTTAAAGCGGCGGCTTCGAGCATCGTGATGATCAGGCGATCGGGCACTAAAGCGCCGGCCTCCTGGTATTTCTTGATTTGCCGCCCCAGCGCGCCGTTTTTCAGTTCCCGACGCAGTAAGTCGCCGCTGGACAGGTGGGCCAGCCGGTATTTTTTAGCAATCAAGGCGGCCTGCGTGCCTTTGCCGGCGCCCGGCGGCCCGAAGATGACGAGGTTAAGCATAATTTTTATTTTTACCACCTTATTATAGCGGAAATATTGATTTTAGCCAATACTGGCAAATGTCGGCGCGCATAATTTTGCTGATCAATTTATCAGGCGGCCATATATCGTCGGCCGCTTTTAAATATAAAAAACAGACGGCATTTAGCAATCTGTTTTTTGGGGTGCCCCGTGCAGGATTCGAACCTGCGACCATTTGCTTAAGAGGCAACTGCTCTACCAACTGAGCTAACGAGGCGTGTCTGAACTATTGGGTTGTTAACCGTGGCGGGGGCGGGGATCGAACCCGCGACCTTAGCGTTATGAGTGCTACGCTCTAACCAACTGAGCTACCCAGCCCTAGCGTCCGAATTTTTAAACCTGTCCTTCCGTGCGCCCGGCAGGATTCGAACCTGCAACCCCTTGGTCCGAAGCCAAGTACTCTATCCAGTTGAGCTACGAGCGCCAACAAAACACCCTGATCAAGGATTGCTTTCTCCCGCCGCTTAAAGCGGTTTATCGCTTGCCCTTCAAAGCCTGCTTGAGGTGGTAGCCGGTTTTGAATTTGGCGACCTTGACCGCCGGGATGGTGATCCGTTCGGTCGGCTTCTGTGGGTTGACGCCGCCGCGGGAATAACGGACGCGAGACAGGAAGGTCCCGAAACCGGCCAGCGTGACCTCACGGTCGTTCTTTAACTCCTCAATGATGGTGTCGATGAAGACATCCAGCATCTTTTCAGCCTGTTTTTTGTTCAGGCCATCGACATCATGATGAATTTTGTCGATGAGTTGTGCCTTGTTCATATGTTTATGAATTTATGTTTTTTAGGCTTGTTTTATGGGTTAACGGGCATATTCCGTAACCCGCATTTCCCGGATTACGTTGACTTTTATCTCCCCTGGATATTTTAACTCATTTTCAATCTTTTTTGCAATATCCCTAGCCAAATTATAAGCCTTGAAATCATCAACCAGTTCTGGCTGCACAAAAACGCGGATTTCCCGGCCGGCTTGGATGGCGTAGACTTTATCTACTCCTTCGAAGGTCGAGGCCAGTTTTTCCAGTTCTTCCAGGCGCTGTAAGTAGTTCTCGTAGCTGTCTTTGCGGGCGCCGGGGCGGGCTGAAGAGATCGCGTCTGCCACTTTGACGATAACGGAAATGAGTGTAGCGGGGTGGTCGTCGTGGTGAGTCTCAATGGGGGCGATGATTTCCGGCGGCAGGTTGAATTTTTTGGCGATGTCGCGGCCGATTTCCGTATGATTACCCTGTACTTCATGGTCGACCGCCTTGCCGATATCGTGCAGGAGGCCGCCTTTCTTGGCCAGAGTGACATCGGCGCCTAATTCTTCCGCCAGCATCGCCGCCAAATGGGCAACTTCGATGGAATGGCGCAGGGCATTCTGGCCGTAGCTGGTCCGGTATTTCAAGCGGCCCAGGATCTGGACTAATTTCGGATCGAAACCGGTCACGCCGACTTCATACATCGCTTCTTCGCCGGCTTTCTTGATATCGACGGCAATATCTTTTTTAGCATTCTCGACCGCTTCTTCGATCTTAGTCGGATGAATGCGCCCATCCTTGATCAGATAATCCAGAGTTTTTTTGGCGATATGGCGCCGGATCAAGGAGAATCCGGAAACGGTAATGGCATTAGGCATGTCGTCGACGATTATTTCGACGCCGGTCATCTGCTCTATCGCTTTGATATTGCGCCCCTCTCGGCCGATAATCCGGCCCTTCATTTCATCGTTGGGCAAATCAACGGTGGTGGTCGTCAATTCTACGGTATAGGAGGAGACCATCCGTTGCATAGCCAGGGCCATGATGTCCTTAGCTTTGTCCGAGAGAGCGTCTTCGGCGCTGTTCTCCAGTTTCTTCACCCGGACCATGAGGTCCTCGCCAGCCTTCTCCTCCACGTTCTTCATGAGCAATTCCTTGGCTTCGTCTACGCTCAGTTTGGAAATTTGCTCTAATTTCTGATCCTGCTCTTCTTTGACTTTCTTGATCCGCTCTTTAATTTCCTGGACCTCGTTCACCTTATCGAATAATTTCTGCTGTTTTTCCTGGAGGTCCAGCAGTTTTTGGGAGAACGAGGTTTCCCGTTGCTCCAGCCTCTTTTGCAGGCCGTTGATTTCATTACGTCGGGCAGCCTCTTCTTTCTTGGACTCCTCGATGATCTTGAGCGCTTTGTCTTGGGCCTTCAGCAACAATTCCTTTTCTTTGACCTTAGCCTCGCTCATCAATTTTTCGGCTTTTTCGGCGGCATTGCCGATCTTCCGGCTGGCAGTGTTCTTGTAAAAGGCGTAGCCAATAAAAAAACCACCGGCTAAGACAACGGCATACCAGAGATAATTCAGGTATTCCATATAATAGGGTAGCTGTCTTCAGGAATTAAAGGTGGCACTCACTGAAATATTAGATTTTTAAAAAAAGTAACCACGCCTGAGGGGCGGTATTTATTTTAGAGATTGACTAGTCTTGTCAATTTTTTAGCTAATCTTAGATAAAGATACAGGGAGGACATAAGTAGAGCGATCTGCAAAAATAAATTTTTAGACTGGCTTGGGGCACTGGTTAATTCTTCTAATAATTCCTCAAAACAGATTTTAATTAATAAAATAAATTGCTGAATTTACTCTATCATTTACTTAGGCGTTTGTAAAGGGTGGCGGTCTTGGAAGGAGCAGAGCGAGGTTACAAGTTTAGATTGACTAAACGCGCGAAATAAAGTAATATTAAAGCACATTAAAGAATTTTTACTATGAATATTACTGAGTTAGCCAGGATTTTGCGGATCTCCCCTCAGGAGCTGCACGAGTTGTTGCCGCAACTCGGGTTTGCTATCGGGCAGAAAGCGATCAAGGTGGATAATAATACCGCCAAGAAGATCATCAAGGATTGGCCGTTTTTACGCCGGGAGTGGGAACAGAAGAAGCGGGCGGCGGAAATCAAGAAACAGGATGAAGTCCTGCCGAAAGAAAAGCGGACGATTGCGGTACCGCCGGTAATTACCGTGCGCGCTTACGCGGAGGCGGCCGGCATCCCGGTCAATCGCGTCCTGGCCGAACTCATGAAGAACGGGGTCTTTACCTCGATTAACGAAAAAATCGATTTCGATACCGCCTCCATCATCGGCGAAAATTTGAACCTGGATGTCCGGGCCGCCGCGGCCGGAGACGCGGCTCAAGAACCGGAAGACCGGAAGTTAGCCACCATCTTGGCCGGTGAAGCGGCGGAAAACCTGAAGGAGCGTCCGCCGGTAATCGTAGTTATGGGCCACGTTGATCACGGTAAGACCAAATTGTTAGATTCCATCAGACAGACTAATGTCGTGGCTGGTGAAGCGGGCGGCATCACCCAGCATATCGGTGCCTATCAGATCGTCAGAAACGGTCGTACCATCACTTTTATCGATACGCCCGGCCATGAAGCGTTTACCGCCATGCGCAGCCGCGGCGCCAAAGTGGCGGATATCGCCATCCTGGTCGTGGCGGCCGATGACGGCGTCAAGCCGCAGACCGTAGAAGCTTTTCGGATTATCGAGGCGGCCAAGATCCCTTATTTGGTGGCCATTAATAAGATCGATAAGCCGACGGCCGACCTCAACAAGACCAAACAGGAATTAGCCACTCAACTAAGCATCACGCCGGAGGACTGGGGCGGCAAGACTATTTGCGCGCCGATTTCCGCCAAGGAGGGCACCGGCATCGAAGAACTTCTGGATATGGTGTTGCTCGTAGCTGAAACCGAAGGCGCAGCCCTGAAAGCCAATCCTGACGCGCCGGCGGCCGGTACCGTCGTCGAATCCAATATTGATAAGACCGCCGGTCCGCTGGCGACGATTTTGGTCCAGAACGGCACTTTGCGGGTCGGCGATCAGCTTTGTTTCAACGATACCGTTTACGGCAAGGTAAAATCCCTTCGGAACTATAAGGGCGAGGAGGTCCGCGAGGCCGGTCCGTCCGCGCCGGTTAAAGTCCTGGGTTTGAAGATTTCCCCCGCCGTCGGCGATATTTTACATGTCGGCGAAGGGGAGAAAGTCCGGGTCAACAAGATCAAGGCCGGCACCCCGGCGCCGCTGGCCCAACCGGCTAATTCCGACGATAATCAGGAGGACCGGACGCCGCAGGTCAAGGTGATCATCAAGGCGGACTTTCTTGGTTCCGCTGAAGCGATCGAGGAATCTTTGTTGAAACTGAACAATGAAAAAGTAAAGACCAGGGTAATCAGCAAGGGGCTGGGCTATGTCACCGAAGGCGACGTGAAACGGGCGGAAGATGCCGGCGCAAAAATCCTGGGCTTCAACGTCCGGATGTCGCCGGCCATCGAGACCTTGGTGCGCGAAAGACAAGTGACGGTCCGGATCTTCTCCGTTATTTATGACCTGATCAAGTTCGTCAAAGAAGAGATGCAATTATTGGTTAAACCGGAAATCAACCGGGTAGAATTGGGCCGCTTGAAAGTCCTGGCGGTATTCAGGACCGAGAATAACAGCCAGATCGTCGGCGGCAAGGTTTTAGACGGCGTCATCAAGAACCATAGCTTGATCGACGTGAAGCGCGGCACGGATTTTATCATCACCGGCCGTCTGACCCGCCTCCAATCCGGCAAGCAGGACGTAGAGTCGGTCGATCAGGATAGCGAAGCCGGCCTGAGGTATGAGGGCCGCCCGCTGATTGTGGTCGGTGACATCCTGCAGGTCTATCAGGAAGAAAGAAGGGTAGATAAGATTTAAACCGTCATCTCCGCGCTCGGCGCGGCGGTTCAGCCATATGTCAAAAGTGCCGCGGGTCAATGACCTGCTCTTAACGGAATTAGCGGCGATCGTCAATCGCGAGGTAGCCATACCCGGCGCTTTGATCACGATCAGCTATGTGGCTTGCAGCTCTGACTTGAAGCAAGCCAGAGTCGGTTTTTCCGTCTTGCCGGACCGGTTGGCCGGCACGGCGCTCCGGCGTCTGGCCGGCGCGACCGGCGCTATCATTAGTCTCTTGCGGCCGCGGGTCAAATTGCGCAAACTGCCCCACTTGTTGTGGGAGTTCGACGCGACGGAAAAAGAGGCGGATAAGATCGAGAAATTGATCGCCGGCCTGGATCAAGAAGACCAAGCCTGAATGGCGGCCGAGCGATAGCGGTTTTACACGGGTCCGGATACCGGAGCGGTATCTGGACTTTTTTATTATTTTCCGATAGGATAATCAGTTATGAATTTTACGGAAAAATTACAATTAGCTTATCAGAAACTCCAGTCGGCCAGGCAGATCTTGCTCATTGGCCACGTTTCGCCCGATGCCGACGCGCTGGCTTCAATTGGCGCCATGCTGGAAGTTACCGCCGTTTTAGGTTCGACCGGCTATGCCTATGCCGCTAATAAACCGGCGGGCGCCTACGGCTTTATTCCTAACGAACGGTTGATTACGGACGAGGAGCCGGTAGACTTGCGGGCCTTCGACGTCATCGTAATCCTGGATTGCGGCTCGATTTCCCGGACCGGGCTGGAGATCCGGCTCCGCACCTTGCTCCAAGCGGCCAAGTCCGGCCGCTTGGCCCGGCGGCCATATCTCATCGAATTCGACCATCACTTGCCGCAGGAAGCTTATGCTGACCTGGAAATCCGCTGTCCGGACAAGGCCTCTACGACGGAAATCATCTATCATTTTCTTAAGATAAACGGCCTGGCGATCAACAAAGCGCTGGCTAATTGCATCCTGATCGGCCTGATGACCGATACCGGCCATTTTTTGCACGCCAATTCTTCCCGGGAAGCGCTGGCCGTGTCTTCGGAAATGTTGCTGCGCGGCGCTTCACTGCCCAAGATCATCGAGAATACGGTTAATAATAAGAGTTTCGCCGCCCTGAAGGTCTGGGGCCGGGCTCTGGAAAATATGCGGCTGGATCCGGTGACCGGCCTGGCCGCCTCGGCCTTAACGGCGGCGGAGATTAGCGAACTGCTCCATCCGGCCGATGCGCCGGCTGAAGCGGATCTCTACAGCGACATCGTCTCTTTCCTGAGCACGCTCAGCGGCGTGCGCGTAGCGCTGTTATTACGGGAAGAAGGAGAAACGGTTAAAGGCAGTTTGCGGACGACGGATAATGAGATCGATCTGGCGCGCATCGCCCAGCAGTGGGGCGGCGGCGGACATCGAAAAGCGGCCGGCTTTAAGATTAAAGGCCGTCTGGCGCGGACCGCTACCGGCTGGAAGGTGGTCAAATGACAACGGGCGGCCTAATGAGGCGCTAAGCCTTGATTATCAAATAAAAAAATCGGCCGCGGTCGGCCGGTTTTTTGCTAGCGTTGTTTATTTGATTTTTTTCTGTTGCTTCAGCCGCCAGGCCTGTATTTTCCGGTGGTCGCCGGATAAGAGGATTTTGGGGACCGGGTATTTTTTGCCGTTAGCGCTGAATATTTCCGGCCGGGTGTATTGAGGATATTCGATAATGCCATCTTGCGAATGCGATTCTTCAATGATGCTGGACTGGTTGCCGAGTACGCCGGGCAGCAGCCGGGCAATGGAGTCGATGAGCGTCAGCGCCGGCAATTCGCCGCCGGTCAGCACATAATCGCCGGCCGAGATCTCGGCATCGATGAATTTTTTTATGCGGGCGTCTACGCCCTCATAACGGCCGCAGATGAGGATCAATTCCTCTAATTTGGCGTATTGCCGCGCCAAGGATTGATTCCATCTTTTTCCGCCGGCCGACAACAGGACGACTTTCCGTTTGGCCGGTTTTACTTTTTTATTTGATTTTTTGATCTCGCATAACGCTCGATATAAAGGCTCTATCTTCATCAGCATGCCCGCGCCGCCGCCATAAGGGGCGTCGTCTACGCTCTTGTGCTTATCGCTCGCCCAGTCGCGCAGATTATGAATCCGGCAGCTGATAATTTTTTTCGTTTGCGCCCGTTTTATAATGCCTTCGTTCAGGTAGGAACCGAAGATGTCCGGGAAGATGGTGATTAGGTGGAATTTCATAGGTTTGATTGATTATGCGACGCTTGGTCCAAACCGGCGGCCAGCGCCAAAAAAGTCCTGTCCCGCGGCACGATGTACCAGCGCCCTTCGTCGCTGAGCGGCTGGTCGTCAGCCAACAGCCGTAGAGCCTCCGGTACCGGCAGCCAACGGATGATAAAATCATTGGCGCTTTCTTCGGACGTAAAATTCGGTTGCCCTTTTTCTCCCACGACCCGCGCCAGATAACAAGGGGAAATCTGTTTCAGCCGGAAGATCTTCCGGTATTCGATTATTTGTCCGATCTCGCCATAGATCTCGACGCGGCAGCCTAATTCCTCCAGGCATTCCCGCTGCAAGGCCGTATAGACATCTTCGCCGGGCTCCACGCCGCCGCCCGGCAGCTTGTGGTAGCGTTGTTTGGCGACATTCAATATTCCCACCTGGCCAGCCTGGTCATAAACGACCGCTCGGACCGCGGTTCTGACCCGGAAGGCCGCCGCTTCCGATTCGGTCGCCTGTTCCGGATTAAGCAGAGTTATGAATTTCATATAGTCTAAGAGTTTAACCATATTATATCAAAAAAGCCCGCTTTTGACAGCGGGCCTTTTTGTTTATTTTTCAGTTGATTCGATATTTAGATTTTCAAATCATCGATCGCGGAGGTGTCGATCTCGTCGCGGCTGTCGCGACGCTCGCTGCGGCCTTCGCTGCGATGGCTGCCGCCTTCCGGATCATAGATCTTCAAATTGACGCGGGAGTTATTTTTGGCGCCGATGATCTTGAGCAGGGTGCGGATCGACTGGGCGGTCTGACCTTTGCGGCCGATGACATAGCCCATGTCAGCCGGATTAGTCTTGAGAGTCAACAGGACGCCTCTTTCATCGATCGTCCGATCGACCACCACATCGTTCGGGTTGCTCACGATGCTTTTGACTACCGTTTCCAAGAACTGTTTGTCTTGTTCTACCATAGTTTTCATTCGTCCTTCGTGTTTTGAACAGTATTGAGCCGATCAAAGTCGAAGGAAATTTTATTAAATAACTGCCACATCAGCAGCTTTATGTTTTAAGTTTACTACTTTTTCAGGATTTGTCAATATCGGTTTGGTATTTCAGACTATTCGGCGGTTTTTTCCGCGGGCGCTTCCGCTGTTTCGGCCGGCGTTTCTGGGGCCGCCTCGGCCGCCGGAGTCGCCGCCGCCTGTTTGTCGGCCTTCGCCTTAGCCTGAGCCAGGCGTTTTGCGTTCGGCCGGCCAACCTTGGAAGCTTTGACTTTCTGGCCGTCGATAACCTTTTTCTCGATCAGCAGATTATTGACCGTGTTGGTCATTTGGGCGCCTTTAGATAACCAAAACTTAACCCTTTCGTTTTTAGCCGCCAATTCCTTGGAATGCGGATTGTAGGAACCTAAGATCTCCAAGACATCGCCGAAAGGATCGCGGTTCTTTTCCGAGATGATCAGACGGAACATCTTTTTGTTGGTTTTACCGGTTTGCGCTAACTTGATTACTAGCATAATTTTTATTTTTCAGACTAATTTATATTGGAGAATATTATCTGAATATTAAGTAAAAGTCAATATCGCTTAAAAGCGGCTTGGGCGCCGCGGCCCGCGGCGGCCATCATCGCTCCGCCGCCCCGCGAATCCGGGCCGCCCGCCCGTCGGTCGATGGAACCCGCCGCCGAAGGACGAGCCGTTGGATTTGCCTTTTTCATCTTTCCACAGGGATTCGTTTTCCGCCAGACCCTTCATGGTCAGGTTGACGCGCCCTTGGTCGTCGATTTCCTTGATTTTAACCGTGACCGTGTCGCCCACCGAGACGAAATCACTCGGTTTTTCAATGCGGTAAGGAGCCAGTTCGCTGACATGGACCATACCGTCTTGGTTGCCGTTTAGAGAGACGAAGGCGCCGAAATCCAGCAGACGGACTACTTTGCCGGTAACGATCTCACCCGGCGCGAAGACGTGGACGATGCTCTTCACTTGCCGGACCGCCTCTTCGACCATCGCGGCATCCGTGCCGCAAATTACCACCAGACCGCTGTCCTCGATATCAATGCTGACGCCGGTTTCATCGATGATCTTATTAATCACTTTGCCGCCCGGCCCGATAATGGCGCCGATCTTTTCCGGATCGACATTGAAGCTGACCAGGCGCGGCGCATATGGAGATAATTCCGGTCGCGGCGCGGGAATCGTATCGGTAATCAGCTTGAGGATTTGATTCAAGGCGGCGCGTCCCTGACGCAAGGTCTTGGCGATGATTTCTTCGGTCAAGCCGTCCGTCTTGGTGTCCAGCTGGATAGCGGTCAAGCCGCTGTCCGTGCCGGTAATCTTGAAATCCATGCCGCCATCGCCGTCTTCCAGATCCTGAATATCGGTCAGGACCTCCCATTTGCTCATATCGGCGTTGGAAGCCAGTCCCATGGCGATGCCCGCCACCGGTTTCTTGATTGGCACGCCGGCGTCCATCAGGGCCAGGGTGGAAGCGCAGGTGGAGGCCATGGAAGAAGATCCGTTGGAGCCCAGGGTCTCGCTGACGATGCGGACGGTGTATGGGAATTCGTCTTTATTCGGCACCATCGGCAGCAAAGCTTTCTCGGCTAAGGCGCCGTGGCCGATTTCCCGGCGGCCGGTGCCGCGCAGCGGCGAAGTTTCGCCTACTGAATACGGCGGGAAATTATAATGATGCATGTAGCGTTTTTTGCTTTGTCCCTCCAAGCCTTCCAGCGATTGCTCCAGGCCGGGCGCGCCCAGGGTCACGATGGACATGACTTGGGTTTCGCCACGGGAGAACAGGGAAGTCCCGTGATCGCGCGGCAGGACCGCGACGGCGGCCGACAGCGGCCGGATCTCATCCAAAGCCCGGCCGTCCACGCGTTTTTTGTCCTCGGTAATCGCCCGGGTGATTTCGGCGTCAATGGCCGGGTCGACGATTTTTTTTATAATCTGATAGCGCTGATCGCTATCTACTCCTTGTCCGGCCAGATATTCATTCAACTGGTCCTTGATGGCGGTTACCGCTAATTTACGTTCACCCTTGGTGTAGTAAGTCTTGTCGAACAAGATTTTGTGTATGTTTTCTTTCAGCCAGTTTTCTCCGAGCGCCAAGAACCCGTTATGTTTCTGTTCCGCCGCGATCTCTTCGGCACTTTCCGGTTTCTTGGGGACCAGCGGGCTCAGTTTCGGCGTGATATTCTGCTGTAGTTCCTTGATCAGATTGATCGCTTCCTGCATCTTTTCCTGGCCAGACATGATCGCTCGCAGCATGGCGTCTTCCGGTACCTCCTGGGCGCCCGCTTCGATCATGATGACTTTTTTCTCCGTTCCGGCGACGATGAGATCCAAGCTGCTCTTAGCCTGCTCGGCATAAGTCGGATTGAAAACGAATTGCCCGTCGATTAAACCGACGCGTACGCCGCCGATCGGACCATGCCAGTCCAGGCCGGAAATGGCCAGGGCGGCGGAAGCGGCCACCAGGGAGACGATATCGTAATCATTTTCCTGGTCGACGGCCAGGACGGTGATGATGACCTGGACGTCGCGGTTATCGCCGCCGGCGAACAGGGGCCGGATTGACCGGTCGATCATCCGGCCGGTCAGGACGGATTGGTCGGTCGGACGGCCTTCGCGCTTGATCCAGCGCGAACCCTTGATGATGCCGGCGGCATAGAGTTTTTCTTCGAAATCCACCATGAGCGGGAAGAAATCGATGCCGATCCGCTCGGCGCGCGCCTGGACGACCGTGGCTTGCACCACGGTTTCGCCGTATTGGACCCAGACGGCCGCGTCAGCCTGTTTGGCGACATGGCCGGTCCGGATAGTGAGAGGGCGGCCCAGCCACTCCCGGGTAAAGGTTTTTTCCATAAGATTGTTTTCGGCTGGCCGCTAAATTACAGGACTGTATTCTTAAAGATACAGTGCTATCTATTTAACGGTCAGCTTTTGATTAGTTAATAAATTATCGGTTGAAAATTAAGAATTTTTTGCTGCTGCCCAGATCGATAAAATCATCCGCCTCTTCAATCAGCTTGGAGGAGCAGGTTTTGCGGAACGCCATTATCTCGACCAGACAGCCTTTGGTGTTCTGGAGGTAGGAAACCAGCGGCAGATAATCGCCATCGCCGGAAACAATGACCAGCACGTCCAGTTTTTCCGCCAGCTTGATGGCGTCGATGGCGATGCCGACATCCCAATCGGCCTTCTTGGCGCCGCCGGCGAACACCTGGAGATCTTTCATCTTCACTTCGAATCCCTGCTGCTCCAGGGCTTCGACGAACGGCGCTTCTTCCTTGTTTTCTGTCCGGATAGCATAAGCAGTGGCGCGGATCAATTTCCGACCAGCCACTGCTTTGAGCAAAATTTCTTTAAAATTGACCTTCTTGCCGTAGAGGTTTTTGGCGGAGTGATACATGTTAGAAACATCCACCAGGATGCCCACCCGTTGCTCTTTATGTTTGATCATAATGATTATTTGTCGTCTTCGGCGCCGCCCTCTTTATTTTCCAGATCATCCTCTTCGCTGTCGATGTATTTCTTTTCCTTCTTTTTTTCTTCTTCCTCTTCTTCCTGCAGCTTCTGGGCGATTTTCAATTTCAGCTTGTCGGCCAGTTCCTTGAATTGCTCGGCGCTTTCCTTTTGCAGGAATTTTAGGAGCTTGCGGCGCTCGCTGACTTTTTTCAGCAGGCCGCGGCGGGAAGAGAAATCATGCTTGTGCTGTTTCAAGTGCTCGGTCAGCTCCTTGATTTCTTCCGTCAGGATCGCGATCTGGACCTGCGGGGAGCCGGTATCGGTTTCATGGACGCGGAATTTTTTAATGATTCGCTCTTTGGCTTTTTTGTCTAACATAGTTTTGGCGCTTATCCGAGTGGCGGCTCGGCCCCCGGTTTCAGGGCTTCAGTCTCCGTCACCAAGATAAGTACATTAATTATATATATGCCTATTTCAAGGCATTAATTTTTTTCATTAAACGCGATTTCTTGCGGGCCGCGGTATTTTTCTTGATGACGCCTTTTTTGGCGGCCTTATCTATAGCCTGGACGGTTTTCGAATATTCGCTTTTGATCTTCAAATCATTGGCCTTGATTTGTTTTAGGCTTATTTTAGTTAAATTTTTGAGTTTATTGGAAACTTTCTTGTTGACCGAGTTTCTCTTGGCGGCTTTTCGTAATTCTTTGGCCGCCGATTTCTTGTTGGGCATACGGAATGTCTAAAAAATAAGTTAATTAATAATGCCTGAATACTAACACGATAGTAAATAAAAATCAAGTCTGGCTTAGCTGGAGGCGGCCCGGTTTCAGTCTGCCGCGTTGAATTGGCCGGGCCGTTACGAAATTTAGCATTTTATTATATACTAGTTAATATGAATAAGCTAACCGTGAAAACTAAGACCGCGCTGATTGTTGGAGCCACTATCGTTATGGTCGGTGGTGTTTATCTTAACCGCGCTTATTCCCATATCTATAGCACTATCGGCGCCGCCGGCTTGCCGCCGGTGGAAACGCCTGGCCGTCATACGATCATTAATAATTCGGAGGCCGGCGAACCTTTGGTTTATGCCATTTTAGGCGATAGCTTGAGCGCCGGTGCCGGCGCCGAGCGTCCGGCCGATTCGTTGCCCCATCAATTGGCCGTCCGGCTGGCTGGTCCGGCACGCAATGCCATCTTATATAATGAATCGGTATCGAGCTATAAGACAGCCGACTTGCTGCCGATATTGCTGCCGGTCACTATCGCCGCCCAGCCGGACGTCGTCACCGTTCTGATCGGCGTCAACGATATCCATAACCAAGTATCTCTGCCGGATTTTCGGCGTAATTATGAGCAGATTCTGGAGCAGCTGACAGCCGGGACCACGGCGCGCATTTATGCCGTCAGCATTCCATTTATCGGCGCCGACCGGCTGATGCGGCCGCCCTACCAGGCTTATTTCGATTATCAGACCAGGCGGTTCAATGCCGTCATCCAGGAACTGGCCGTTAAATACGGAGTCAGCTATGTTGACCTGTATAGCCCAACCGTCAGCTTATTCAAGAAATCAGGCGGGCATTACTCCGCCGACTTATTTCATCCCTCCGCTACCGGGTATCAGATCTGGGCGGATTTAATTTATGATCGTATCCATCAGTAATCCGGTCTCAGCTACCGTCATCTTCGCCCTGCTATTATTCATCGTCGTGGCACTGTTCAGCCATAAGCGTCCGATTCGGGAGTGGTTTTCCCCCGCACTGACTTCAGAGCTCAAGGGCTTAGCCATCTTGATGATCGTTTTGTCCCATATTGGCTATTTTTTGGTTGATGATCATCGTTTTTTGTGGCCGCTGTCGATTGCCGCCGGCGTCGGCGTTAATCTCTTCCTGCTCTTGTCCGGTTTCGGGTTGACGGCCAGCCAATTGCGAAAGGATTTATCGGTCTGGGAATTTTATAAGCGCCGTTTAAGTAAAATTTATGCGCCGTTCTGGTTGGTCTTATCGGTTTTCTTTATCCTGGATTGGCTGGTCCGGCATATTGCTTATGGCTGGCCTTATGTCGTCCGCTCGTTTGCCGGATTGTTCCTCCACGCCGACTTATATCAGGATGTTAATTCGCCATTATGGTATCTGACTTTCATCCTGGGTTATTATTTGTTATTTCCTTGGGTATTTTCCAAAAGCCGGCCCTGGCTTTCGGCGTTTGTCCTGTATTTAGCCGGCTATTTGTTGGTTTATTTCCAGCCCCATTATTTTGATAATGTCATTTATCTGTATAAGGTTCATATCATCGCTTTTCCTTTGGGCGTCCTGGCAGCCTGGGCGGTCGCCAAGCTGGGGAAGGCCGATAAGCTGGAAGCTTGGTCACACGGCCGCCGGGCCATCGTTTACTATGGCGTCCTGGCGGCGCTCTTAGCATTATTCATTTATGCCAACATTAATTCGGGGATCGGCGGCAGCGCTAATTGGGAGCAATGGATGAGCATCATTGCCGCCCTGGCTATCGTCGGAGCCTTCATGATGAAGAAAATAGAATTCCGGCTGTTATATTGGTTCGGGCTGTATTCTTATGAAATCTATCTTTGGCATTGGCCGATAATGTACCGTTACGATTTTCTATATAAGTATCTGCCGGCTTGGCCCGGCTTGGCCACCGCCCTATATTTAGCCTTCTTCATCGGCCTCGGCTGGTTGGCGCAGCAGGCGGTAAGTCGGATTGATTTCCAGCCACGCCCGAATCCGGCAGCCGCACTGACCGATAAAAAAGCGACGTGAATCAATTGATCGTTCTAGTCCGCTAATTTAAAAACTCGCCAGGACGGCGAGTTTTTTGTCGGGGTGGAGAGATTTGAACTCTCGATCTTCTGGTCCCAAACCAGACGCCTTAGACCAACTGGGCCACACCCCGTTTATTTTAATTTTTCCTTCAAGCCGTCGATCCAGCCTATCAGACGGAAAAAATGGTTAACATCATTTACTCTTAAATGGATCGTTCCATATTGTAGATTTTTATTTCGTTTTTGTAAACTAGACCGACTAATGGCTGAGCAGGTACGCATAAAATTACCTTTTGGCACCCCAGTCAGTCTATGCCAAAAATTTATTGATTTGTTAGCATCTTTCAGATTATGGATCATTAGTTGAATTTTTATTTGGTCTTTTTTTAGGTTTAAAAATTTAGTAAAAAATTTAACCATCAATTTAACCATATCCGGATCAGAATTAGCGAAGTCTAAACTCTTCCATTTACTGTTGGAAGCCCCTCTTTTGTATCCTTCAGCCCAATAGAGTGATGTGCCGGCCAAAAATAGTGGGTCTGACAGCATTTTTCTAGACTCATACTTGGCTGATTTGCGCATGTTATTATGTCTTTCAGAAGCAATGATGGTTTGATTTTTATTCCTGGCTATTAAGCTGGCTATAGCCAAAGAATTAGTCCGCGCCTGTATTTTACGGCGAGCTTTATTGGAGATAACAAGATCTTTTAGCCAAACGCTCAAAGTGCTTTTAGGTATTTTAAGGGCTAGGCTGATTTGGCTGTAAGACTGTCCGGATTTTCTTAATTTAATAGCTAAGTCCCTATCGTTTCGCATAATATAAAATTGAACCCACGGTAACAGTATTATACCATGGGTTCAATTTTATATCTATTTTGGTGCCCCGGGTCAGAATCGAACTGACGACACAAGGATTTTCCTTGATGGTTGCTTAGGTTTTCCTAAGGATTGGACTATCTCATCTCCGCTTAAGATATAAGTACGGAGTCGGGCGCTCACGGCGGGATTATTGTTGGGCTCACCCGCTAGTCTCTACACCTTCCTTAATCTTAATACCCGATTAAGGCTTGGCTCGGGATTACCATATTTATTGCTAAACTTAGGTTTCCCCGAATTCACCCGATTTTCATCCCCATGTTACCATAGGGCGGACCGAAAATCAGTCCTTTGCTCTACCACTGAGCTACCGAGGCATATTCATTTGTAAAATAGTTGCGGGGGCCGGACTCGAACCGGCGACCTCTAGGTTATGGGCCTAGCGAGCTGCCAACTGCTCTACCCCGCGATTATGGCTAACAGTGGGCAATGGTGGACTCGAACCACCGACCTCAACATTATCAGTGTTGCGCTCTAACCAACTGAGCTAATTGCCCGTTTTTAACTGACAAGAATATAACAAAGATTAAATGAAAAAGCAAGTCTGGCGACGGGTTGATTCGTCCGCTGTCCGCCTAGAGACCGGAAATCAGCAGAGTTAATTCCGTTTTCACGTCGCCGCTGCCGGTCTTGTTGCCAAAATCCAGGCGGAGCAAACGATCCAGATAATTTTTTAAACTGGCGGCGCTGAAATTCTTGGCTTGCAGCAGGCCCTTTTTGACGACAAAGGGATGCAAGCGCAATTGGGCGGCCAGGTCAGTCGGCATTTTTGGCCCGTCCAGCGCCGTCCGGATCTGCAGCAATATCTTGAATTGGCGAATAAGCATAGCAATCAGATATTCGTCGCTCAGTCCGGCCGCATATTGTTCGGCCAGCAGGCTGACCGCCATTTTTTTGTTCTTGGCGCTCAAAGCGTCAGTCAGGCCGAAGATATTCTCGTCATAAGATCCGGCCACAGTGTCCTGGACCAACTCGGTCGAGATGGATTTGTCGGTGCTGCCGAAAGCCAGTTTGCGCAGATTGCCGGCGATCAGCCACAGGTCGCCGCCGGTCAGATTAAGCAGCAGAGAGGCGGCCGGCACGCCGATTTCTTTCTGGTAGGAGGCAGCTTCTTTCTTGATGAAAGCCAGCAGCTGGCTGTCGGAGAGCGGCTTGAATTCCTGGGAATAGGGCTGTTTGGCCAGGTAGGCGAATAATTTTTTCGTTTCCGCTTTGAGCGGCGTCGCCTTGGTATTCAATTCTTCGTCGCGGAAGATAATCACGTCATTCTCGTCGCGCGCCACTTTTTTCAGATAGTCGGTCAGGGCGGCGAAGATCTTGTCTTTCTTGTTTTGGAAGATGTTTTCCACGACTACCAGGCGTTTTTTGACGAATAAGGAGCCGGTATTGATGCGTTCCGTGATATCTTTCAGGGTCGCGGCGCTGCCGTCAAGCACGCTCACACTGCTGGCGTCCGGATCGACATCGCGAGTGAATTTAAGTTGTAAGTCGCGGAGGAAGCGCCGGGAACGGAAAGTGTCGGCGCCGTATAAAAAGATGATCATATCGTCAATTCGGTTATTTCAACGCGCTGGAGATTATCCAAGCGGCAACCTAAGAATTTTTCGCCTAAAACCCGGAAGCGCTGCGGATCATCGGTCGTGTAATATCGCCGGCTGGCCGGCCTGGCCGGCGTCAGACCTAATTCCGGATGGCGCCGCAGATAATCGGCTAAAGCACCGGCGATGACCGTACCGGGGTGAGGCAGGCTGACGCGCGCGCCCATGATTTGGCGGATTTCCCGGTACAGGAAAGGATAGTGGGTGCAGCCGAGGATCAGCGCGTCCACTTTTTTCATTTTGAGCGGTCGCAGATATTTTTTCAAGATCATTTTGGTTTCCGGCTTAGCCATCCAGCCCTCCTCGATCAGCGGGACCAGCAGCGGGGCGGCCGCTTGTTCCACTTTAAGCTCCGGCCGTAGTTTGTGCAATTCCAGCGGATAGGCCGCAGAATCGACAGTCGCTCTGGTGCCGATAATGCCGACTGTTCGGATTTTCTCGTTGCCGGCGATTATTTCCGCTAGCGGGCGGATGACGCCCAGGACTCGGCGGTCCGGCCATTTGGCGGGCAGATATTCCTGTTGCAAGCGTCGCAAGGCTTGGCTGGAAGCGGTATTGCAAGCGATGATGACCAGGCGGCAGCCGGCTTGGAACAGGAAATCCACCGCTTCCCGGGCGTAGCGGTAAATGGTTTCCGGCGATTTTCCGCCATAAGGCAGCCGGGCCGTATCCCCCAGATAAACATAATGATATTCCGGTAATTCCTGCAGGAAATATTTTAAGACGCTTAATCCGCCCAAACCGGAATCAAAGACGCCGATGCTGGGAGTTGTTGGATTATATTTAACGGTTTGATCGGGCATAATGTTTGAATTGGTCTCCCCGGTCTTTATAATTCTTGAATAAGCCGAAACTGGCGCAGGCCGCAGAGAGCAGGACGACGTCTCCTGAAACGCTGTGGCGGCGAGCCAGGGCGACGGCGTTCGCCATGCTCTTGGCGCCAGCCAGCCGGGCCGGCGGGAATCGCTTGGCCAAGACCGTTTGCCTGAGACGCGGCGTCGCCGAGCCTTCAAGCAGGATTAAGAATTTTACTTTGGCTCTAATTGTCGCGGCCAAGCGTCGGAAATCAGCGCCCTTGTCCGCCCCGCCGGCGATCAGAATAAGCGGCGCAGAAAAGGAATGGAGATCCAGGATAGTGCTTTCCGGCGTCGTGGCGAAACTATTATCAAAATATTTCACTCCTTTGATCTCGGCCGCCAATTCCAGGCGGTGTTCCAGGTTGCGGAAGGCGGCAATCGCTCGGCGGTAGATGGCCGGCCGGATGTCCAACCGGCGAGCGACTTCGACGGCCGCGCCGATATTTTCTCGGTTATAGGTTCCGGTCAGCCGGGTGGGCAGGGAACTGGCGCGAAAATAACTGATACGGCTTGGCAGCCGGGCCTTTGTTAATTTGATCCTTAAATCGGGGTTAGCTATCAGGTAGCGGTTAGATGATTGTCTGGCAATATTAAGCTTAGCTTTCCAGTAAGCGGCGACCGAAGCATGGAAATTTGGATTATGAGGATCCGCGGCCGCCAGGTGTTCCGGGAACAGATTGGTGATGACGGACAGCCGCGGCGAATAACGCAGATCTTCCAGCTGGAAACTGGACAATTCCAGAATGACATAATCGTGAGGCTTGATTTTGTCGATAAAGGACAACGGCGGGATACCGATATTGCCGCCCAACCAAACCCGGCTCTTAGTCCGACGCTTGGCGGCGCGCAGAATCTGATAGATCAGGCTGGCCGTCGTCCCCTTGCCTTTGGTACCGGTTACGCCGATGATATTCTTAGTCGGCGCTAGCGAGAAAAACAGATTGATCGGACTAGTGATCATTGTCCGGCCCCGGCGTCGGGCAGCCAGAATGCCGGGGCAATTGAGCGGCCAGCCGGGTGATCGGAACAGAACATCGAATTTATCCAGACCGGTATTGGAAGCGGCGCCCAGCTGGTAGCCGACCGGCAGGTGTTTAGTCCGAACTGGCGGCAATTGTCGGCGGGAGCGGGCATCGCAGATCGTCACGGCGACGGGCAGCCGGGCTTTGTCCAATAAAGCCAGCAAGGCCTGATTATCTAAACCTAAGCCCAGCAAGGCGATCCGCCGGCCGCTCAGTTTTTTTAATTCAGCTATTTGCCGCTTAGTCATGTTATTTCAGTTCGCCCCAATTATCGCCGCTGGCGCTATCGACGATAATCGGCACTTTTAGCTCTAAGACGCCCTCCATGATTTTTTTGATCGGCGGGATATATTTATTTATCACATCTTTTCTGATTTCAAAAATCAATTCGTCATGGACCTGCAACAGCAGGCGGATTTCGTTGTCCCGTCCCTGGATCAGTTCGGCCACCTTGACCATGGCCGCCTTGATGATGTCGGCCGCCGTGCCTTGCAGCGGCGTGTTAATCGCCATTCTTTCCGCGCCTTTGCGGACGACCGGAATGCTGGAATTGATTTCCGGCAGCGGCCGGCGCCGGCCGAACAGGGTCAGGGCGTATCCCCGCTTTCGCGCTTCTTGGATAAAGCCGTCAGTCATCCGCTTGATACCGGGATAAGCGGCCAGGTATTTTGTGATGAACTCATGGGCTCGCCAGTAGGGGATGCCGGCGCTTTGGCTCAGCCCGTGCGGCCCCTGGCCGTAGAGGATGCCGAAATTTATGGCTTTGGCTTCGCGCCGCATATTCTTGGTGACTGCCCCGGCCGCCACTTCATTGATGGCCGCGGCGGTCGCCGTGTGGATATCTTCCTGTCGCCGGAAAGCTTTGATCATCTTCTGGTCGCCGGACATATGGGCGGCGAGACGGAGCTCGATTTGCGAATAATCGCAACTGACGAGCCGCCAGCCCCGCTCGGCCGTGAAAGCGCCGCGGATCCGTTCGCCTTCCGCGGTGCGGGTCGGAATATTCTGCAGATTCGGGTCGGTCGATGACAGGCGGCCGGTGGCGGCGATCGTCTGATTGAAATTGGTGTGGACCCGGCCGGTCCGCGGATTGATCAGGCCGGGCAGGGCGCTCAGGTAGGTCGTTTGTAATTTGTTCAGTTCCCGGTAATCCTGCAGCTTGGGGACGATCGGGTGCAGTTCGCGCAGCTTGATCAGCTCATCTTCCGCCGTGGAGAAGCCGGTTTTCGTCTTTTTTAAGCCGTCCGTCGGGATGGCCAATTTTTCAAAGAGGATTTCTTTCAGCTGTTTGGTGGAATTGATGTTGAATTTGGTCTGCGCCAGACGATAGATTTCTTTTTCCAGCTTAGCCACCTTTGCGCCCACTTCCCGGTTAAGCTTGGCGAGCGGAGCGGTTTCCAATTTAATACCATTGTTCTCCATCGCTCCCAGCACGGGGACCAGCGGCAGCTCTATCGAATCATTCAGCCGGTCCAATTTGTCCGCTTTCAGTTTAGCGCGCAAGGATTTAACCAGTCGGTTGGTAAAGTCAGCATCCTCGCAAGAATAGAGGCTGAGTTTTTCCGGGTCCAAGCTTTTAAAATCAATGGCTAATTGTCCGGGCTGGGTATCGGCCAAGTTCGTCTTGCTGATCTTTTCGAAGCCCAGTTCCGTAAAGACCAGCGCGTCCAGATTATGTTGGCGGCTAGCCGGGTTGATCAGATAAGAAGCGATCATCGTATCGAAGGCCAGGCCTTTAAGTTCGACGCCATGATTTTTCAGCACCCGCCAGTCGAATTTCAGATTATGGCCGTATTTTTTGATCTTGTCATTCTCCAGAAGCGGCTTCAAGGCGGCTAAACGCGTCCGGTTCATCAGGACGAAATAAGCTTCGCTGGGCTTCCAGGCGAAACTCAAGCCAAGGAGTTCGGCTGTCAGGGTGTCCAGACCGGAAGTTTCGCTGTCCAAGGCAAAAGCTTTTTGTAATTTCAGTTTTTTGAAGAAAGCGGTAAATTTTTTGTCGTTGTCTATAAGCTGATACGTGAAATCCTTAGCGTTGCGTTCGAATTTTTTTTGGCCGGAGCTTTCGGACCGCTTGGCCGGCCCGGCTTCGTCAGGCTGATTCGCCGCCGGCCGGCTCTGATCATGCGCTTTATTTATTTTATCGCGCAGTTCCTTGACTTTATTTAAGAGTGATTTAAATTCCAGTTCGCTGAATAAGGATAAGACCCGATCCAATTGAAAATTAGAGAATTCAATGTCAGCCAAAGAAAATTTTATCGGCGCCCGGGTATCGATCCGAGCCAGTTTCTGGCTCAGATAGGCGTTAGCCTTATTGATTTGAAGCAATTCCTTGGTGCGTGGCGTTATTTTAGCGCTATTTTTGGCGACGGCGGCATAGACGCCGTCCAGATCGCGGAAATTTACCAGCAGCTCGCTGGCCGTCTTTTCGCCGATGCCTTTTACGCCCGGAATATTGTCGCTCGGGTCGCCGCGCAGCGCCTTATAATCGATAATCTGATCGGGGCTAAGGCGATATCGTTCTTTGACCTGCTCGGCGCCATACAAGACGCTGTCTGATAAACCGCGGCTCATGGTGTAGACCTTGGTTTTATCGTCTATCAGTTGCAGAGTATCAAGATCGCCGGTGATGATTATTTTTTCCAGATTTTTGGTATCGGCCGATTTGGCGCAAATAGTGCCGATCAGATCATCCGCTTCATAGCCGTCCACTTCGAAAATCGGAATGTTGAAAGCCTCGGCCACCTTTTTGACCAGCGGAATCTGTTCATATAATTCATCCGGCGCTTTGACGCGCGTCGCTTTATAGTCGGCATAGGCGGCGTGCCGGAAAGTCGGGCCTTTCTTGTCCAGCGTGAGCACGACGTATTCCGGATGGAATTCATTCAAGGCCTTGAGCAGGAAGGAAGTAAAGCCATAGACGGCGTTGACCAGCAAGCCTTTTTTGGTGCGCAAAGTCGGCGGCAGGGCGTGGAAACTGCGATGGATTAGGGCGTTACCGTCGATGATAATCAGTTTTGGCTTGGTCTTGGACATGGCTTAATTTTACCATTTTTAGGCGGGTCGAGCAAAAAGCCAAAATCAGCGCCAAAATAAAAAAATAGCCTCCGACCAAAAATGCATCGGAGACTATTTCGAGGGGGTCACGTGAAAAAAATTATATGGAAACAATAATTGGCCCGTCTCGAAGAAACCCTTAATGGCCCACCGCATTAGCCCGAGCTTAATGGCTATTCCTAGGATACGCTATATTATTGAAATGTATCCAGGCGATGGACCTTTCGTTAAACGAAAGCGGAATCCTTTGGGAAAACAGTTTCCCCCGATATTTTTCCCTCTTGGCTTACAGGGGTTATGGGGGCAAGGGCGACGCTCTCTCTAACGAAGATTAACGCTGTAATGAACGACGATATCAAATATAACTTCATACTGATCCTCTCTTCGTTAATGAAAGTTTATTTGATTCTGGCGCGCCGATCAAAATTGCTGTTGTTGACCAAGGGCAATATGCCTAATGAGCTATCTCGCTCGACTTGGTTTGGTGTTGCCTGATTAGCAATATTGAAAGGGGCCGACTGCCGATAAAGGGAAAGAGTATTGTACCCAAGCACGCTCTGGTGCGATTTATCTCCTATGGGAGACATTTATTTACGGGCCGTCTGTAATTCCCTTTATATATCCTGTATATTACTCGTTTAGTTTGAAAAGTCAAGGCCTGTTGGTTTGATTTGTGGAAAAGCCGGTTTTCTAGTAAAATTATAGAGAAACTGCTATTTTATGCCCATGGAAAAGAAAACCATTATTATTGGCAGCCGGGCGGTAAGCTATTTGGTCAGCCCAAATTTACGACTTGATCAAGCCGTCGTTTTTTTGCCGGGCTGGCAATCGCCGGCGGATTTGTTTTGTTCGGTGATGGGAGACCAACCCGATCTATTAGCGGTTAATTTTCCGGGCTGGCCGGGCAGCGAAGCGCCGCAGGAAACCTGGGGTCTGGCGGAATATGCTGATTTCCTTAAGATATTTTTGGAGCGGTTGTCTATCCAGCCGGCGGTCTTAATCGGCCATAGCATCGGCGCGGCGATTGCCGTGGAATATCTGAGCCGCGGCCATCAAGCCGGCAAGCTAATCATGATTGACGGAGCGATTATCCGGGAAAAGACCTTGCGAGTCAAAACCTGGTCGTTGGGAGCTAAGCTGGGCGGCTGGTTTCTGCCTTTGTTGGGCAACAAGGCGCGGCAAGGTCTGCGCACCAGATTTACTAGCCCCGATGACCGGCAGGCCGGCGCGCTCCGGCCCACTTATCGCCGCCTGATTACTGAAGACCGCCAGGCGGCTTTCCGGTCTCTGCGTTTGCCAATCACCTTGATTTGGGGCCAGGATGATCCGGATACGCCGCTTAGCCAGGCCAAACGGTTGCAGCTGTTGCATCCGGACGCGGAGTTGCAGGTGATTCCGCAAGCCGGACATTATTGCTTCCTGGACCAGCCGGCCGTTTTCAAAGACATCATGGCTAAATTATTATGAAGATTATCCGAGGATTGATTTATATTCTGCAGCGGGAATCCTACGATGCCCGGCGGTTCCTGGCTTTTGTCTATGGCGATTACCGCTGGTGGGCGCTTGAGAGGAGGCAGGCCATTGATTGGACCAATAAGGCCAAAGCTTTATATATAACGGTTTGGGGAGTCATTACCATCTTAGCGGCTGTTTTGATTTATTATTTAAACTGGTGGACGATTTTGGCGCTGACCATTCTCTTGCCGCTGTTGCCGTTGCTCATTATCTTGTCTCTCGGTTTGCTTTGGCCGCTTGATCATTATTTGAAACAATGCCGGGTCGCGGCCGCGCGGCAGGCTTTAAAAACCATGTCGACGACGGTTATCGGCATTACCGGCAGCTACGGCAAAACCAGCTTGAAAGAAATTTTGTTAGCGGTGCTGCAAGCGAATCGTCCGGTCATCGCGACGCCGGATAATGTCAACACCGATCTGGGTATCGCAGAATTCATCTTGAAGAACCGTGATAAAATCGCCGCCGCCGCTTTTTTTATCGTAGAAATGGGCGCTTATCAAAGAGGCGATATTGCCCGGATCTGCGACCTGGTCCAGCCGGCCTATTCTTTGTTGACCGGCATCAACGAAGCGCATCTGGAAAGATTCGGCAGCCTGGAGAAGACGGTGCAAGCGAAGTTCGAGTTGGCCGAACGGACCGCTAAGCAAGTTATTTTGAATTTGACCGATGATAATGTCCGGGCTAATTACGCTCGATTCCGCCTGCCGGCGGTGGAGGGGGTAGATTATTCGGCTGTCACGGATCTGGCGGCTAAGCCGGATTTTGGCGGCTGGTCCTTCCGTTACCGGGGGTACGATTTTACAACCCGGCTGTTAGCCAAGCATAATATCATCCTGATTGCCATGGCCCTCAGGCTGGCGGAAAGACTAGGCTTGGACTTAAGTCTGGCCGCGGCTCCTTTGGTCGCCATGCCTTTCGTGAAGCACCGTTTGGAACCGATTTATAATCAGCAATCCCGGCTATTAGTCATCGATGACAGCTATAACGGCAATTTCCAGGGCTTTATCAGCGGTTTGGATGTGCTCAGCCGGGCGTCCGGCCGGAAATTGGTTATCACGCCCGGCCTGGTGGAACTGGGAGTTAAGAAGGAAATCCGGCATCGGGAAATCGCCCGCCTGTATGCTGATCAACGCCTGGATCTGGTCCTGCTGGTGGAAAATAGCGCGACGCGCTATATTATTGATGAGTTCAAGCAAATAGGTTTTGTCAATTATCAGGTCTATCCGTCCGCCGCCGCGGCCCATCAGGCGCTGGCTACAGTCCTAAAACCGGGCGACACCATTATTTTTCAGAATGATTGGCCGGATAACTACAAATAATATGGATAATATCAAGAACATCGGCGTCTGGTTCGGCGGCAAGAGTCCGGAACATGACATCTCCGTCATCACCGGTCAGCTGATTATCGCCGAACTCAGAAAGATGCCGGAGTATCAGGTCGTGCCGGTTTATTTGAGCAAGGAGGAAAAATTTTTTATCGGCGACGAGCTGGGTCATCTGGATTTTTTCAGCGCCGACGATTATCAGGCCCGGCTGGCCGATTACGGCGGCTACCGGCTTGACCTGGACGCTTCCGCCGGCCGGTTGCGTTTCGTGAAGCAGCGCCATTTGAAAAAGCAAGAAGTGATTATTGATCTGGTACTCCCCGCTTTTCACGGCAATCTGGGCGAAGACGGCGCCATGCAGGGCTTATGGGAAGTTTTCGGCGTACCTTATGCCGGCTGCGAAGTCGCCGCTTCCAGCGTGGCGATGGATAAAGTGCTGACCAAGACTTTTTATCGGGGTTTAGGCGTACCGACGACGAAATTTTTATCCTATAGCCGCCAGGAGTGGACGGCAGGTAAAAATCGGATCCTTGAGGAAATAAAAGATATTTTAAAGTGGCCGGTTTTCGTCAAACCGCCCCATCTCGGTTCATCCATCGGTATCACCAAAGTTAAAGTTTTTGCCGAGTTGGAGCAAGCTTGCGAAGTCGCTCTCCATTACGATGAGAAATTATTGGTGGAAGAGGGAGTAGAACATCTGGTCGACCTGACCTGCGCCGTGCGCGGCTATCATGAGCCGCAGGCCTCCTTGCTGCAGGAGTCTTCTTTCGCTACCGATTTATTCAGCTATGAAGACAAATATCTGAGCGACGGCGGCGCGCAGTTAGGCCGGGCAGAACAAAAATTAACCATTCCGGCCAACATCGATCCGGCTACGACCGCGGCCATTCAAGCCGCTTCCCGACGGATATTCACGGCTCTGGGCTGTGTCGGCATCGCCCGTTTCGATTTCCTGTACAACAGCGCGACCAAGGAGTATTTCGCCAATGAAATAAATCCGTTGCCCGGCACTTTATACCACCATTTATGGCAGCAGAGCGGCGTCGAGATCGGCGAGCTCATCCGCGGCCTGATCACCGACGCCTTAGCCAGGCATCAGGAAAAGGCGGCGACTGCCCGCATTTTCTCGTCCGAAGTATTGGGCCGTTTAAAGGGCCTGAAATTGATCCGTAAATAGATTCACAATAACGGTCAGCTTGATAAAAAACCCGGCCTGGTTTGGCCGGGTTCTTTTATTTTTCAGTTTTAGAGGAAATCGTACCGGCGCGAATCGCGCTCATTCGCGGATTTACGCCGCCCGTCTATTGAATCGTCCAGCCCCCGTCTACCACCAAGGTCTGGCCGGTAATGTAAGAGGCATTATCGGAAGCTAAGAAGGCCACAGCCTGGCCGATATCTTCCGGCAAGCCATAGCGGCGCGCCGGGATATTGGCCGTCATTTGTTGCTTGGTTTTTTCGTCCACTGCGCCGGTCGCGCCGGGAGTATCTATCGCCCCGGGAGCGATAGCGTTGACGTTGATATTTTTCGGAGCGAGTTCCAGGGCCAGGGCGCGGGTGAAGGAATTCACGCCGCCCTTGGACGCGCAGTAATGGGTGAGACCGTTGAATCCGACCAAAGCGGCGATGGAGGAAATATTAATGATCTTGGCGCCGGCCGCCATTACTTTGACCGCGGCTTTGGTGCACAAGAAAATACTTTTCAGATTGACATCCATCACCTCATTCCAATCGTCCACGGTCATCTGGTCAAACGGTACGAAGGGGAAGATCCCGGCGTTATTGACCAGGATGTCTAAGTGCCCAAATTTTTGGACGGCGGCCGCGATCATCTGGTCTACTTCCGCTGGCTGCGTTACATCGCATTTGACGGCCAGTCCTTCACCGCCGCTTTGCTTGATTTCCGAGAGGGCCGCTTCGCTACCGGCCAGGTCGAGATCGGCTAACACCACCCGGCAGCCGGCTTGCGCCAGGACTTTGGCGATGCCCAGGCCGATGCCTTGCTTAGCCCCCGTGATAATCGCCACTTTATTGGTTAATGTCATATATTTTGAATTATTTTATTTATGTTGTAATTATATCATATGCGGCGGGAAACAAATACCTCCCCAAAATTATTATTCCCATTGGAATTTTACTTGGTTGGTTTCTTCCAGGATTTCAATTGTTGCTTTTACGGAAGGATTGTCGGTATTTTTTAAGAATAAGTTATTTTGATATTTTTGTTGTAACGGCGACAGGAACTCATCTCCCCAGGAGGGAGAAAATGTAGTAACCTCTAAAAAATCAATAATAATTTTTTCGGTATTTTCTTTTGGAAGTCGGGGGGCCAAAGCCGCCAGCGCCTCTTTTCCCAGTTGTCGAGAAATTAATAAGTTGCCAAATTTTTTTAATTCAATAATCATATTGTTAAAAATTAATCAAAGCCAAACAACCCCTAAAGGGAGCGTCAGCTTGCCCGATTATTAGACTAATCGTTTTATCATCTAAGATAGTAAAAGCATCCCCGGATTGGAAATACAGTTTTAATGGTATATCCTTTTTTATGTCTACTAATACTTTTTTGACATATTTCAACCCATTCCCCCGGTTCTCTGGGGCGCGCCCAGAAACCTTTTCCGTAAACGCAGTCAATAAAGCCTCGCTGTCATTCGTTAAAGCCGGGCGCACTCTTTTAAGAGTAGTGAGAATTCCTTGCCCCCTATCTGCCAGAACAATTTGTCCCTTATTTAAATCGTAGGCGAAGAACATTCCCCTAATATCGGGCCATGACCCCAGATTGTGATCAAAGGAATTGTTGCCGATTTCCCCGACCACCGAACTAATAAAAGAAAAATTCTTTTCGAGTTTGGGTATTTTTTGTAAGGCTATTTCTAAACGATGGAGCCTGGTCTGAAAAGTCGGTGCATCAGGGCAAAAAAACTGGTCATCCGGCTCGGCCGCTATTGATTCGAGAACCCATTTTTTGGCCAAAGCAAAAATATCTTTTGTTATCAGCCGGATATCCGAAAGTTTATAGTAACGGTAACCATTAGGGTTAATCCGGGTAGGCTTAAGCCGACCAGATTGGTCCCAACGTCGCAAAGTCTGCATATTAACGCCAAGTATTTTTGCGGCTTCGCTGATTTTTATTAATTTATTTTCGTTATTTAACATAAGTATACAAATATCATTAAATTATACAAATATATACATTTGTATATCAATATATACATTATATTATAGATCGTAGAAATGTCAATACAATAAATACAAACTCTTATTTTTATTTGGTTTTATTAGCTAATAAATCGTACATTGTTCAGAATTTTTAATTTCTTGTCCGGCTCAACATAAACAAAAATCCCCCCAAAAGGAGAGATGTTTGATGGTGGACCCTAAGGGATTCGAACCCTTGACCCCCTGCTTGCAAAGCAGGTGCTCTGACCAGCTGAGCTAAGGGCCCGTTTTGACTATTGCGGTTGGCTATATTTCAGAAGCGGACTCAGGAGCCAGCGCACGAAAGCCTCGCCGCTGCCGGTCATCAGGATGATGCCGACAAAGAGGCAGATTGTGCCGATGAGCTTATAGCCGAGACGGGAGCCGCCGTCTGAGCCCATTTTTTCTTCGAACCAGGCCAGCCGTCCGAAATTATTAATAAACCATTCGGTCTTGATAACCAGGATGGCGCCGGCGGCCGTAGCTATGATGCCGATGACTATCATCATATTTTTTATCTGACGTAATTAAGCGGATTGTAGCGGGCGCCGTTTATCAGTATCTCGAAATGGAGATGCGATCCGGAAGAGCGTCCGGTCGAACCCATCGCGGCGATATTTTCGCCCTTCTTGACCTCATCCCCTACTTTAACAAAAAGCTTGGAGGCGTGTCCATAGCGGGTCTTTTTCCCGCCGCCATGGTTGATAACGATGGTGTTGCCATAACCGCCATTCCAGCCTCCTCTGGCGATTTCCACCACGCCGGCATCCGCCGCGTAGATCGGCGTGCCGACTTTATCCGCGATATCTATCCCCGTATGGCGCCAGGAGAAATATTGAGTAATCCGATGCCCGGGCGTCGGCCACACCATGCTGCCACCGGTAGACTTGGCGGGCGGGGTCTTCAACAGATTGCTGATGACCGAGAGGCCGCTCCGGCTGCTGCTGGTGCGGACGGCGGGGGTCGCCTCGGATATCTTTCGGGCACCGGGCAAGACGATTTTCTGGCCGATTTGCAATCCGGCCGCCAGGTCGTTGCGACTGAGTATGTCATCAGCGTCAATGCCGTATTTGGCGGCGATTCGGGAGAGCGTATCGCCCGATTTAACCGTGTAAAGAACGCCGCTGTAGGGGAGGATGGTCAGGCGGTCGCCCGGCCGGATCAGGGAATAAGCGCCTAGGTTGTTCGCCCACAGGATGGTATTGACCGTGATGTTGAAACGGTTGGCGATAGAACTCGCAGTATCGCCGTTTTGGACCGTATAATAGATGATTTCCGTGCGCTGGGCCGGCAAATTATTTGCCGTCTGGCTCGCCTGCCCGGTAATGAGCGGTTTAAAAATTACGTCATTTCCGGTGTTAAAGGTCAGAAAATTGTTCTGGTCGATGTTTTCTTCCGGCAGCAGGTCGGTCTGTTTGTCCGCGGTGTAGGAAATATCCACATATTTTTCCTGTTTAGCTGTCAGCCGGCCGGGCGTGGCGCTTTCCTCGATCAATTCTTCGCTCGGCGGGGCATCGAATTCCGCGATCACCAGCTGGGCCATGGTCGTTTTCGCTATCGCCGCTTCCAGCGCCCCCGGCTCGTTCTGGTTAGTCAGGTTAGCCAGGATAAATCCGGCAATCAAGATGAAGATTAGCCAATACGCGGCCTGGTTATCCAGGATTTCCCGGATGGCCTTACGGGTTAGTTCATTATTTTTCAGGCGGAAGATTCTATAATATATTTTAACTAATATTGTGTAAAAGAATCGTCCAAAGAGCAAACGAAAAAAACCGGCGATTACCCGGAATAATTTTCTTATCAGGCGGCCGGCTAAACGCAGAGTCTTGATGCCGGCCAGGCCGGCCTCAATCTTGAATTTTTTAAGTTGTACCTTGATAGCAGGGCTGATATGGTTGTAGCTAGACTAATACTTATACTATCATTTTTAAACTTTTATCGTCAATTTATGGTATAATTAAATAAAGTAACCTATATTATTTAATTATTTTATGTATAAAATCGTTTTTTTGCGCCACGGTGAAAGTACTTGGAATCAGAAAGGCCTATTTACCGGTTGGACCGATGTCGGCTTGACCGCCAGGGGCGAAGCGGAGGCTCGCTGCGCCGGCCGGGCCCTGAAACAGCGCGGTCTGGCTTTTGATTTGGCTTATACTTCATGGTTAAGACGGGCGACTCGGACCTTAAGGATCGTCCTGAATGTTCTTAAAGAAGAAAATATCCCCATTCGGGCCGATTGGCGTTTGAATGAACGGCACTATGGAAATTTGCAAGGTTTAAGCAAAAAAGCTACGGCTAAAAAATTCGGAGAACAGCAAGTGCTTATTTGGCGCCGCAGTTATGATGTCCGCCCGCCCAAAATAAGCGATCATAATAGGTACAATCAGAAATATGCCGCCAAATATCGCGGCCTAGCCGTACCGGAAACGGAAAGCCTTAAGGATGTGGTGCATCGCGTCTTGCCCTTATGGCAAAAGGAGATTGTGCCGCTTATAAAATCCAAAAAAAGGATAATTGTCGCCGCCAGCGGCAATAGCCTGCGGGCTATTGTGAAATATCTGGATAAGCTGTCGCCGCGGGAAGTCGTTAACCTGAATATTCCTACCGGCATTCCTTTCGTCTATGAATTGGATCGGCGTCTGCGCCCGATTAAACATTATTATCTCGCCGACGAGCGGACGGTGCGGCAGGCGCTGGACCAGGTCAAAAACCAGGGGAAGATAAAAAAAGAGAAGAAAAAATAAAAGAAGATAAAATAAGAGATTTATAAAATCACCGGCGGTTTACCGTCGGCGATTTTTTTATTTAACAATAATCGGGAAGGGTTGTTTCCGGCCATAAGGCCGGGGTCCGGACTTCAGGCAGTACTCAGTTATGCCTTTTTTAAAATGGGGTGGCTTAATCGCCTGAATCAAGCCGACAATGTAATAACTGGCCGACAGAACAGCGCCATAATCGGCTGTCGCCGGGACTTTGATATCCCAGCGCTGTTTAACGGGTCCGAAGAATTCATTCCGGCCGAAAGTGATCACCAGCTCCCGCGGCGATTGGCAGATAAATTTGGCGTGCCGAGCATTTCCCTCGGAATAGGCGCGCAGGCTGGAATAGGGGCCGAACAATTCATCATCCTTGACGTTGATCATATCCACGATCGGCCGATAGCAATCCGGCAAGATAAAAGTGAAATAATCATAACGGCGGAAATCCTTGGGCAGCCGGATGGTTTTCAGCCAGCGTTTGATGACGGCGGGGTTTTCTCCGGTCAATCCCAAGAGCAGACCGAGATAAGTGGAAAAATTATAGGAATAAGGTTCCGGCGATTTGAGCGAAACCAGGCAACGGTCAGCCAGGCGAGCGCCGGTCGAGTCCGCCGTGCAGGTCAGCAAAGTCGTTTTTAGTCCGGCCCGCTTAGCTGCTTTGATTTCCCAAATCGCGTCTTTTTCGCCGGAAGCGGAAACGATAACCGCTTCTTTGATAGTCCGATTTTTGATGAGCGGTCGGTATATCTTTAATTGTTCGGAGAAGTTTCCTTCATCGGCGAACCAAGCAGCTTGGCCGCTAAAGAGCATCCGGCCCGTATGGTAAGCATTGACGCTCCCGACCACGAAACGGCTGACTGATTTATTGAATTTCAATGGTCGGACTTTGTTTTTCATAAAAAACTCCAAACCGGCCAGCACACTTTCGTTGAGATTAGGTAAATTAACGGTTTTCATAAATTTTGCTTTATTTTACAGATATTTTTATTATAATTCATCTTGATTTTTATTTCAATTTTTGCTAGGATAGAAGCATAATGCCGGGTTAGTCTTATAATTTTAAGCATTGAGCAGTTTTATGTCCGGACACTCCAAATGGGCGACCACGCATCGCCAGAAAGAATTGGTAGACGCCAAACGCGGCGCCGTTTTTACCAAATTGGCCAACGTGATAACAATGGCCGCCAAGAAAGGCGGCGATCCGAACAGCAATCCGTCATTACGGGCGGCCATTGACCGAGCTCGCGATGCCAGCATGCCGAAAGATAATATTGAACGGGCGATCAAGAAGGGAACCGGCGAGCTGGCCGGAGACCAGATGGAAGAATTATACTATGAAGGGATCGTGCCGCCGGGCGTACAAATAGTAGTGAAGTGCGTCACCGACAACAAGAATCGCTCCGGTTCCACCGTCCGTCACAGCTTTACCAAGAATGGCGGTTCTTTCGGCGCCGTGCTGTGGAATTTTTCCCAATTGGGGGTCATTCGCATCGCCAGCGAGGAAGTTAAGGCTCATAAATTGAATAATGAGGAGCTGGAACTGGAATTGATCGATCACGGCATCGCCGATTTCCGGAAAGAAGCGGAAGGGATCACAGTCTATACCGAAGTGAAGGACCTAAACACTATCCGCGAATTCCTGGAGAGCAAAGATTTAAAACTAGCGGGAGCGGAAATCGAATATGTGGCTAAAGACAAACTGGCGCTATCGCCGGCCGATCAGGAAAAGATCGATAAATTACTGGAAGAACTGGAAGATAATGAAGATGTGAGCGATTATTATACTAATTTATCATAATGGTGAAGATTATCTTAGGACTTGATCCGGGTATTGCTGATACCGGTTACGGCGTGGTCAGGGCGGACGGAGCGAAACTCGCTTGCCTGGCTTATGGCTCTATCAAGACTAAGCCAGCGGATAGCCTGACGACCCGTTTGGAGATCCTGCACCGCGAGTTAAGCCGGATCATCAAGAAATACCGGCCGGACGCCGCCGCGGTTGAGTCCTTATTTTTTAATAAGAACGTCAGGACCGCTCTGACGGTCGGTCAAGCGCGCGGCGTCGTGCTGCTGACCTTAAGTCAGCATAAATTAGCCGTTAGCGACGTGACGCCTTCCCAGGTCAAACAGGCCGTCGCCGCTTACGGCCAAGCTTCCAAACTGCAGGTTCAGAAGATGGTCAAGCTTATCCTGCAGCTGAAAGAATTGCCGCGCCCGGATGACGCCGCCGACGCTTTAGCCGTCGCGATCTGTGCTTTAAATACCGCCCGCTATGCCTAAAAGACTGAAAATCGTCCATATCGCCTCGGAAGTCGCACCTTTTTCCAAGACCGGCGGCTTGGGCAGCGTCGCCCGCAGTCTGCCCAAAGCGCTCAGCCGCCTGGGGCAGGAGGTAATAATCATCACGCCGCTTTATGAGAAACTGATCGATAAAAAAGCTTTCAAGCTGAAGCCGATCTTTTCCGGCATCAATTTGCGTTTGAATTCCGAAGAGAAAATCCGGGTCAGCTATTGGCGCGGTTATTTATTGCCCAATTTGCCGGTCTATTTTGTCGAGTGTAAGAAGTTTTTTTCCAAGCACCGCCGGTTATACGGATCATCGCGCGAGAACGCGCGGTTTTTAGTATTCAATGTCGCCACCCTGAAATTGCTATCGCTGCTGAAATTCTCCGCGGACATCATTCAATGCCACGACTGGCAGACCGGGCTGATCCCGTATTACCTGAAGACTGATTTTCGTTATTCCAAGACTTTGAAAAAGGCCAAGACGATCTTTACTATTCATAACCTGGCTTTCCAGCTCGGCCATGATTGGTGGGAAATACCGCCAGCGCTTAAAGATTACGGCCGGGGCAAGCTGCCTCATTTAAACGATCCGAGGCTGGAAAATATTAATTTCGCCAAGCGGGGAATTTTAGCCGCGGATTTTATCAATACGGTCAGCGAACAGTATCGGGATGAAATCATGACCAAGAAATTCGGTCAGAATCTGCACCGGATATTGCATAATCGCGCCGACCGCTTGGTCGGAATCGTTAACGGCATCGACTATAATATTTATAATCCGGAACAGGATCCGGGGCTTTACCGGCATTATAGCTTCAAGTCGCCGGCCGATCGCTTGCCCAACAAAGGATATCTGCAAAAACTGTTCGATCTGCCGGAGCGTCCGGCAGCGCCGATTTTCTGCATGACTTCCCGGGTCACTTTCCAGAAGGGCTTCGGTCTGATCATCGCCGCCTTGCCGCGGCTGTTGGAACTGGACGCCCAGTTTATTATCATCGGCACTGGCGAGCGGGAATATATCAAGGAATTGCAGAAAATGGCGCGTCATTATCCGGAGAAGCTGGCGGTTCTGCCGACGCATGAGGCTAATCAGAAATACGAAACCCAGGTTTATGCCGGCGCTGATTTTTTCCTTCTCACCTCCAATCACGAGCCGTGCGGCATCAACCAATTGATCGCCATGCGCTACGGCTGCGTGCCGATAGTTCGGGCGACCGGCGGCCTGTCCGATACGGTTGAGGATTTTTCCGCTTTGCGGCGGAGCGGCACCGGCTTCATGTTCAAGAATGAGGGGGTCGATGACCTGGTCGGCGCTATCGGCCGGGCAATCAAGGTTTACCGCCGCCCGAAAGTCTGGGCGACCCTGGTCAAAAGAGCGATGCAGCAATCCAACGGCTGGGAGATTCCGGCCAAGAAATATCTGGCTCTGTATTATAAAGTTTTGGAGGATAAACGCTAACAAAAGCCAATAGTAATAATATGCTTTGGATTAATTTTTTACATCTTTATCAGCCGGCGAACGTCGAATATTATAATATCCGCAAAGCCCTGGACAAGAGCTATTGGCGCTTGTTGCGCCTGATGGAGGAGCATCCCGGCTTGCGGATGACCTGGAACGTGAGCGGCTGTCTGTTGGAGCGCCTGGAATTGGAAAAGGAAAAGAATTTTTTGGCTCAATTGAAATTCTTAGTCAAGAAAGGCCGCCTGGAATTGACCGGTTCGGCCGCTTACCATGGCTTCTTGCCGTTATTGCCGGAGGATGAAGTAGTCAGGCAGATCAAGGCCAATGAAAAGATCTTGCGGCGTTTTTTCGGCCGCGCTTTTAAGCCGCGCGGCTTTTTTCTGCCGGAGATGGCTTATTCGCCGGCCGTAGCCAAGATCGTCAAGCGCCTGGGTTATGATTGGCTCATCTTGGGCGAGCCGGCGTATAACGGCGGCCAGCCGCGGGTCGGCCGTCCGGACCCGGACCGGTATTATCTGGATGCGGCGAGCGGCTTGAAGGTCGTTTTCCGCAATCGGGAATTCTCCAATGCTTATCCGCCGGATAAGCTGTGGCCGCTGTTCAAGCAAGCGGCCGCCGGGACTTATATCACCGCCACCGACGCCGAGCTTTACGGCCTGCGCCATGAGGATCCGACCGCGGAACTGGAAAAGATAGTCAAGCTAAAAAGTCTGCAGACCATGACGGTTTCCCAATTCATCAGGCGCGCCGGTCGTCGGCCGGCGGCGACGATCAAGGTCTGGCCCTCCTCCTGGGAATCGAGCGCGGAGGAGATCAGGTCCGGTCGGCCATATCAGCTTTGGCTGGATAAGCAGAATAAGATCCAGATCGCCTTATGGCAGCTGGCCAATCTGGCTCTGGACCTGGGGCGCAAATACAAGAACGACAAGAATTATTATTGGCACCGCTGGCATTTGTCGCGCGGACTGGCCAGTTGTACTTTTTGGTGGGCCAGCGCCCGGGACTTTTCCAAAGTTTACGGTCCTTACGCCTGGAGTCCGGACGACATCGTGCGCGGCCTGGAAGACCTTATTCGCGCCGTCCGCTCCTTCGCCGACCCCAAGACCAAAAAGCCTAAATTGGCGGCGGAAAAATATTATCTGCGGGCCCAGAAGCTCGTCTGGGAAAAGCATTGGAAAAAACATTGGCAGAAGATCATATGAACAAGATCTTATCGTTATTCGACGAATCTTTCGTCAGCGACCTGTTCACCAAGGAGGTTTTGCCGCATTATCCCGCTTTCAAATCCATCAGCCGGGTTAAGATCAAGGGCTATAAGAACCTGATCTGGGAAACCACCTATCATGTGGTGATCGGTTTCAGCACTTATTTCCTGAAGGCCAACGGCGAAGAGGTTAAGATCCCGATTTTCTGTTCCGCCCACAGCGAAGAAACCAGAGATAATGTCTATCAGGCGCTTCAATACCTATGGCGGGCGCATTTTCCGACCAAATTCATCGATATCCCGGACCCTTTGTTCTATTCTGATTATTTTCAGGGCACTTTTTATCGCGGCTTGCGCGGCCATAACTTGCTTTACTATATTAAGCAGCAGGATTTCCGGGCCGTTAAGCAATTGGTGCCGCCGGCCGCCAAACTCTTCGCCCGGCTGCATAGCCTACCGACCGCCGAAGCGGCCAATTTTAATCCCCTTAATTCTCGGATTGCGACCGTTGTGCCGGGTGTCAATCGGATCCAGGAAGAGGTTTTGGCGCGCTACCACGGCAAATATCAATCGATTTTGCAGCAGTTTTACGATTATTTTATCGCCCGGGAAGAGAAGTATTTCGTGGATGGCGGCGCGGTAGCCCTGATTCACGGCGACGCGCATCCGGAAAACATCTTGATCACCGGCGTCAAACGCCTGGGCCTCATAGATTTCACCGATATGTGCCTGGGCGATCCAGCCCGCGACGTGGGCAGTTTCCTGCAGCAATTGGACTATAAGATCATCGGCAAGACCGGCGAAGTCGGCCAAGCCAAAGCCGTCAAGAAATTATTTTTGG
Organism: Patescibacteria group bacterium; assembly: GCA_041651095.1. Lineage (GTDB taxonomy): Bacteria > Patescibacteriota > Patescibacteriia > Patescibacteriales > UBA12465 > UBA12465. Next base: position 46,835 of record JBAZJV010000001.1, read on the forward strand.
ATACTTACCTGAGCGCGGCCAAGCAAGAACTTACCCCGGAGTTCCAGGCACGCCTAGATCTCTATTATAATTGGACGACCCTGCGGACGGCGATCTTCTGGCTGCTGAAATTTGAGCACGATGAAGCGCGGGCGCAGGTCCTGCTGGAACAGATTAAAAATAATCTCCAGATTCAATAATCATATGGCGCATCATTTAATTTTTGAAGGAGCGGAACTAAGCGGCAAAAGTTGGGTGATAGCGCAGATTTATTCGGAATTAGAACCGAAATATGCGGCCAGCTCTAATGTGCTTGACGGTTGTTATTGGTTAAATTGTGATTTAGGTTTTTTCGGAACCGACTTAGCCGCGCCGATGATCGAAAATTATTTGGAAATCTTTAGAACCTTGCGCGAGAAGAACATGCTGATAGAAAAATTCAGCCTCTCGGCCGCCGTTTATAACATTATTTACGGCACCGGCGCCATAGATCGCCAGATCGTTGATCAGGCCCTGGCTATGCTCGGTTTTAAGATCGTCCTTTTAACCTTTCCGGAAGATCGGCAATTAATCCAGCGTCGCCTTGATGATCGCTTGAGGTTATATCCGAATTATGGCCGGATCGCCAAGCGGCCGGATTTTTATATTAAACAGCAGAGACTGTATCAGAAATTAATTGCCCAGAGCCCGTTGCCTTATTTGATGGTGCAGGCTGAAAAGTTTCCGGATGACGGAGTGGTCGAACAGATTAGGACCTGGATAGGCTGTTAAGCGTTAAAAATAATAGGCATTCATTTGATTTATGATCAGTCAGTCTAAAAATACCGCCGGCGTTGCCGGCCTCCTGCCGGTCATCGCGGCCTTCACCGGCAATGTTTTAGTCTTTACCGCCAAACTGGCCGGCTTCGCGCTGACCGGTTCCGGCGCCATGTTTGCGGAATCGGTACACAGTTTGGCCGACACGGCGAATCAGTCGCTGCTCATCATCGGCGTCCGCAAGTCAATCAAGAAGCCGGACGAAGAATTTCCCTACGGCTACGGCCGGGAACGTTTCATCTGGGCGCTCATTTCCGCCTGCGGCATCTTCTTTATCGGCTGCGGCGTGACGGTCTACCGTGGCGTCGTTTCTTTATTCCATCCGGAAGCCGTACATGCCAGCCCGGTTTCCTTATACATCCTGGCCGCCGCCTTCATCATCGAGTCCTTTACGCTTTACCTGGCGATCCGCGATATCAGAAAGCATTTTCCCGATTCTCGTCTAAGAAAAATAATGGCGGAAGCCGATCCGACGACCCTGGCCGTGGTTTATGAAGACGGCTTGGCCGTCATCGGCGTCCTGATCGCATTTGCCAGCATTATCCTTAGCAAACTGACGGGCCAGATCTATTGGGATGTCGCCGGTTCCATCATCATCGGCTTGCTGTTGGGGGTTATTGCCGTCATGCTGATAGCCAAGAACCGCAATTACCTGATTACCAAATCAATTCCCAAGGAAACCGAAGAGCTGATTCGGGAGATCATGCAGGCTGATCCGACCATCGAAAAAGTGCTGGATTTCAAATCCGCCATCATCGATGTCGATAAGTATCTGATCAAGTGCGACGTGGAATTCAACGCCGCCTCGCTCATCAAAGCTCTGTCGCAGCATCATTTCTTGGAGCATGAGTATGAGGAAGCCAGGGAAAGCTATGCAAACTTCATGAAGTTCTCAGTCGATTATATGGATCGGGTCCCGCGCCTAGTCGGGAAGAAAATAGATGAATTGGAAAAAAAGATCCGGACGCAGGTGCCGGAAGCGATCTTCATTGATATCGAAATCAATTGATTATTCGGCTAATTATGACTGAATCGGCCGTCGATACCGCTTTTGTCCCCTGGGCGGCTGTGGTATAATTAAAGCTGGCTTAATAATCTTATAATATGTCTCGTCGGAAAAAGAACCACAACCCCTTGGATTACCTTGCTTTGCCCGAATTCAATTTGGACGAAAAGGCTAAGCGCAGCATCCTGATCGTCGTCCTGCTGCTCTTCGGCCTGATCAGCCTGCTCGGCCTGTTCAACCTGTCCGGGCATTTCGGTCTGTTCTTGTCCAAGTGGCTGACGCTCATTTTCGGTTTCGGCAAATGGCTGGTGCCATTTATCTTCTTATATTGGGCCCTGGTCTTGGTCCGCAAAGCCAAGCGGCCGTTGCGTTTTACAGATTCTTTAGGACTTGGCTTGCTGTTCATTTCCTATCAGACTTTATTTCATTTCTTTCTAGCGCCGGCTGACTGGGAAACGGCAGTGGCGGCCGGCACGGGCGGCGGCTATATCGGCTGGTATTTGAGCCGACTATTCTTCTATGTTTTCGGTTTCTGGGGCGGCGTCTTGGTGCTGGCCGCTTGTCTGTTGATTTCTCTGGTCCTGGTATTTAATACCTCCTTGTCCCGCCTGATCGGCCAGGATAGCATTTTCGCTAAGATGTTCCGACCTTTTGTCTGGTTCTTCCGCGGCTTGTTCGGCAGCGCATCCGAAGAGGGAATAGAGAATGACGGGCAACGATACGTCGATGAAGCCAGGGAAGAAATTCTGGACGCCTGGCAGAAGAAAGAAGTCCCGGCCAGCCTGGAGATAACCGAGGAAGAAACAATAGAAGAGCCGGTAAGTCCGGCCGCCCTGAAGAAAGATAAGCCGAAAGTCCAGGAGAAGATCGTCTGGCCGAAACGTTCCATCAAGATCGATCTGCCAATGGAATTGCTCAATAATAAGGCCGGCAAGGCGATTGGCGGCGACACGGAATTAAATGCTCAGAAAATCCAGAAGACCCTGGAGAAGTTCGGCATCAACGTGGAAATGGGCGAGACCAAGGTCGGTCCGACCGTGACCCAATATACTTTCCGTCCGGCCGAAGGCGTCAAACTTTCGCGCATTACCACTTTAAATAACGATTTGTCTCTGGCTTTGGCGGCGCACCCGATTCGCATCGAAGCGCCGATTCCCGGCAAGTCCCTGGTCGGCGTAGAAGTGCCGAACCGGGCCAAAGCTATCGTCGGCCTGAGGGAAATTTTGGAAGATAACGCTTTTAAAGGCCGGAAGAACAATCTGTTCGTAGCGCTCGGCAAGGACGTGGCGGGGACGGCCTGGCTCTATGACCTGACCAAGATGCCTCATTTGCTCGTCGCCGGCGCGACCAATTCCGGCAAGTCGGTCTGCCTGAACGCGATCATCGTCAGCCTGCTCTATCAGAACAATCCGGACGATTTGCGTTTCATCATGGTTGATCCGAAACGGGTGGAGTTGCCGACCTATAACGGTATTCCGCATCTCTTGACGCCGGTCATTACCGACGTCAATAAGACTATAAATGCCCTGAAATGGTGTTTGAACGAAATGGAACGGCGCTATGACGTCCTGAACAAGGCCGGCAAGCGCAATATTCAATCATATAACGCGGTTAGCAAGGAAAAATTGCCCTATATCGTCTTTATTATCGACGAATTGGCTGATTTCATGATGACTTCCGGCAAGGATATGGAAGCGGCGATTATCCGTCTGGCTCAGATGTCCCGAGCTATTGGCATCCACCTTATTCTGGCCACCCAGCGGCCGAGCGTGGATGTCATTACCGGCTTGATCAAGGCCAACGTGCCGACCCGCATCGCTTTTTCGGTCGCGTCTTTGGTTGATTCCAAGACGATCTTGGATTCTTCCGGCGCGGAAAAATTATTGGGCCAGGGCGACATGCTGTTTATGTGCGCGGAATTCGCCAAGCCGAAGCGGATCCAGGGCGCTTATTTAAGCGACAGCGAGATCAACGACGTGGTGAACTATATTAAGGATAAGAGCGGACCGGCCGAATATTTGGAGGGGGTCACCGACCGCCAGAAAGTCGGCGGCAACGCCGGCGTCGGCTTGGACGGCAATCACGGCGACGAGGATGAATTATTTGAAGAGGCTAAAGCGATCATCGTCAAGGCCGGACGCGGCTCCACTTCCATGCTCCAGCGCCGTTTGTCTATCGGTTACGGCCGCGCCGCTAAGATTTTGGATATGCTGGAAGAGGCGGGGATCATCGGCCCTTCTAACGGCGCTAAGCCGCGCGAGGTCCTGATCAGTCAGGAGCAATATGAAGCCATGGGCGCGAGTCCGATAAGCGCTATGCCTGTTCGTAATCGGTCCGAATCCGAAGCCCCGGATAATTATTTAGGCGACGAGGATGAAGAAGGGGACGATGGATCTATAGTCTTTACCGGAGAGGGATCGGCGGCCACGGAGACGGCATTTGGCAATGACGCCGCAGACGACGAAACCCCGGATGAGGAAGACGGGGGTGACGACTTGCCAAACGCTGATGATCAGCCCGCCGATCAGGAGGAAATTGAGAAAGAATTGTCTTTGACCCAACAGGAAGAAGATGAGGCGATTAATGACGAGGATGAGATCTTGGAAGATATCCGGAAAGATCGGGCAAGTTCGGCAACAGCCGGTTCAGCCGTCGAGAAGAAATCGGCTTCTGCCGCCAAACACAACCCGTTAGACGATGATGATGAGATGTTTTTTGCCCGATAGTCCAGTAAGACTATTTGTTTGACAGGGTATTATTTTGATGATATTTTAATTGGTTAGTCGGTACTCGGTACTTTATAAAATTGATAAAATAGTAAATCAACTAAACCAATCGGAGCAGTCATGGACAAGACGCAATTTGAAGTTAAGGCCAAAAAATCCGACGGCAATAATACTAATGATTGCGCGATTAAAATTCGCGGATCAGCATCGGATATATTTGTCGGCGAATTAGGCGGCAAAGAAGTGAAGGTAATTATGGAACTCCATGGCCCGCAATTACATTTAAAGAGCGCCAAATTTACCTATATTGTACTAGCGAGTCAGAACAGTTTTATTAATCTGCAGGACCTGCATGATTCTATCTTGGCTGCCAGTCGGGTGCACAGAGTAAGGCTGCACCATCAGACCAATCGCCGCCAGTCACACGGATATTGGTGGTGAGGAGTTAGTATTTAACAAAACGGCATTTTTCTCAATGTCGTTTTTTATTTGTTGTTCTGATGTATTTTTGCCAGCCGGTCCGTCTTAGGCTATAATAGTGATTATGCTGGAACGTCTCAAAAAATTCATTCCCCTGCGCCTGTTCAAGTTATTGCAGCCGCCTTATCATTTCCTACTGGCCTGGCTGGCTGCTTTGTTTTATGGTTTTCCCAGCCGAAAACTGGCCGTGATCGGAGTCACCGGAACGGCCGGTAAGACTTCAGTCGTCTATCTGATCGCCCGGATGCTGAGCGAGGCCGGCTATAAGACCGGATTCACTTCTACCGCCGCTTTGTCCGACGGCCAGCGGGAATGGCTCAACGACAAGAAGATGACCATGCCCGGACGTTTCTTCATCCAAAAATTGTTGCGGGACATGGTCAAGAACCATTGCTGCTATGCCGTAGTGGAAACGACTTCCGAGGGCATCAAGCAATTCCGTCACCGTTTTATCAATTACGACGTGCTGGTCTTTACCGGTCTGTATCCGGAACACATCGAAGCGCACGGCTCCTTTGACCGTTATAAAGAAACCAAGGGGCGCTTGTTCGCGCACTTGAAACGGACGGCCACCAAATACCTCGATGCCCAGCGCCGCGTCGTCGAACCGCGAAGCGAACTGCGGAAGTTGGATCTGACGCGCGTCGCCAAGACCATTATCGTTAACGGCGATGACGAGCAGGCCGGCTATTTTCTTAATTTTTGGAGCGAAGCCAAACTGGCCTGTTCCTTCCAGGAAGCGGCGACGCCGGCGGCATTTTTGAAAAAATTGAATAGTGAGACGATAGTCAAGGATTTCGCCGTGATTCACGGCGCCGGAGTGCTGGCCGGAGAAAATGGCACGGTTTTGAATATTGAGGGCCAGCGGATCAACCTGAAATTGCTGGGCGAATTCAATGCGGTTAATGCCTTGCTGGCCGCTGCGCTTGGCCTTAACCAGGGTTTGAATCTGTCGCAGGTCAAGGCGGGACTGGAAGAAGTCCGCGGCCTGGCCGGCAAGCTGGAAAGGATCGAGGCCGGCCAGGATTTTACCGTTATCGTCGACTATTCTTTCGAGCCGAAAGCTTTGGAAAAACTATATCAGACCATTGATCTTATCCCGCATAAACGGCTGATCCATTTATTGGGTTCGGCTGGCGGCGGCCGGGATAAGGCTCGCCGGCCAATTTTAGGGCGTTTGGCAGCGGAAGCAGCGGCAGTCGTTATAGTGACCAACGAAGATCCTTATGACGATGATCCCACCGCCATCATCAATCAGGTCGCCGCTGGCGCGGAAATGGCCGGAAAACAGATAAACGTTGATTTATTCAAAATATTGGATCGCCGGGAAGCGATAAGAAAAGCTCTATCTTTAGCTAAAAAAGAAGATTTAGTGCTGTTTACCGGCAAGGGGGCGGAGCAGTCGATCTGCCTGGCTCAAGGCACGAAAATGCCTTGGGACGAACGCCAGGTAGTCAGGGAAGAATTGGAAGAATTGATGCATATTGACAAGCCGGCGGACTTATAATATACTCAAAATTAGCTTAACACTTTTTTATTTAAAAAAGTGATTTATCAAAAAATAAATTAATTTAATAAAATTGAAACTCAAACCAAGTTGGGATTGGGATTTTTTTGTTAAATTAGCTACATTAGGGCTTGCTAGAGAGTTTTTAAAACTATTGTCCGGACAGCGCCTAAATTATTCCGGACCTGCTTTCTGCTCTCAGACCGGCCACTCTTAAAATATAATCTAGATTTCCGCTTTCCGCTTTTTTGTTGTCCGGAAAGACGGCAATGCCCATTTGCTTATGTTAAAAAGAAAATCTTTTTCGGAGTTGAATGAGATTATGCCTATTCCGGATTTGATCGAAATCCAGACGGAAAGCTACAAATGGTTCCTTAAGGAGGGCTTAGCCGAACTATTCGACGAGATCAATCCGGTCACCGATTTCATCGGCCGCGACCTGGAGCTTTATTTCGAAGACTATTATCTGGACGAGCCGAAATTTTCGGAAGTGGAAAGCCGGGAAAAGAATATCACTTATGAAGCCCCGCTCCGGGTGAAGGTCCGGTTGGTGAACAAAAAGACCGGCCGCGCCCTGAACCAGGAAGTTTTTCTGGGTGATTTCCCGCTCATGACCGAGAAGGGCACTTTTATTATCAACGGCATCGAACGGGTCGTCGTTTCCCAGCTGATCCGTTCGGCCGGCGTCATGTTCACGGCAGAATTCGTCAAAGGCAAGAAATGTTACGGAGCCAAGATCATCCCGAATCGCGGGGCTTGGCTGGAAATCGAGACCGATGCCAATAAAGTCATCTGGGTTCGCATTGACCGGAAGCGCAAGGTGGCGGTGACTTCGCTGATGCGCGCCCTCGGTTACGGCAATGACGAGGAATTGTTGAAACTATTCGCCGATGTCGATCTGGCCAAGAACAAGGAAGAGAAGACCTATCTCGAGGCGACCATCGAAAAAGACGCGGCCAAGACCGAGGCGGAAGGCTTGCAGGAAGTTTATCGCCGCATCCGTCCGGGCGACCTGGCTTCGGTCGATAATGCTCGCCAGCTCATCCATTCCATGTTTTTTCGCTTCGACCGTTATGATTTCGGCCGGGTCGGACGCTATAAGTTGAACCGGCGCTTCAATCTCGACTTGCCGGCTAATAAGAAGGAGAACCGCATCCTGCGCAAGGAAGATTTGCTGCTTATCGTCAAAGAAGTCATCCGTTTGAATATCACCAAAGAGCCGGAAGATGATATCGATCACCTCGGCAACCGCCGCATCCGCGCCGTGGGCGGCCTGATTCAGAATCGTTGCCGCGTCGGTCTGGCCCGCATGGAACGCATCATCAAGGACCGGATGTCCACGAATGACATCGCCTCCCTGACTCCCTCAAAGCTGGTCAATGCCCGGCCGGTCATCGGCGTGGTCCGGGAATTTTTCATGTCTTCGCAATTATCGCAGTTCATGGATCAGACCAATCCGCTGGCGGAGCTCGAGCATAAGCGCCGGCTTTCCGCCATGGGTCCCGGCGGTTTGACCCGGGAACGCGCCGGTTTCGACGTCCGCGACGTCCACACTACCCACTACGGCCGCATTTGTCCGATCGCCACGCCGGAAGGCCCGAATATCGGCCTGGTCGGCCACTTGGCCAGCTACGCCCATTTGAACAGTTACGGCTTCCTGGAAACGCCTTATCGGAAGGTCATTCACGACAAGAAGGGCAGCCGAATTACCGATGAGATCATTTATATCGACGCTTTTGAAGAGGAAAAATATGTGACCGCGGCCGCGACTATCCCGGTCGATCAGAATAACTATATCCTGGTTTCCAAGTACGAGGTCCGCAAGAACGGCCAGCCGGGAATGGAAGAAACCGGTAAGATCGACCTGGTCGGCCTGGCGGCCAACCAGATCATTTCCATCGCCACCAGCCTGATCCCGTTCATGGAACATAACGACGGCCAGCGTTCGCTCATGGGCACGAACATGCAGCGCCAGGCCGTGCCGCTCATCAAGGCGGAGGCGCCCATCGTCGGCACCGGCGTGGAAGAGAAGGCGGCGCGCGACAGCGGCCACCTGGTCATCGCCAAGGATGACGGGGTTATTACCCGGGCCGACGCCGGCTTAATCGAGTTGGCCGACAAGAAGGGCAAAACCACGGTTTATCACCTGAATAAATTTTTACGCTCCAACTCTTCGACTTGCATCAACCAGCATCCGATCGTCGAAGCCGGCCAAAAGATCAAAAAAGGCCAGATCCTGTCTGACGGGCCGGCCATTGATAACGGCGAATTGTCTTTAGGGCGCAACGTCCTGGTGGCGTTCATGACCTGGGAAGGCTTCAATTATGAAGACGCCGTCATCATTTCCGAACGGCTGGTCAAGGAGGATACTTATTCTTCCATCCATATCGAGAACTACACCATCGATGTCCGCGATACCAAGCTCGGCCCGGAAGTCATCACTAATGATATTCCTAATATCAGCGAGGAGAAGCTGAAGAACCTGGACGAAGAGGGCATCATTTCCATTGGCGCGGAAGTTTCTTCCGGCGACATCCTGGTCGGCAAGATCACGCCGAAAGGCGAAACGACCCTCTCGGCCGAAGAAAAATTGCTCCGGGCCATTTTCGGCGAAAAAGCCAAGGATGTCCGGGATTCTTCCCTGTATCTGGAACACGGTGAACACGGCAAGGTCGTTGATATCAAGATCTTTTCCCGCGAACAAGGCGATAAGCTGGCGGCGGGCGTCTTGAAATCCATCCAGGTCGCCGTGGCCAATCTGCGCAAGATCCAGGTCGGCGACAAAATGTCCGGCCGCCACGGCAATAAGGGCGTCATTTCCCAGGTCGTGCCGGTAGAGGACATGCCTTATATGGCCGACGGCACGCCGATTGACATCATCCTTTCTCCGCTCGGCATCATCTCTCGTATGAACCTGGGCCAGCTCCTGGAAACGCATATGGGCTTTGCCGCCAAGAAACTGGGCTATCGCGTGGTGACGCCGGCCTTAAACGGCATTACGGAAGCGCAAATCCGGGAACAGCTCATTGCCGCCGGTTTGCCGGCGGACGGCAAGGTGACTCTTTATGACGGCAAGACCGGCGAAGCCTACGACCATAAGATTACCGTCGGTTATAAGTATGTTTTGAAATTGAATCATATGGTGGAAGACAAGATCCACCAGCGCTCTATCGGTCCTTACTCGCTGATCACCCAGCAGCCTTTGGGCGGCAAGGCTCAATTCGGCGGCCAGCGTTTCGGCGAAATGGAGGTTTGGGCCTTGGAAGGCTACGGCGCGGCGCATACCTTGCAGGAGATGTTGACGATAAAATCCGATGACGTGCCCGGACGCAGCAAGGCCTATGAAGCGATCATCAAGGGCGAAGAAATAGAGAAGCTGAACGTGCCGGAATCTTTCAATGTCTTGATCCGCGAACTCAAAGGCCTGGGATTAAGCGTGGAGCTGCTCGGCGGTGACGGCGGCCAGCCCGCTTCGGAAGTGGTTACGGATATCGACGAAGAGCCCAAAACCGACGACAAGCTGGATTATGACCGGCCGGAAATAATCGCCGCGTTGCAAGAAAACGGCAAGGATGAAGATTAGTCACCATAAATTTTAAATATCTATGTTAAACCCGATCAAAACCAGCGATTTCGCCGCTATCCGCCTGCGCCTGGCCAGCCCCGATGAAATCCTCGCCTGGTCGCACGGCGAAGTGACCCGGCCGGAAACCATCAATTACCGCACCCAGAAACCGGAGAAGGATGGCTTGTTCTGCGAAAAGATTTTCGGGCCGACCAAGGACTGGGAATGCGCCTGCGGCAAGTACAAGAAGATCCGCTATAAGGGCATCGTTTGCGACAAATGCGGCGTGGAAGTGACACGCAGTATCGTGCGGCGCGAACGCCTGGGGCACATCACCCTGCAGGTGCCGGCTTCCCATATTTGGTTTTTGCGCGGCCTGTCTTCCAAGATCGGCTTGTTGCTCAATCTAGGCATCCAATCCTTGGAGAAGGTGATTTATTACGCCAGCTTTATCGTGACGGCCGTAGATGACACCCTGAAGGCGGCAACCCTGGATCAGGTCAAGGCCGAGTATAAATCCAAACTGAAGAGCATCGATAACGAATTTAACGTGGCCGTCCGCAAGTTCAAAGAGCAGGACCAGGAGGCCGGCGACAACCATCCGGCGATCAAGGAGGCGGCCAAGGCCAAGGCGGAGCGCCTGGCCCGGCTGGAAGAAGACTTCGGCACGGTGCAAAGGGAGCTTAAGGAATTAAAACCGCTCCTGATCCTGTCCGAACAGGAGTATCAGGAATTAAGCAAGAAGTTCGGGCATATTTTCGAAGCCTCGATCGGCGCGGAAGCGATCCGCCAGCTGCTCGCCAAGATTGACCTGGATCAAAGCATCGCGAACCTGGAAGAAAAACTGAATAGCGCCGTCGATTCCAAGAAGGAAAAGCTGGTCAAGCGCCTGAAATTATTAAAGAGTTTCCGCAATAACAATATCCGGCCGGAATGGATGATCCTGACCGTATTGCCGGTGGTGCCGCCGGATCTGCGTCCGATGGTGGCTTTGGACGGCGGCCGGTTTGCCGCTTCGGACTTGAATGATCTGTACCGTCGCATCATCAACCGCAATAACCGTTTGAAACAGCTGATCGACCTGAATGCGCCGGAAGTCATTTGCCGCAATGAAAAACGCATGCTGCAGGAGGCGGTGGACGCGCTGATCGATAACAGCGCCCGCCACACCAAGACGGTGACGGCCTCGACCGGCCAGAAACGGCAATTAAAATCCTTGGCTGATACCCTGAAGGGCAAACAGGGGCGCTTCCGCCAGAACCTGCTCGGCAAGCGCGTGGATTACTCCGGCCGTTCGGTCATCGTTGTCAATCCGCGCTTGAATCTGGACCAATGCGGCCTGCCTAAGACCATGGCCCTGGAATTATTCAAGCCGTTTATCATTTCCCAATTGATCAAAAGAGAGATCGTCCATAACGTCCGGAGCGCTTCGCGCTATATCGAAGCGGGGCATGACGAGGTTTGGGACATTCTGGAAGAGATCATCAAAGAATCTTTTGTCCTTTTGAATCGCGCCCCCACCCTGCATCGCCTGGGTATCCAGGCTTTCCGGCCGATCCTGATCGAAGGCAAGGCGATCCAGATCCACCCGCTGGTCTGTACGGCCTTTAACGCTGATTTCGACGGCGATCAGATGGCCGTGCACGTGCCGCTCACCAAGGAGGCTAGACACGAAGCGGAGAACCTGATGCTTTCGTCCCATAATTTATTAAAACCGGCGACCGGCGACCCGATCGTCGCGCCGGCGCAGGATATCGTTTGGGGCACCTATTATATTACTCTGGTGGAGGCTGATTATAACGCCAAGAAACCGGAAGAGATCCGTCATTTTTATGATTTTGACGAGGCGATGCTGGCTTATGATAACGACGGCATCGGATTGCATGAGGCGATTTATATCCGTTATCAGGGAGAACGTTTGAAAACGACGATCGGTCGCCTGATTTTTAATTCTTTGCTGCCGGAAAAATTGCGCTACATCAACGACGTCGTCGGCAAGGGCAAGCTGAAGGACCTGATCCGGGAATGCCTGCGGATTTACGGCGAGGAAGAAACAGTTCGTTTCATCGATGGTTTGAAGAACCGCAGCTTCTCCTTTATCACCAAGTCCGGTTTATCCTGGGGTTTCGGCGATCTGCCCGGTTTGCCGGAGAAAGACCAGCTGATCGAATCGGCCAACCGGAAAGTGGAACTTATCCAGGCCCAGTATGAAGACGGCTTGCTGACGGACAGCGAGCGTTATGCCAAGGTGATTGAAGAGTGGACCAGCACCAAGGATAAGATCGCCGATATCTGCAAGAAGGGCTTATCCAACATTTTACCGGTATTCTCGATGATCGATTCCGGCGCCCGCGGTTCCTGGGCCCAGCCGGTCCAGATTCTGGGCATGAAGGGCTTGGTCACCTCGCCGTCCGGCGCGATTTTCGAGTTGCCGGTCAAAGGTAATTTCAAGGAAGGCTTCGGCGTGCTGGAATATTTCATTTCTACCCATGGCGTCCGCAAAGGCTTGTCCGATACCGCTCTCCGGACCGCTAATGCCGGTTATCTGACCCGGCGCCTGGTCGACGTATCGCAGGATGTCATCATTTCCGAAGAAGACTGCGGCGACGAGGAAGGCTTGACCTTGAACCGATCGGAAGTGGAGAAAGGCGGGGAAGACTTTTTCAAGCGGATTACCGGCCGTTATCTGGCCCAGGATGCTTTGGATAAAAAAGGCAAGATCGTGCTCAAGGCCGGCGAATTGCTGAATGAAGAAAATATTAAGTTGCTTAAGAATAAAGAAGTCGAGCAGGCGGTCGTCCGTTCGGTCTTGAATTGCCGGCTTCATAAAGGGGTTTGCGCCAAATGCTATGGCTGGGATCTGGCTTATAATAAGCCGGTCGGCATGGGAGCGACGGTCGGCATCATCGCCGCGCAGTCTATCGGCGAGCCGGGCACGCAGCTGACCATGCGGACTTTCCATACCGGCGGCGTTGCCGGTCAGGACGATATCACCCAGGGTCTACCTCGCGTGGAAGAGATTTTCGAGGCCCGCAGCCCCAAGAAGAAGGCCCTGATCGCGGATGTGGCCGGCCGGGTGAAGATCCAGTTCGCCCAGAAGGTGATTAAAGACCAGGACGGCCGGGAGATTACCGTAGAAAATCCGCAGACCAAGATTCTCAGTATTTATTATAAGGGACAAGATCACGATAAGTATTATTTTTCCGAGAAACTGAACGAATTGAAATTGGCCGGCGGCCTGACCGCCAAGGATACAAAAAAACTGGAGGTCAAAGTCCTGGTCAAGGCCGGCGAAACGGTCGCCAAGAACGCGGAGCTGTTCAAGGTCGGCGGGGAAGTCGTCCGGGCTAAAGCCGGCGGCATAGTCAGCCTGACCGAGAAATATATCAGCCTGGCCAAAGAAGTGGAAAAGGTCAAGGAATTCCCGATTTTGAAAGGGACCATGCTGATGGTACGCGACGGCGAGACTGTTGAGCGCGGCACCCAGCTGACCGAAGGCAGCCTGGACCTGCGCGAGCTTTATAAGCTGAAGGGCTGTCTGGAAACGCAGCAGTATATCATCAAGGAAATCCAATACGTCTATTCTTCCCAGGGCCAGCCGCTTAACGATAAGCACGTAGAAATCATCGCCCGCCAGATGTTCTCCCGTTATCTGATCAAGGAGGCCGGCGATACCAACCTGCTGCCGGGAGAAACCATCGAAGAGGAAGTGCTGGAGGCCGCTAACCAGGGGTTGAAGCACCCGGCTAAGGCCGAGCGCCTGCTCTTAGGTATTACCAAGGCTTCGCTCACGACGGACAGCTTCTTGTCCGCCGCTTCCTTCCAGGAAACTTCCCGGGTGCTGATTGACGCGGCGGTGGGCGGCAAGATCGATTTCCTGGAGGGCTTGAAGGAGAACGTCATCATCGGCTGCCTGATTCCGGCCGGCACCGGCTATAAAGGAAAGAAACAGCGGATTGATTATAATAAATAAGGATCATTACGAACCGGAAAAAGAGCTGGCCCTAATCGGGCCGGCCCTTTTTTTATTATCGGAAATACAGTAAAATGTAAGTATCTTTATGCTTAGACTGCGTTGGCGACAACGGTCATTTTTGTTTAAACTGCGCTTATTTTTAGGCTTGCTAATCATCCTGCTGGCGGCATTTTTTTTGTATTTGAAAATTTTGCCTGGCGGCCGGATTACTTACGAAAAATCCTGGCCGGCCGGTTTAAGGTCGGGGAAGGGATTCATCAGCGGTTTCCAGCCGGCCGAACGGTTCGACGACAGCCAATTCCTGCGGATCGTCGCTGATCCGGTTTATTTCTATTTGTTTACGCCGCGGGCCTTTAATCAGGCCACGGTGACCGTGACTTATCGCGACCGATTGGGTCCGGACGCGCCGCTGGTAGAAATCGGCGTCTTACAGGATAAGCTGACCGAACGCTATGAATTGCAGCCGTTGCAAAACCGGGTCGTGGATGATCTGCGTTTCCGTTGGTTGCGCTTGGAAGACAGCGCGGATCGGCTGGTATTGCAGGCGGAGCGGCATTATGATTCCGCGACGGAGTTTTTCCGAGATTTGCGGGCCGGTTATCTCCGGGACTGCCCCGGCGGACCGACCGCCTGCCTGGCGGTTTATAATTATGAGCCGGATTTTAATTATCGCCTGCCGGACTATGCGCCGCTTCGTTCCTTGACTATTGATCAGCCGCTCCGCGGTCCGCACCGCTTTTATCTTTATTTGAAGGATGAACCTTGGCAGCTAAGTTTAGATTTTGTCGATTTAAATCAGGATAAAGCTCAGGATCCGATTACGGTTCAGGTGTCCTGCGGCAATCGGATCATCGCCAGCCAAACCATCGCCGACCATAATCCGACGCCGAATGACGGCCGTCTGGAAGATAAACATCTGGTTCTAAGCGGCGCGGGCCAGCCGGCCGGAGCTTGTCTGGCTGATGTCCGCATCAGCTCGGATGTCGTGATGGCCAAGATCGTCAGTTCTTCCGACAAACTGGCTTTCATCGGGCGGGTTTGGCCGGTCTCCGGCACCGGCTCCTTGCGGCTGTTTACCGATGCGTCTTATCTGACGGCCAGCACGGCCAATCCGGCCAGCTTGGGCGAAATCCACTTTGCCGGCCGCTCTTTCGCTCTGTCGCAGACTGACGAGCAATTCGTTTTTACGGCCGGAGAAGGCAGCAAGGAAATCGTTGTCGCTAAGGACGATATCATCCTGTCCAATAACGGCGTTTTCGCCCTGGCCCGATCCAGCCTGTTCAATCCGGCGTTTTGGAAAGCTGACCGGCCTTGGTCCGCGACCAGCAGCCTGAAATACTTGATTGCCGATTATGCGCCGCCCCGGGAGGAGGCCGGCTGGAAAACCGCCACGGCTCGGTTATCACTAGCCGGCGCGGCTCGGGAAAACGGCCGATACCGTTTCTTGCTCTCCATACCGGGGCTGCAGGGACAGCCCGGCGCGGCGGCCGATCTGGAAATCAGAGATCTGCGGATCACTTTAAACGGTTTGACCCTAGGGCAGAAAATCGCCAATATGTTTAGAAATTTATGGCCGTACTAACCCGGCCGGCGCTGGATCGCGCCGCCATTATCAAGCGGGAAATCTTTTATTTTTTCACGGGCTTAGCCGTGACTTTGGTGGTCCTGGAAACGCTTTGGCCCGATATCATCCTGGTTTATTTCAATCTGAATTGGCTCTGGCTGCTCTGGCTGCTCAGCGCTTTAAGCTTATTAATTAAAAAATCACGCCCGAATAAAGAGTAGGGTAATAATTAAGCAGGGCCGGCGCTCCGGCGGCCGGCACCATCAAGCCTATGTCTCTTAAAAATTTTTTTAACCCGCGGTCGGTAGCCGTCGTCGGCGCCTCCAATAATCCGGAAAAATTAGGCCGGCAAATTCTGGACAATCTGCGCGCCGGCGGCTTTCGCGGCGCGATTTATCCGATTAACCTGAAAGAAAAGAAAATCGCCGGCCAGCGGGCTTATCCTTGCCTGGATAAGGTGCCCGCCGCCGGTCGGCGCGGTTTACTGGTGGTCATTGCTATCCCGGCGGCTCTGGTGCCGGCCGAAGTGCAGCGTTGCGGCCGCCTGGGAATAAAAGATCTCGTTATCATTACGGCCGGCTTCAAAGAAAGCGGCGGCGACGGGGCGGCGCTGGAGCAGCAGATCGCGGCTTTAGCCGCGCGCTACCGCCTGAACATCCTGGGGCCGAATTGCCTGGGGCTGATCAATACCTGGCACGGATTGAACGCGACTTTTGCTAACGCGGACCGGGATACCGGCAACAGCGCCTTGCTGTCGCAATCGGGGGCGATCGGCGCCGCTTCCTTAGATTGGCTCAAGACCAAAGATTTCAATTTCGGCTATTTCATCAGTCTCGGCAACAAGGCCGTGCTGGACGAGAATCGGATCATGCAGTATCTGGCGGCGGATAAGCGGATCGATTTAGTGACCGCTTATCTGGAGGAAATCAAGGACGGCCGGCGCTTCATGGCGACTGTTTCCCGTCTGGCCAAGCGCAAGCCGGTCGCCGTATTGAAAGCCGGCATCAGCGCGGCCGGCGGCGCCCTGGCCAAATCGCATACTGGTTCTTTGGCCGGTTCGGCGGCGGCGGTCCGCGTCGGCGTGGAACGGTCCGGCGCGATCTGGCTGGATAACCTGGAAGACCTGTTCAACCTGCTGTTGCTATTCCGGAAAGAATCCTGGCATAACCAAGGATCGCCGGATTTGCATATCATTACCAATGCCGGCGGCGTCGCGGTAATCACGGTAGATGAAATCAGCCGGCAAAAACTGCCTTTCGGCCGCAGCTTAGATCTCTTGGGCGACGCGGACGCGGCGCGCTATGAAGCGGCGCTGCGTAAATTACTGGCTGATCCCAAAGTCAATAACCTGCTGGTCTTATTGACGCCGCAGACCTCGACGGAACCGCTCCAGACCGCTCAGGCGCTGGTCGCGGCAGCCAAAAAATATCCGCGCAAGCTGGTGATGGCCAGTTTCGTCGGGGGTGAAAACGTCAAGACGGCGCGCGCCCTGTTTGCCAAACACGGCTTGCCCTCCTTTGACTATCCGGAAGAGGCGGTCCGCAGTTTCAAGAAGCTGATCGCTTATAAGCAGTCTCTGCTCCGCCTGCGACCCTATCAGGTTTCCGTCCGGCGTCCCGCTCCTCGTCCGGCCAATCCGGATTATCTGGCCGCTTTCCGTTTGTTGCGGCAATATGGCATCCCGGTAGCCAAAATTTCTCGTTATGACGAGAGCCGTCTATCATCTTACGCTTATCCGGCCGTCCTGAAGACGGTCGGTCCGGATTTTTTGCATAAGACGGACACCGGCGGCGTCATTGTTAATCTGCGTACGCCGGCTGAGCTGCGCGCGGCGGCTAACGGCCTGCAGCGCCGGCAGGCCCGATCTTTCCGCCGGCCGGATAATTATCTGGTCGTCCAGGCCCAGGTCGATCATTTCCAGGAAATCATCCTGGGTTTTAAGCGAGACGAGAGCTTCGGGCCGATCATGATGGTCGGACAAGGAGGCATTTATACGGAAATTTTCAAGGATTTTAAATTAGCGGTCAGCGATTTGAACCTGGCCGAAGCTCGGCGCTTGATCAGCGAATTGAAGATTTACCCGATTTTAAACGGCGCCCGCGGTCAGAAAAAATACGATCTCGATGCGCTGGCCCGAACCCTGGTCAAGCTGGCGAGATTAGCCAACGAGCATCCGGAAATCAGCGAATTGGATATTAATCCGCTTTTCCTGTTCCGGCGCGGGGTAGCGGCCGGCGATATCCGAATTATTCTGTAGCTTATATGTATAACGGCCAAAAAATCATCGTCGTCCTGCCGGCCTATAATGCCGCCCGGACCCTGGAGCGGACCGTCCGGGATCTGCCAGCTTCGGTTGATGAAATAATTCTGGTCGACGATCAAAGCGGCGACGAAACGCTGGCGGTCGCCCGCCGCCTCGGCTTATTCGTTTTTGCCCGCGAACGCAACGGCGGCTACGGCGCCAACCAGAAGACTTGCTACCGGCTGGCCTTGGAACACGGGGCGGACATTATCGTGATGATCCATCCTGATTATCAATACGATCCGAAATTGGTCAGGTATTTTGCCGCCTTCATCGCCGACGATTATTTTGACGTGATGCTCGGGACGCGGATCCGCAGCCGGCGGGAAACGCTCGCCGGCGGCATGCCGCGCTATAAGTATCTGGCTAACCGGCTACTGACGATTTTCGAGAACCTGGTTAGCGGCCAGAATCTGTCCGAATGGCATACTGGTTTGCGGGCGTATAGGCGGGAAGTCCTGGAACATATCGACTGGCCGGCCAATTCCGACGACTTTGTCTTTGACAGCCAGGTATTGTTCCAGATCGTCGCCCGCCATTACCGGATCGGCGAGATTCCGGTGCCGGTCCGCTATTTTCCGGAAGCCTCCTCGATCAATTTTTGGCGCAGCTGCCGTTACGGCCTGGGCACCGTCGCTACCGCTTTAAAATACTTAATCGGCGGCTTCAAATAATATTTTAATCTCCATGGTATGGTTAAAACGGCAGGTCCGATAACCGCTAACGACCACCGGCTCCCGGGCCGGTGGCCCTATTTGATTATTTTGATTTTAGGCCTGTTGTTATACGGCCGGACCATGTTTTTTGATTTTGTTTACCTGGATGATAACGCCTTGATTCTGGAAAACTATCCGATCATCAGCCGCGTCCAGAACATCGGCCTGATCTTCGGCCACGACGTCTTTCTTTCCAGTGACCGTTTTTACTACCGGCCTCTTCTGAATTTGTCCTTCATGGCGGACGCGGCCGTGGCCGGTCCTTTGCCGGTGATTTTCCATCTGACCAATATTCTGCTGCATGTCCTGGCCGCCGGCTTATTGTTTTATTTATTGGTCAAATGGCGGCTTAGCCGCTCTTTGGCCTTGTGGCTGTCCTTGGTCTTTTTGGCGCACCCGGTTTTGACGCAGGCGGTAGCCTGGATTCCCGGGCGGAACGACTCGCTGCTTGCCGTTTTCGTCCTGGCCGCCTTCCTGTCTTTCCTCGCTTTCAGCACCCGGCCGCGCCTGCTTTCTTATATCGCTTATCTGGGATTTTTATTCTGCGCCCTGCTGACCAAAGAAAGCGCGGTTTTCCTGCCGGTTCTGGTTATTTTTTATGCCTGTTTCGTCGAACCGGATCGCGTTGCGCCAAGAGACCGCTGGCTGCTTGCCGCCGGTTCGGCGGCCGTCGGCGCCCTGTGGTTCGTCATGCGCCATTTGGCTTTGGGCGGCGAAACCACTTCTTATGCGGCCGCTTTCCTGGATATCGGACAGAACGCGCCGGCGCTGCTGATTTATCTCGGCAAATTGTTATGGCCGTTTAATCTGGCAGTCTTTCCGATATTAGCCGATTCCCGTTTGTGGCCCGGTTGCATCGTCCTGTTGTTATTAGGAGCGGCCGCCTGGCAATCGCGTCCGCGGCGCAACCGTTATTTCCTGTTCAGCCTGCTCTGGTTCCTGCTATTTTTGTTGCCTTCCTTCATTCGCGTCAACGGCTTGCCGGATTTCCTGGAACATCGGCTGTATTTATCATTCATCGGTTTTTTGCTGTTCCTGGCTGAATTGCCGTGGATCAGGTCGCTAGACTTTAACCGGAAAAATGTTAAGATGATAGGCGTGGCGATTCTGTTAATCTTGGCGGCCTTGACTTGGCAGCATAGCGCCGCGTTCAGCGACCGCCTGACATTTTGGCAGGCGGCGGCCCAGGCTTCGCCGCATTCGCCGCTCGCCCAGAAGAACCTGGGTGTCATGTATTACCTGGACGGAGATTTTTCGGCCGCCGAACAGTATTATCAGCGAGCCCTGGCGTTAAACCCCCAGGAGTCGATGGTCCACAACAATCTTGGAGTAATCGATTTATCCCGGCATGATTATGCTTCGGCCGAGCAAGAATTCCGCCGGGAATTAATAGTCAATCCGCGCTATGATAAAGCCTTATTCAATCTCGGCGACTTGGCTTATCGCCAGCGGCGCTATGACGCCGCGGCCGATTTCTGGTCGCAAGCCTTAGCCAGCAATCCGTTTTATCAGGAGGCTTATCAGCGCTTGCGCTCGCTGCCCGGCCGGGAGCAATGGCCGCGCCGGGAACAATGATATTATGATCAAATTACGCGACATCTTCAAACGGCAGATTAACAGCATCACCGCCGCCGCCCTGCTGGTAGCCCTGTCTTCTCTGGCTTCGCGTTTCTTGGGCGTCATCCGCGATCGTATCTTAGCCGGACAATTCGGCGCCAGCCAGACCCTGGATATTTATTATGCCGCCTTCCGGGTGCCGGATCTGGTATATAACCTCGTCGTCTTGGGCGCTTTATCATCCGGATTTATTCCGATCTTTACTTCCTTGGTCAAGGATTTCTCGGCCTCCAGGAGCGAACCAGATCAGGGCGCCGGCCGCCCCAATCAGGCGGCTTGGGAATTAGCTAATAATGTCTTGAATTATTTATTCCTGGGTCTAAGCATCTTGGCGCTCTTAGGCATAGTTTTCGCCGACGGCCTGATGCATCTCATTACGCCCGGCTTCGCGCTGGCGGAGCAGGCGGCGACAGCGGCTTTGACCAGGATTATGTTCTTATCGCCCCTGTTTTTGGGTATTTCCGGTATTTTAGGCGGCATTTTGCAATCCTTCAAACGTTTTGTCGTCTATTCGCTGGCGCCGGTTTTCTATAATCTCGGGATTATCGTCGGCGCCGTATTGTTCGTGCCTTGGTTCGGGGTCTACGGCTTGGCTTGGGGCGTCGTCCTGGGTGCTTTTTTGCATATGGCGATTCAGATTCCGGCGGTCCGCCACCTGGGCTTCCGTTACCGCTTCCAGATCCGCCGCCGCGATCCGGCGACCAGGCAGATCGGCCAGATGATGGTCCCGCGCACCCTGAGCCTGGCGATTTCCCAGATTAATTTAGTGGTCGTGACCGCCATCGCCTCCAGTTTGGCCGGCGGGTCGCTCGCTGTTTTTAATTTTGCCAATAATTTGCAGTCATTTCCGATCGGCATTTTCGGCATTTCTTTCGCCATCGCCGCCTTTCCCTCGCTGGCTGCCGCCGCTTTTAATAAGGATGAATTAACCGCGCATTTTTCCCAGAGTTTCCGGCAGATCCTCTTTTTTATCATTCCTTCGACCGTGCTCATCATCGCCCTCCGAGCTCAGATCATTCGGGTCGTCCTGGGCACCGGGAGCTTTGACTGGCAAGACACGATCCTGACCATGAATACTTTGGGCCTTTTCGCCCTGAGCTTGTTCGCCCAGGCGACGATTCCGCTCCTGGTCCGGGTATTTTATGCTCGCCATAATTCGGCGACCCCGTTCTATATCGGCCTGTTCACGGTCGCCGTCAATACCGCGCTGGCTATTTGGCTGGCGCCGCGCTTCGGCGTGGCCGGCCTGGCTTTAGCTTATTCCATTGATAATATCCTTAACTTTTTACTGTTGTGGATCTGGCTGTCAATCAAGGTCGGAAATTTGGATCTTGGCAATATTATCCGTTCAGTGTTAAAATTTACTCTCAGCGCGGTGGCCGCCGGCGGTGCCGCCCAGATCATGAAAGTCCTGATCTGGCCCTATATCGATATGAGCAGATTCAGCGGCGTCTTTATTCAACTAGTGGTTTCCTCGACTGTCGGCTTAGTAGTTTACGGCGCTTTTTGCTATCTGTTGAAAAGCGAGGAATTTTTCAATCTGATTACGGCGATCGGCCGCCGTTGGCCCTTTAAGAAAGTCGGTCTGGACGACCAGGGCGAAGCTAGAGGAGTCTAATTATCACATTATGTCAGGAAAAACCGATAAAATAAGAAATTTTTGTATCATCGCCCACGTCGATCACGGCAAGTCGACGCTGGCCGACCGGATGCTGGAGATTACCGGCACCGTGGAAAAGCGCAAGATGAAGGATCAGATCTTGGACGGCATGGATATCGAGCGGGAGCGGGGCATCACCATCAAGCTGCAGCCGGTGACCATGGATTATCAGGGTTATCGTTTGAATCTTATAGATACGCCGGGCCACGTTGATTTTTCTTACGAAGTATCGCGTTCGCTGGCGGCGGTCGAAACCGCCATCTTATTGGTCGATTGCACGCAGGGTATCCAGGCCCAGACCCTGGCCAACCTTTATCTGGCTTTAGAGCAGGATTTGACGATCATTCCGGTGGTGAATAAGATTGATTTGCCGGCGGCCGACGTGGCCAAGACCAAGCGGGAGATTGTTGATTTGCTGGGTTGCCGGCCGGAAGAAATTCTGGCCGCTTCGGGCAAGACCGGCGCCGGCGTCGCCGAAATTCTGGCGGCCGTGATCAAGCATGGGCCGGCACCACAGCCGTCATCGCCGCCTGCCGCGTTTGAAGATTTTCCGCGCGCCTTGGTCTTTGATTCCAAATATGACATCTATCGCGGCGTCGTCGCTTATGTCCGGGTCTTTGACGGGACTCTAAATAAGGGGGATAAGATCAAGCTCTTGTCGACCGGCGTAGTCAGTGAGATCCTGGACTGCGGCCTGTTCAAGCCGGACTATTTTTCCACCGGCACTTTGGACGCCGGCGCTATCGGCTACGTTGTTACCGGCTTTCGGGCGGTTGCCGATTGTCGCGTCGGCGATACGCTCACGGCTCGGCAGGGCGTAGCCGAGGCCGCATCCGTTGAGCCCTTGGCCGGTTATAAGGAAGTGAGGCCGATGGTCTTCGCCGGCATTTTTCCCCGCGAGGGCAATGATTTCAAGGAGTTGCGCGAAGCGATGGAGAAATTAAAATTGAATGACGCGGCCCTGGCTTATGAACCGGAGCGCTCGGACGCGCTGGGCTTCGGTTTCCGTTGTGGTTTCTTAGGCCTCTTGCATCTGGAAGTCTTTCAGGAGAGGTTGCGGCGGGAATACGGTCTGGATCTGATTGTCACGGTGCCCAGCGTCGCCTATAAAGTCAGGAAATCCGACGGGGAAGAGGTCATCATCCGGACGCCGCAGCGCTTGCCGGAACCGAACCAGGTCGAAACGATCGAAGAACCTTGGGTCAAGCTGGATATTGTTACGCCGAAATCATATCTCGGGAATGTCATGCAGCTGGCGCAGGAAAAGCGCGGTATTTATAAAAATACAGAATATTTGTCATCCGAAGGCGAAGATAGCCGGACGCTGCTCCACTATGAGATGCCTTTATCCGCTATCTTGACGGATTTCTATGATAAGATCAAAAGCATTTCCGCCGGCTATGCTTCCATTAACTACGACTATCTGGATTATCGGCCGGCGGACGTGGTCAAGCTGGATATCCTGGTAGCGGAAGACATCGTCGAGGCTCTGGCGACTATTGTTTATCGCGATGACGCCTATCGCCAGGGACGGCAGATCGTCGAAATTTTGAAAGATAATTTGCCCAAGCAGCTGTTCGCCGTGAAAATCCAAGCGGCGCTCGGCGGCAAAGTGATCGCCGCCGAAAAACTCTCCGCGTTGCGCAAGGATGTGACGGCCAAGCTCTATGGCGGCGATGTCAGCCGCAAGCGCAAGCTCCTGGAAAAGCAGAAAAAAGGCAAGAAGAAGATGGCCACCGCCGGCAAGGGTAGCGTCGAGATTCCGCCCGATACCTTCGTTAAAATTTTAAAAAGATAATTTATGAAGAGACGCAAAGTGATTAAGATCATTTGGATTATTCTGTCCTTCCTGGTCGTGGTTTCCATGGTGGCCTGGACGGCGATGGTCGGCTTTATCAGTTAATTTATCCTGTCATGAAACAATGGCAAGTCGTTTCGCAGCTTTCAGCCGAGCAGTATCGGCAGCACCCGGACATAGAACCGGTGCTTTTGCAGTTGCTTTATAACCGCGGCCTGTCCACGCCAGCCGATATCGAGGCTTTTTTTGCCGACGGCGCTTACCATGACCCCTTCCTGTTCCGGGACATGGCCGCCGCCGCTGATCTGATCATCAGCCATATCAAAGCCGGCGACAAGATCATCGTCTACGGCGATTACGATGCCGACGGCGTCACCGCCTCGGTCATCCTATTGGAGACTTTACAGATTCTTCAGGCTAAAGCCGAAGTCTACCTGCCGGATCGGGTGTCCGAGGGCTATGGTCTGAATCGCAGCGCTATTGACCAGATTGCCGCGCAGGGCGGCAAGCTGATCGTTACGGTCGATAATGGCATCCGTAACCGGGAGGAAGTCATTTATGCGCAAAGTTTAGGATTAGATATCATTATTACCGACCACCATGTCTTGCCGGAAGATGAAGCGGATCTGCCGCCTTGTTTGTATATTGACCCCGCCGATCCCCATGATCACTACCCTTGGAAGTATCTGGCCGGCGTCGGCGTATCGTTCAAGCTGGTGAGCGCCCTCTTGGCTAAATCCACGTTGTCGGATAAGCAGAAGCAATTAATCAGCGCCAAATGCTTGGATCTGGTAGCGATTGGAACCGTGACCGATCTGGTCAGCCTGCTGGGCGAAAACCGCCAGTTGGTTAAAGACGGCCTGGAGGTATTGAACCAGCATCGGCGCCTGGGGCTTGATGAATTGATTCGGGAAGCGAAAATAAACAGCGGCCGCAAATTAGAGGCTTGGAATATCGGTTGGCAAATCGGACCGCGCCTGAATGCCGCCAGCCGCTTGGCGCATGCTAATAGCGCTTTCGCTCTGCTGACAACCACCGATCCGGCGGAGGCCAGGGAATTGGCCGCCGAACTTAATCGACGCAATTCCCGGCGGCAGCAGATCACGGAAGAGATCATGGCCGCCGTGGAGGCGCAGATCGATCCGGCTAATCTGCCCCTGGTCATTTTTGCCGTCGCCGGTGCGGCACAGGTTTGGAATGAAGGAGTCGTCGGCCTGGTCGCCGGCCGCATCGCGGAAAAATATTATCGTCCGACTTTGATCGTTTCCCGCCTGAGCGAGGAGAGCGAAACGGACGGGGCAGCGGGCCAGGCGGCAGTGGTGGGCCAGGCGGCAGCGGCCTTTAAAGGATCCGGCCGCTCGGTCGAGGAATTCAACCTGATCGCCGCCGTAGAAACCGGCGCCGCTTTTTTGGATAAATACGGCGGGCATCCGATGGCTTGCGGGTTTTCCGTGAAAGGCGAAGAGAATTTGCGCCGTTTCCAGGCTCAGTTGGCGGCGGCGGCCGCCAGTCTGGATCCAGCCCGGCTCGTACCGAAATTAAAGATCGAAGCGGAGCTTTCTTTGGCCCAGATCAATCTGCGTTTGGCGGAAACCATCAATTCCTTAGCGCCTTTCGGACAGAATAATCCGCAACCCCGTTTCGCCAGCTATGATTTGCGGATAGACGATATCGTGACCATGGGCGCCGATAATCAACACGTCAAGCTGCGCCTGTCCGGCGGCGTTACCGGAGCGGCCGCGGCGGTTTGGGCCATCGCCTTCGGCGCCGCGGCGGACTATCAAAGATTCCGGATTGGCGACCGCATTGATCTCGCCTATTATTTGGAAATCAATGAATTCAACGGCCGGCGGGAGCCGCAACTAAAAATCATCGATCTCCGTTCGCGCCAGGATCAAGATTTAAAAAATTAAAATATGAAATTAAGCATCTACACGGACGGCGGCGCGCGCGGCAATCCCGGGCCGGCCGGCATCGGCGTGGCCATTTATGACGAAAGCGGCCGCCTGATCAAAGAAATTTCCGAGTATCTGGGCATCACGACCAATAACCAAGCCGAATACCGGGCCTTGATTAAAGCTTTAGAACAGGCCAGGGAACTGGGCGCCCGGGAGCTAGACTGCTTTTTGGACAGCGAATTAGTCGTCCGGCAGCTGAACCATGAATATAAAGTAAAAAACAAAGACTTAGCGCCTTTGTTTTTAACCGTGCA
The DNA here is from genome assembly GCA_041651095.1 of Patescibacteria group bacterium. Taxonomy (GTDB): domain Bacteria; phylum Patescibacteriota; class Patescibacteriia; order Patescibacteriales; family UBA12465; genus UBA12465. Next base: position 72,759 of record JBAZJV010000001.1, read on the forward strand.
TAATCTGGCTTTGAATTTTTCTAAAATTACCTATACTCTCATTCCCCGCGAGCGTAACGCCGCGGCAGATAAGCTGGCCAACGAGGCGATGGATCGGGCCGCCTAGCGGACATGCAGGTGGCCGCCGGTCGCATAGTCGGTTTTAACGCCGGAGCAGCTGATATATTCATTCAGCACTCGTAAGCCGGCATTCTGTAGCACGGTGATTAGCTTATTGACATTGGAGCAGTCTAAATTGCCGGTCAAGGCCAGATCAGCGCACATGCCGTTATAATGGCAGGTGCTCTTATGTTCGGAGGAGGGGGGATAAGCCTCTGTGACGCGCCAGGCAATGCCGTTTGAGCCCGCCCAAGCGTTTTTTAATTTGTCGTTTAGGTCTTTATTGATCTGGCGGCCGTTTTTAGCCGGGATTTGTGAGTCTAAAGTAACGCAGTTTTCACAAGTCCGTGAATTATTCGGATTTCCGGCGTTAGAAACCGGCTCCAGATCCAATTCCTTGACCGTACCGATGCTAATCGGCTTAAGCTTGATCAGGTCGGGATTAATTTGGATTAAAATGATGTAGGAAGAAAAAAGAATTATCAGGCCGGTAATGCTACCGGCAATAAGCTCTTTTGCCTGGGTAATTCGGGAAGCGTCGCCGCCGGAAATGAGCCAGAGGAGGCCGCCGCCGATCAGCACGAGCGCCGCCAGGATGCCGGCGACACTCAGGCCGTAATTATAGATGGCCTGGATGTATTCGGCTAGCCAGGGGATAGACACTTTATAGCTGCCATCTTCATTCGGGGTGTAGCTGATGGAGCTGGATGGCGTCAGGTTCAATCCCGGGAGAGAAACTTGCAACTCCGGCATGGTAAATTTTGGAGGCTCCGGAGCCTGGGGAACAGTCGGTAGCTTGGTGGTCGTTTTGGTGCAGCAACAGCCCGGCTGGATCGGCTCATTATGAATTATTTTAGCGGCTGGCTTTTCGCCGGTGCACTGGCTGCCGTCAGCCAAAGTTTCGCCGTTCTGGCAGGCGCCGGCGGATCGCCAAGTGCAACCCTCGTAGGCATTTTTAGGGACGCAGCGGTTGTCCTGGGCCGTGAAGTCTTGGTAGAAGACCGTGGCGGCATAGGGGATTGACCGGCAAGCTTCGCCGGTCATATTTTCTGCCGTCACTTCGTTTCGGTCATTAGTCTTTTCGCAACAGCCCAAGACATCGCCGCTGGCGCAGCAGCATTTAACCGTTTCGCCGTTCGGTTTGACCGTGGCTTGGCAATAGCTGGCGTTGGTCGATTCAGTCCAGGCATTGGTCTTCCCGATATCGCCGCAATTGGCATTCAAGGTCCACATGCAATTAGCCTTAGCCGCGAGCGGCGATAACATCAGTCCGATCGCCGCCAGCCAGACAAATATTAATAATTTGGCGTCCTTCATATCTTATAGCGTTTAATATTATCTTCGGCCGCCTGTTGGATGACGGCGATTTCCGTTTCTTTCAGATGTTTGAAGCGTCCTTGTTTCTTCAGATATTCGGCGACCGGCTTGGCTTGGAAATTGTTGTTGATGCTGGAGCCGGTCAACTTGCCGTTTTGATATTCCAGCAGCGGATACAGGCCGGTCTGGACGGCTAATCTGCCCATCATCACCGCTTCGTCACTATTGATTTTCCAGCCCGGGATGCAGGGAGAGAGGATCTGGAGATAGCTCGGCCCATTGGTCGCGAGCGCCCGCTTGACCTTAACCGTGATATCGTCAGGGAATCCGGCGGTTGATTGGGCAACATATTTTACACCGTGGGCCAAAGCAATGGCGAGCATATCCTTCTTGGCTTGGGTCGAACCGATAGCGCTAGTGCCATCGGGGGTCGTAGTCGTGCTGGCGCCATAAGGCGTGGCGCCGGAAGCCTGGATGCCGGTATTAGAATACGCTTCGGTATCATAGCAGATATATAGGATATTTTCGCCTCTTTCCCACATGCCGCTGATCAGTCCGATGCCGATGTCATAAGTACCGCCGTCGCCGCCTTGAGCGACTACCTTGGTCCGCTTATCGCCCTTTTGCGCCAAAGCGGCGCTGATGCCGGAAGCGACGGCCGCCGCGTTCTCGAACAGGGAATGGATCCAGGGCAAGCCCCAGGCGCTTTGCGGATAGGCGGTGGTCGTCACCTCCAAACAGCCGGTCGCATTGGCGATAATCGTGTTTTCGTCTAAGCCGCGCATAACGGCCTGGACCGCGACCAGTTGGCCGCAACCGGCGCAGGCGTTGTGGCCGGGCGCGAAGCGGAATTTAGGTTGATTGGCCATTCTTAATTTATTTACATTTACATTCGACATAAACACTGTTTAGATCTATACCAAAAATCCAATCCGCGACAACTAAAGGCACAATCGGCGTTAGGTTATTCTCGTCATTGCAGGCTATTACCGAGGACTCTATGCTGCCTAAAGCTTCTGTGAAAAAATTACCGTCCCTCGGGCTGGCATTGCAATCGCCGCCCTGATATTTATCATTATCCTTTCCGTTAGGCTTGCCGGTGCCGCATAATCCTTGCTGATTCGCACATTCATAATCTTGGGTGTTCGCCGCGCACAAGTTTCCGGTTTGACTGCAAGGCACACATTTGATTTTGTTAACACCGTTAGGGTCCTTAAATGTTTTGCAGTAGCCATTGGTGCCCTTGAATTCGCAGCTGCTATGTTCCGGCAAGGGTTTGGCGGCGTTGTTTAAGCAAGCGATCATGCTGGCCGCTTCATCTTCCGAAGCTTTCACCTCATTGCGGCAGCAGCAGTCATATAGTTTGCCTGTCGAGCAAGCCGTTGCCGGCACGCCGCCGATCAGGGAATTACAAACGCCTTGGTTAGTGCTGCGCCAGGGACTGGTGGCTGCTATCGTGTCATGGCCGCCCCCGCCTTCACATTTGCTGCCTACGTCAATACATTTCCATTCGCAAGCGATCTGTGACTTGGCTGGCGGAATGACCTGGGTAGTAATTACTTTCATTTTCAGCAGATCCGGGTTGATGGTGTTCAGGATGATCCAGGAACAGAACAGGATCACTAAGCCGGTGATGCTGCCGGCGATGAGTTCCTTGGCCTGCGTGATGCGCGATTCATTGCCGCCGGAAATCAGCCATAAGACGCCGCCGCCCATCAGGACGAGCGTGGCTAAAATGCCGGCGACGGCCAGGCCGTAATCATATATCGCCTTGACATAGCGAGCCAATAAACTGCTGGTCATCACGCCGTCTTTATAGCTGCCGACAGTCGTAGACGCCTGGTCCAAGCCCGAGCCGGTTACCGGCAAAGGGACGGAGGGATAATAATCCAAGGGTGTGTATTTTTGGTCGGTTGGAGCCGTCTGTTCGAAATCGAATCGGATTGCAGGCTTGGTGTCAGCTTGAGCCTGGGCTGGCGTCGCTGATCCGATGGTGTTACCGCATAAGCTTAGAAATACCGCCGCGGTTAAGACCAATTTTAGAATTTTAGGCTTGATCATATCTGTCCGATGAATTTTAAATAGGCGTTATGTTTCGGCACGTCCCGGATTATCCGGTCTGCCATTTTTTCCGTGACGTCGCGTCCGCCCAGGCCGACGATATAATCCTTCAGCCGGATTTTTTGGCACCCACCCGCCGCCGCCAACGCGGCGGCGATGTCGGAGTATAGGGGGCCGGCTTGTCCGAGGCTGACGGCTTTTTCGATGACCGCGACATTTTTTGCCCGTCCCAGCACGGCAACGACCGCCGCGGCCGGGAAAGGGCGGTAGGTTTTTATCTTTAACAACCCAGTCGTCTTATGTCGGCGCAAGGCAGCTTGTATGGTGCCGGTCACGGAGCCTAAAGCCACCAGAACGGCGGTCGGTTTTGGCGGTCCGCTATATTCCAATAGGCCGTTGTCTATCGGCTCGGCCGGCTTGATATTGAAGACCTGCCGGAGCCGCCGATTTTCCCGTTCGATAACTTTTAAGCTGGCGACCAGGTCTGATTGCAGCTGTTCCCTGGTTTCCATATAATGCTGCGGACCGAAGAAAGCGCCCAGCGTCACCGGCCGCCGAGGATCGAGATAAGTGCCGACGTTCGGCCGGTAAGGCGGCAAATAACGCTTGACCAAAGTCGCCGCCGGAATGATTATTGGTTCATAAGAATGGGTGAGAATGAAGCCGTCCACATTGACCATGACCGGCAAATGCAATGATTCGGCCAGGCGATAGGCCAGGAGATGCTGATAGACTGCTTCCTGGTTGGTGCCGGCGAACAACTGGATCCAGCCGGCATCGCGTATGCTCATGACATCGCTATGATCGTTCCAAATATTTATGGGTGAAGAAACAGACCGATTGGCGCAAGTCATGACTACGGGCAAGCGCATGCCCGCGATATTATAAATGACTTCGGTCATCAGCAGGAGGCCCTGTGAACTGGTAGCGCTGTAGACCCGGACGCCGGTCGCGCTGGCGCCCAGGATAATCGACGCCGCGGCGAATTCGCTTTCCGCTCTGAGGTATGCGAATTTCGCCTCGCCTTGAGCCTTCATCTTGGCCAGGTCTTCCACGATGTGCGTCTGGGGCGTAATCGGATAAGCGGAAACGACCGCCGGATCGATCAGCCGGACGATGCGGGCGATAGCCTGCGAACCCTCCAGAATTTGTCGAGACTGATTATTCATATTAATAATCGTTTTTCATACTGATCGCTTCGACCGGACATTCGTGCGCGCACAGCGCGCAGCCTTTGCAGTAGTCCAGGTCGGTGATCGGTTTTAGTTTCGGCGAACCGGCCCCGGGCGCCATGCGGATACAGGCCTCCGGACAGAGCTTGGCGCACAGCGCGCAGCCGATACAGACCGACAGGTCGGTGACCGGTTTCTTAGTCCGCCAGGCCCCGGTCTTATTGGCTAAACTGCTGTTGGGTGCCGTTGCTAATATCGGTTTGCTGTTCATAGCTTATTGTTCGTAATCGCGGGTAACGGCCGCAATATTTTTAGCGATGATCGCCTCGCCCTTATTCGCGAATTTTTGATTAATGGCTTTCCTTAGGGCGGCCAGGCTGACTAAGCCGGTGTGCTTGGCAAAAGCGCCGAGGATGACCGTGTTGACTATATTGCGTCCGAAGATTTCCAGAGCGATCTCGGTGGCCGGCGTGAAATAGGGATGCTTGAACCGGGCGCTGAGTTCCGGCCAGTTGTTTTTAGGAGCATTGATGATGACCGCAGTATTCCGGGTCGCGCCGCTAAAGATGTCGACCGTGCCGATAAGCGTCGCATCCTGGATGATCAGGATGTCCGGCCGGTAGACCTGTTCGCGGGTGATGATCGGCTGGTCGGCGATGCGGGCATAGGCCTGGATAGGCGCGCCGGTCCGTTCCACGCCGAAATTAGGGAAGGCTTGCGCTTCATGCCCCTCGTAGAAAGCCGCAATGGCGATAAGTTCGGCGGCCGTGACGACGCCCTGGCCGCCGCGGCCGTGGATGCGAATATTATGCATGTTATTTGGTTATGCCGCTGATCAGTTCGCGGAATTTCTGTTCGTTCAGAGCGCCGTAAAGATAAAAATTATTGACGAACCAACTGGGCGTGCCGACGATTTGCAGGCTGTTGCCGTCATCATAGTCTTTGCGGATCGGATTCAGGTATTTGCGGTCGCTGAGGCAGGCGCTGAATCGTGCGGTATCCAGCTGCAGGCTTTCGGCCAGCGCTGCCAGTTTGCCCGGCCGGGCGCTGTCATTAGTCGTGAGCTCATCCTGATGGTCGAAGAGCAGATCGTGCATGTCCCAGAACTTGCCCTGTTCGCCGGCGCAGCGGGCGGCCATCGCCAGATCGATAGAATCGCTGTTGCGCAAGTAATCGCGCCAGACCACTTTCAATTTGTCGTTGTATTCCAAGGCTAATTTTTTGATGACCGGCGCCGACTCCTTGGAATAGGGGCAGGCGAAATCGCCAAATTCCACGATGGTCGCCTGGGGCGTCCGGCGGCCCAGATAATAATTCGTACCGTCGCCGTTTATCGCCGCCAAATAAGCGGTTCGTTCTTCGGCGCTCATCGCCCGACCCTGTCCGGCCAGGATTTGTTGGGCGGTTTTGACGACGTAGATGCTGGCTAAGGCCAGGAGGAGCAAAATCAGTCCGGCTAAAACCAGAATTAGGCGGCCCCACCATTTCTTATACCAGGGCAAGAGTATCCGCCGGTGGCGGGCCTTCATAGCCGCGAATTTTAACCGTTCGTTCAGGCTGGTATCCAGGCTCATAAAATTGAAAAATCGGTTAATTTAAACTATACTCTATTATATCATAAGATATGAAAATAATCTCTTGGAACGTGAACGGCATCCGGGCGGCGATTCGTAAAGGTTTCGGCGAATTCCTGGTTACGGAACGGCCGGACATCCTTTGCTTGCAGGAAATCAAGATTTCCGCGGCCGCCCAGGCGGCTACGGAATTTGATTTTCGCGGTTATGACGAATATTGGAATTCCGCTCTCCGGCCCGGTTACAGCGGTACGGCCATATTGGTCCGGACCGGCTTAACCGGCATCAAGTCCGTCACCAAAGGATTGGGAGTTGAGAAATTCGACCGGGAAGGCCGGGTCCAGGTTTTAGAAGCCGCCCGTTTTTATCTATTGAATGTTTATTTCCCTAACGCCAATCATGAATTATCCCGCCTAGGTTATAAGACGGAATTCAATGATGCTTTATTCAAATTCGTCCGCAAACTGGAACGGCGCAAGCCGGTCATCGTGACCGGCGATTTCAATGTCGCTCATACCGAACTTGATTTGGCGCGGCCCAAGGAGAACGAAGGCAATGCCGGTTTTACGGTCGAGGAACGAGCGTGGATGACCAAATTCCTAGCCTCCGGATTTGTCGATACCTTCCGGGCCAAGCATGGCCGCCGGGTGCAATATTCCTGGTGGAGCTTCCGGGCCGGCGCCCGGGCCAGGAATGTCGGCTGGCGCATTGACTATTTCTGCGTCTCGGCTAAACTGGAAAGATTGGTCAAGCAAGCTTTTATCCTGGACCAGGTCGGCGGGTCCGACCACGCCCCGGTCGGTCTGGAAATATAGCGTTTTCCAAGCCGGTCGCCTCCAGCAGGCGTCGCGATAAATATTTAAGCCTTATCATATATGTATGATCATCGGAGCATAGAACGCAAATGGCAGGAGAATTGGCGTGCCGCTAATTTATACCGGACTGGCGCGGATCCGGCTAAGCCCAAATATTACATCTTGGACATGTTTCCTTATCCTTCGGGCGCTGGTTTGCATGTCGGCCACCCAAAGGGCTATATCGCGACCGATATCGTCGCCCGGCTGCGCCTGATGCAGGGCTATAACGTCCTGCATCCGATGGGCTGGGATGCCTTCGGCCTGCCGGCCGAAAATTACGCGATCAAGAATAAGCTGCATCCGCGGGTCGCGACCGAAGCCAATATCGCGACCTTCAAGCGGCAGCTGGGGATATTAGGGTTGTCATACGATTGGGAACGGGAAATCAATACGACCGATCCGCGGTATTATAAATGGACGCAATGGATTTTTCTCCAGATGTGGAAGCGCGGTTTGGCCTTTGAGTCTTATGAGCCGATCAATTGGTGTCCGTCCTGCCAGACCGGCTTGGCCAACGAAGATCTGGAAGACGGCAAATGCGAACGCTGCGGCAGTGCCGTCGAGCAGCGGCCGATGCGCCAATGGGTCCTGAAGATTACCGATTATGCCGACCGGCTCTTGACCGATTTGGAAAGATTGCCAGGCTGGGAAGAACCGATCAAGGAAATGCAGCGCAACTGGATCGGCCGCAGCGAAGGAGCGGAAATCGAGTTCAAGATCCAAGATACGGATCAGGCCGTTAAAGTCTTCACCACCCGGATAGACACTATCTTCGGCTGCACTTATGTCGTTTTGGCGCCGGAGCATCCGCTAGTGGCCGGTTTACAAGCGCGGATCAAGAACTGGCCGGCGGTTGAGTCCTATTTAGCCGCCGTCAAGAATAAGACGGATTTGCAGCGGACCGATCTGAATAAAGAGAAGACCGGCGTGGCGCTGGCGGGACTGGCCGCGATCAATCCCTTCAACGGCAAAGCCGTACCGATTTTCATTGCTGATTATGTCCTTAATTCCTACGGTACCGGCGCCGTCATGGCCGTCCCGGCGCATGACGAGCGGGATTTTGAATTTGCCGAAAAATATGATTGCCCGATCCGCAAATCAGTGGCCGATCCGGCCGATCCGGACAATAAGGTTTTCGGCGGCTGTTATACGGCCGACGGCGTGCTGGTCAATTCCGGAGAGTTTTCCGGTTTGGCCTCGGCGGCGGCCCGGCGGAAGATGATCGCCTGGCTGGAACAGAGCCGGCTGGGCGTCAAGCGGGTTAATTATAAGATCAAGGATTGGGTCTATTCCCGCCAGCGGTATTGGGGCGAACCGATTCCGCTCATCCATTGCGCCAACTGCGGCGTCGTGCCGGTACCGGAAGACGAATTGCCGGTCGTCTTGCCGGAAGTAGAAAGCTATGAGCCGACCGGCACCGGCGAATCGCCGCTAGCCGCTATCGCCGACTGGGTCAACGTCAAATGCCCGGCTTGCGGCGGAGAGGCCAAGCGGGAAACCAACACCATGCCGCAATGGGGCGGGTCTTGCTGGTACTATTTGCGGTATATGGATCCGGATAATGAACGGGTCTTGGTTGATAAGCAGAAAGAAGCTTATTGGTCGCCGGTCGATTTTTACGTCGGTGGCGCCGAACATGCGACGCGGCACCTGATTTACGCCCGGTTCTGGCATAAGTTCTTATACGATATCGGCGCCGTGCATTATGACGAGCCGTTTACCAAACTGAAGCATGTCGGTCTGATCATGGGCGAAGACGGGCGCAAGATGAGCAAGCGTTGGGGCAACGTGATCAATCCGGACGAGATGGTTGATAAGTTCGGCGCGGACGCGCTCCGGGTTTACGAAATGTTCATGGGTCCTTTCGAGCAGGCAGCTAACTGGAATACGAACGGTCTAGTCGGTACGCGTAAATTTTTAGAGAAAGCCGAGCAGTTGCTCGCCAAGCCGCTGCCGGTCCGGCCGGATAAACGGCTTTTATCCCTATTGCATAAGACGATCAGGAAGGTCGGGTTGGATATTGATAATTTCCGCCTGAATACCGCCGTCTCCGCCCTGATGATTCTGGTCAATGAACTGACCGACTATAAACAAGCCGCTCAAGCCTGGCCCTTCGGTTCGGCTGAATTCGCGGTTTTCCTCCAACTGCTCGCACCTTTCGCGCCGCACCTGAGCGAAGAGCTTTGGGAACGGCTCGGCCGCCCGGACAGCATTTTCCAATCAGCCTGGCCGGCCTATGACCCCGCCCTGGTTAAAGATGAGAATATCAATCTGGTCATTTCTATCAATGGTAAACTGCGGGCGACTTTAGTCGTGCCGGCTGATATCTCGGAAGCGGCGGCGGTCAAGCTAGCGCAGGATACTGCCGCCATTCAGAAATGGCTGGCCGGGAAACAAGTGATAAAGACTGTTTTTGTTCCCGGGAAATTGCTCAATCTGGTTATTAAATAAGCTGGGCTTCATGGCTGATTTATTAGCTAAAACTAGAGAAATATGTCGGATGTTTGAAATCCGTCCCGCTCGTTCGAAAGGGCAGAATTTTTTGATTAATGAGCGGATTTATGAGGATATTATTCGAGCGGCCGAATTGCAGCCTGATGATATCGTCTTGGAGGTCGGTCCGGGCTTAGGTTTCCTGACCGCCCGTCTCGCGCCGCTCGTGAATAAGGTTATCGCCGTAGAATTGGATGATCGCTTAGCCGGCTATTTACAAACCGGCATCGCGGCGCAAGGCGTCACTAACGTCGAGATCATTAATGCCGATATCCTGCATTTCGATATTGCTCGCCACTTGCCGGCCGGCCGGCGCCGCTACCAGATAGTGGCTAATTTGCCTTATAATATTACTTCTTTTTTCTTGCGCCGATTTCTGGGAGGCGAACCGCGACCGGACCGGCTGGTCTTGATGTTGCAGCAGGAGGTAGCGCAACGCCTGGTCGCCCGGCCGCCGGACATGAGCCTACTGGCCGTTTCCGTGCAATATTATGCCCGGCCGGAAATTATCCGGACAGTCAAGGCCGGAAATTTTTGGCCGGAACCGGCGGTTGACAGCGCGATCGTCAGGATCGACCGGCCATCGGCCGCTACTGATCCGGCCGGTGCGGCTCCGGAGAGCCGGGAGACGGACCGGCAGTTTTTCCGTTTAGTCAGAATCGGTTTCAGCGCCAAGCGTAAAATGCTGAAAAACAATCTGGCGGCCGGCCTGCATTTAGCCCCGTCGATTATCGCTGCCGAGCTACAAAAGGAGGGATTTGATCCGAAAGTCCGGGCGGAAGATTTATCCGTCCAAGATTGGCGAAAATTATTTGCGGCTTTACGGTCGTTTATGGTATAATAAAATCAATTAAAACTATTATTTTTTAGCCATGCGTGATTCCAGCGCTGATCCGGGCCGCCTGCCGCGTGCCCAGAAAATAGTCGTCATTATCCTGGCCGTTTTAGCCGTGGCGATCATCGTTTTTTGGGTTTGGCAGATCCGGATGCAAGTCAACCAGCCTTTTGCCGAGCGGACACCCGACACCAAGGGCAGCATCGCCAGCTCAACTGATCTGGCTGCCGTCCTGAAGGGCCGGGACACGGATAGCGACGGCTTATCCGATTACGACGAAATTTATACCTACCGAACCTCGCCTTATCTGGAAGATACGGACAGCGACGGTTTATCCGATCAGCAGGAAGTAGACCAGGGGACCGATCCGAATTGCCCGCAGGGACAGGATTGCAGCGTGAGCGCGCCGGTAGAGCCGAGCAGCCCGACAGTCGCGACGACTACTATGCCGGCCGCCGATCTGAACGCGGCCGGCGCCGATGCGGCCGCCTTGCAAAATGCTTTAAGCGGTCAGGTGGATGCGGCCGCCTTGCGAGCGCTCTTGATTTCCGCCGGGGCTGATCCGACCGATTTAGAGAAGATCAGCGATGCCGATCTGATGGCCAGCTATCAGGCTACTTTAAATAAGCAGAATCAAAATCAACAATAAAATGTCTTCTTTCTTAGGGTTAAAAAAGAAAAAGACGGGGCGCCCGGCCAACCGATTAGCGGCCTTCCTGCTCGCGCTCAGCTTCATATCCGTTTTAATTTTGCCGCTCAGGCCGGCGCAAGCCCAGTTCGGCGGTTTCGTGACCGATATCGGCAATACCATGGTCAATACGGCGGCCTGGATCTGGGACAAGACCTCGACCGTTATTTGGGAGGCCATTCAAAAGGCCGGCTCTATCGCTTTCCAGCGAACCCTTTCCTCGGCTTTGAATAAGATCGCTTACGACGCCGCCAACTACATCGGTTCCGGCGGCAAAGGACAAAAACCGCTGTTTGTGACGCAAAGCTTGGGCGACTATCTGTTGCAGGCCGGCGATGAAGCGGCTGGCACTTTTATTGAGAGCTTCGTCAATAATCTGAACGCGCCGGATCAGAACATGACTTGCCAGAGGCAATATGATTCTGATGTCGAGACCTGTTCCGACGTATTTTTTGACGACGCGACCAGCTACCGTTATTGCATTACCCAGGCCGATATAGCGGCGACAGAGTGCGCGTCCAAGAACGCCAATTCCAGCAATGTCGGCAACGTCACGCCGTCTTTTAACGTCTGCAGCCCGTCCTCGATAGAAGCGAAGATCAGGATCGGCTTGGGTCTGGTCGACCAGACCCGGCCGCAAGGGCCGAACTGCACGGCTTCCCAGATGATCAAGAGCTGGGGCGATGATATCAACAAGAAGATCAGCGATCTCCGCGACCCTAATTATCTCAATCTCTTCACCAGTATTTTTGATCCGCGTTCCAATGACGTCGGCATCTATGTGACGGCGCGATCCGATCTTTCCAGCCAGGCTAATTTTAAGAAAGAGGTCACGCAGAGCGACTTCATCACTAATAAAGGTTTTCTGGATGTCCGCGACATTTCTGGCGCTATCCAGGGCGTGCCCGGCGAGGCGCAGCGGGAAGCGGACGCCGCCGCCAAGGCTCGCCAAGACGCCTTAGGCAAGACGACCGGCGACATTCTGGTCGATTCCGCCAATATTTTCTTGAATCAATTATATATCGCCGCTTTCAATAATTTATTGCAGAACCTGGCCAAGAAATCCGGCGGCAGCAGCAACGCCATTTTAACCAATCCGGAAAGCGACCCGGGCGCCAGCCAGGGAACGACCGCCGTGAAACAGCTGACCACTTCGTTATTACAGCCGAAATTCGGTGTTCGCGCCGATTATGATATTTTGTCCTCCTTGGCGATTTGTCCGGACCCGAAGAATCCCGGACCGGACAACTGCGTAATGGACGACAAGTTCATGCAAGCGATTACCGAAAAGAAGACGGTAGCGGAAGCGATCCGCGAAGGATATCTGCACGGCGACTGGCAGATTACGGCCGATAGCACCGGCGACAGCTATAATCGCAGCTATGCTTTGCGCAATCTCTTAATTTTGCGCAAATACCGGATCTTGCCGGCCGGCTGGGAAGCGGCCGCCCAGCAGCTTATTGCCGACCCGGAACATCCGAAGAAAGCGACGCTTAACGATCTGGTCTCCTGTTTCGACCGCAATGACCAATATAATTCTTTCAGCGCCGATTTCTTGCCGGATCGCGCCTGGTGCGAAGGCTTGGTCGACCCGAACTGGGTTCTGAAGGCGCCTTTGAATTATTGCAAGAAAGAAGGAGTCGGCGCCCAGATCATCGATCTGAACGTCATCGGCGGATACGGCATGTCTTCCAGCACCTTGAGCATCACCCGGGCGGACGGTTACTGTGCCGACAACCAGACCTGCATCAAGGAGAAGAGCGACGGCAGCTGCGAAGCTTATGGCTACTGCACAGGCGAAAAACGGACCTGGGCCTTTGATTCCGAGGCCTGCGAGCCGATCAATAATACTTGTCAGTCTTTTTCCGACGCGTCCGGTCGCCGCTTTTCTTATCTGAAGAATACGCTTGATTATGCCGGCTGCAATTCCAATAACGCCGGTTGTCGGCAATATGCTTTGGTTGGCGCTTTTGCCACTTCCACTCAGACCGTGGCTTGGAGCGGCGGCGCCGTCCGTTACTTCAATAAGACTCTCGGTGTTTGCTCTAATGCTGAAGAAGGTTGTACGGCCTTACTTCGCCTCAAGCCGACCTGGGGCGCCAACCTGGTCATGAATTCGAATTTTGGCAACGATCAGATTGGCGACAGCGCCGTCAGCGGCCGACTTAATGATTGGCCGGTGTACGGCCAGGGGCTGATTGTTGACGGCAGCCAGGAGCCGGGCGGCACGAGCGGCAAAGTCTTGCAACTTTCCGCTTCATCCGGCGTGGCCGGCCTCTATTCCGATGCCGGACACTCGCTGCTACCGGCCAATTTCCAGATTATCGCCGGCCAGTCCTATACGGTGAGCGCCGATGTTTATTTGGCGGCTCATGACGCGTCTGGCGCCGGGGTCAAATTGAATATTGGGAGCGGCGAGAATATGATTTCCGCCGGCACGACGGCGTTAAACCGCTGGCAGCACCTGACCGTGACCATGCCGGCGGGCAATTCCTATAATGAGCCGGCTTTTAGCCTGACGGCCGGCGCCGGAGCGATTTTCTATGTCCAGAACCTAAAATTCGAGATGAGCGATTGGGAGACCGCTTATACCACTTACGGCGCGGCTAAATTCTACGAGCGATTATTGCCGCCATATCTGGAGAAAGCCTGTTATGTTAATGCGACGGGTGGGACCAAGGACTATAATCTGCGTGCGGACGCGCCGGCGATTTGCGGCAACTATGCCCGCAAGTGCAATCGGGAAGAAGTCGGTTGCGAATTATATACCTCGGTCTCCGATCGGTTCTCGGTCGGAGCCAAGACTACGAGCGCCGATTATTGTCAGGCCGAATGTCTGGGTTACGATGTTTATGTTGCCAAAGCCAGCTATTTCAATATTGCGACAGCGGACAAGCTGATTCCGGCCAAAGCTACGGACTGTCGGGCGTCGGCGGCCGGCTGCAATGAATTCACTAATTTGGACGCCCTGAACCAGGGCGGGGAACAGAAGGAGTACTATACGCAGTTGAAGCAATGCATTAAGCCGGACACCAACAGTTGCGCCAATTTTTATTCCTGGGAAGGGACGGCTAGCGGTTATCAGCTCAAGGCCTATAGCCTGAAAAAGAGCGGCAATGAGCCGGCCGTCACCGCCCCGGAAGTAACCGGCGATGGAGACGCTTTATGCGACGCCGCCATTTACCATCTGCCGGCCAGCGATCCGCGCTATAATCCGGATTGCCGGGAATTCTATAACGCCGCCGGCCAGGTCTCCTATCATCTCAATTCCCGGACCTATACTTGTTCCGACGATTGCCATACTTACCGGATGACGGCGAAGAACGCTGGCAATGTCTGCCTGAATGGCGGCACCTGGGACGCGGTGTCCGGCGCTTGTATCTATAAAGCTATTCCGGGAGAAGGGCAGATCTGTCGAGCCGAAGAAAACGGCTGCCGCGAATATAATGGCAATAATGGCAGCAATGTCCGACTTTTAGCTTCTTATGACTTTGAAAACGGCGCTGGCGGCTGGTTTTCACCGGTCGGCGGCGCCCTGCAGATTACCAATATCGCTAACAATAAGGACGGGCATTCATTACTGATACCTGCTCATGTTCCGATCGAGCTGCCGGTCAGCCGCCTGGTGCGTTCCGGTTCGGCCTATACCATTAAATTCCTGGCCCGCTCGGGAGTCGATACTGATCTGCGCGTCTATTTCCAGAACCCCAATACCAGTGCCAGCACTGATTTCTCCACCATTACGGTCAAGGGCGGCAACGAATGGCGCATCTATCAGGCTAATCTGCCCGCCTTGGATCACGCGGTCGGCCAGCCGAACGCCAGCTATCCGAACGGCGAAGTAATGTTCGTGGGCAGCGACAACGGCGATCTTTATCTTGATAATTTCATTCTATCGGAGATCGTTGACCGCTATTATCTGATCCAGGGCTCCAGCCAAGTGCCCGATGCCTGTTATTATGATAATCAGAACCGGTATCAAGGCGCTGACTTTAATCTCGGTTGCGCCCAATATACCGATCGCAACAACCTGAAGCATAATCTGCACCGTTTTACCCAACTCTGTTCCGATTCGGCGGTCGGATGCGAGCAGATGATCGATACCAAGAATTATTCTCCCTATGGTGCCGGTTTCTGGGAGAAGGGAGTCGCCACGTCCAGCTGCGATACCGCCAACAATCCGGATTGCGTCAAAGTAGAGGGCGATAGCGCGATCTATGCCGTTTATGACCAGACCAAGCTCTGTACGGCCGCCAACCAGGGCTGCAGCCGTTTAGGCGAAGGGCAGGGCGGTGCTAATTTTACCGGCTGGTCAGATGTTTTCAAGAACAATAACCCTGATAATTATGATACAGCCCTTTGCAGCCAGGCTAATGTCGGTTGCGAAGCCTGGCAGAGCGAGGACGACAACACAACCAGCTATTTCAAGAACCCCGGTTCGGCGGTCTGCGCTTATCGGACCAGCACCAATCCCGGCGTTATCGGCAAGCGCTGGTTCAAGGTGCCGGTCAAGCGTTGCGATGTTAACGGCAACGGCGCGATAGATATCGCCACGGAAGGGAAAGGGATAATTTGCTCCAGCGACAGCAATTGCGGCAGCCGCAAATGCCTGATCGATAATAACGACTATGAATGCCCGGTCACCTATACTAAGACCATCGGGTTCGGCGGTGCCGGCGGTCAGATCCCGACGCCGCTGGGCAATGCCGGCCAATGCACCGCGGCCGCTTCCGGCTGCACGGAATATATCGACCCGGTAACCAAGTTTGCCCAGAATCTGGTAGAAAATCCCGGCTATGAAACCGTTTTCGGCAATCTGGACGGCTGGGGGGCGGCGGCGAAACAGAAATGGAACGGCGCCGTACCGGGCATCGGCCAGCAGGCCGTCAAATTAGAACCCTATAAATTATATAGCGCGGTGGCTATTAATGCTTCGGAGGCCAGTCCGGTGAGCCTGAACTTCCTGCATGTCGCTAGTCGTTTGGGGGATGATAACCTCTTAGCCGCGGCGACCAGCACCTTCGTGCTCGCTAATAGCCAGCCGGTGATTTTCGATGCCTTGAATAATTCGGCCGTTCTCATCACCGGCGGCGCCCTCGGCAAGACTATCAGCCTTAAAGAACTGGCGGTTGATTATCAATTAAAGAAGAATATTGACAAGAGCGGCTGCCAGGGACAGACCAAATTCGATAACGGCTGCATCCTGTTCAATGAGCGGGCAGTCAACGGCGCCGCTCCGGTCAGCTTGAACAGCGACGCTTATGCCACGCCGGACGGATCTACGCCGGTGCTCTGCAGCCAGACCGGCTCCTGCACGGCTAACCAGCTTATAAAGGTGCGGCCGGATCGGGTCTGCGCTCGTTGGTTGGACTGCGTCAGCTATACCAAGGATCCGGACACCCAGAAGAAGACCTGTTATGCTTTCGGCGAATGCGACCGCCTGGACGATAAGGGCGAATGTGCCGATTTCCTCAACCCCAACCCCTCTCCTTTCGCCTTGAATCCAAAAACGGACCAGAACGCAAGCGGCTATTCTCTGGCCGGCCATTACGATCTCAGCGACATGGTTCTGGCCGGGCGCAGCTTGGATCAGGATTTCCGTTATGATTTTGAAAGCGGCCAGACTCGTCCCGACCAATGTTCCGGCGCCCTGACTACCAATTGTGTCATTGATAATCCTGATTTGGCCGGCAGTTTTGGTACGGATTATCCGGCCCATGGGTTGTCCTATCTGAAAGTCGGCTCCACCGATTATCCTTTAGCGCAGAATATCGTTGCCAAACCGGCTTCCAGCACGGACGAATACTTCATCAGCTATCTGGTCAATACCAAGGATTCCGGTGGCTCTTTCGCGACTATTACCTTTACCGATCAGAACGGTTCGGTTATCAAGGCTACTTCCAGCGCGCCGACCGGCTGGCAAAGAAAGGTGCAAAAATTAAATTTCGGTTTGGGCAAGAAGATCATGACAGTCGCTTTATCGTCAACCTCCAATACCGCCCCCGGTCCGGTCTATTTTGACGATATCAGCATCGCGCCGGTCTTGAAAATGTCGGGCGGAGACGATATTGCCGCGCCGGAATGCCGGTTGTATCCGTCGACGACTAGTCTGACTTGCGAGAACCGGAACCAGAACGTAGTGTCCGACGGCCTGGAAGGCTACTGCTTGCAATATGATCCGGCTAATCCCAAAGTCTGCTTGCTCTGGTATCCGATGGATAATATCCCCTTGCCGTCCCGTTCGGTCCTGGGCTATGACGGCAATTTCCCCTTGAATTTCTGTACGGCGGTAAGCGGCAACTTCGCGCTGGTGGAGAAGCGGGTAGGGTATCATTTGAAAGGGTTTCCCTCTAATGAATGGCGTTTATGCGGCGAGAACGGAGAGACCCATCCATATGATGATGGCACCAATGATGAATGTACTAATTTTGGCCGTGCTTATACTGGTAGTTGCGGTAGTGGCGGCGAATATTATTGTCCGGCCGATTATGACCTTTTGGTCTCCGTTAAGAAAGGGGACGGCGGCGCTTCCCAGGGCCATTTCAACCTGATGTGCGTGCCTAAGAAGGATAAATTATTGATAGTGACAAATTCCCAGGCTACTTCCGAACAATCAGCCAATGGCGGCAACTGGGAAACTTGCCAGATGAATAAGCAAGGCTCTTATCATGTTGAAGGCTACGGCGTCCATAACGGCTTCCAGGGCTGCGAAGGCGCGGGCGGCGGTGTTTCCGGCTGTAATTATCCGCAGCCGAGTTTGCGGATATATGATTATAGTAAAGATTATAGTCAATTTGCCTCTTCAGAGGCGGAAGCTAAATTGGGCGTTATCCCCGGCTTAAACTCAGGCGCGGCCGCCGATGCTAGTTATTTTCATTTCAATTGTACGAACCTAATCCAGGCCGTGGAGGCTACCGGTGCTAATAATGCCTGGGTGCAGCGCAATAAGGCTGATTCCGGATTTGTCTTAAAGTCGTCGCTTTTTGTTTCCGATTACGGTCAGGCTCTCGCTAGCCCGCCTTTCGGCGCCGCTAGCATCGGCCGCAATGTCGGTGATGGTGTGCTTCCTTTGCGTGACCGGGCGCTTCCTTCGGCCGATCCTTATGCCGGGCGACCCTATGGTTGCGTAAACGGCAGCGGTACTGATTCCGCTCAGAATTGCAAGCTGATCGGCGTCTGTTCGAACGATGCCAATACTTATTGTCTGGCCACTTCCACTGCCAGTCTTTCAACGGCAACCTGTAAAGGCGGCACTTGCCAGGCGCTTTGGAAGCCGGGTAGCGGTTATTTCAATGACATCGGCTTGGTCAAAAATACGGCCAAGAATATCCTGAAATACATTTTTCTCAGCGCCAAGAACTCCTTGGTCCTAGATAGCGCCAGCAATCAGGATAAGCCGACATATACTCTGGATCCGGACGCCAACTTTGATTTTAGCAGGACCGGCAGTACGCCCATAACGAAATTATGTAACGACACCGGCTTGGGGCCGCGAAAAGAGCCCACTTATCAGGATAATGATCCCAGTTTCTGCGCCATTTTACCGAAGTTGACTAATGTCAGGCTATATTTCAACGACAGTCAGATTGGCTCCGACACTAATCCTTACATCATCGAACAGAAAGGGATTTACCGCTTGGAATTGAACAGCGAAATAGATGATGAGCAGCAGCCGCTCAAGAGAATCACTATCGACTGGGGCGACGGCTATAGCCAGACCGTGACCAACCAGGACCATCATCCGACCGTGGGCGACCCGCATACTTTCTACCACTATTACTATCAGACTGGTCCGAAGGAAATCCGCGTCCGGATCGTCGATAATTGGAGTTTTTACAAATGTAATTATAATTGTCAGCCTGATTAACGGTTGATTAGCGCGGGGACACCTTAAAATATGAGCGTAGACTACCGGCTCCTCAATCAGAATAACAATGCCGAACGGGCCGCGGATCGGGCCGGTAATTTGCGAGCGGCGCAGCGCGGCTCAGATTCTGACGCTAGCGGTGATATGGGAGCTAGCGGCGAGGCGGAACAGCCGCGCAGCCTGAGAGAAATGGTTTTGGCCCGGAAACGGGAGTTGGCGTTGGCAGAGGCTAAAGGAGAGGCAGCCGGCGGTTTAGCCGGCGCCGCTACCGCGCCGGTGCGGCGAGGAACCTCGAAATTGTTGCAGCAGTCTTGGCTGAACCTGATCGATAGTTTCGGTTTGACCCTGATTTGGATAAACATCCATGTTTTTCTGAAAATGGTCGTTGGTGAAAAATTCTTTTGCAAGCTGGGTGAGGAATGGGCCTCGCTGGTGCCCGGTGGCGAAGCAGATCCGTTGGCGAAGGAGGCCGCTGCTAAATTTGGTAAGCCTATCGGCACAGTTGAGGCGATAGCACTGGCTCTTTGCGACCTAATCCTGCTCTTATTGATTCTCGCCATCATCAGTCTAGTTGCCATGATTGTCGGAGTAATGGAGAATCCCCTAAAAGCCATAATGGCTTTATTGAAAACTATTACTGGCTCTATGTGGGAGTAAGGTTTATAATATTAAGACAAGGCCATGTTTCTAGAATCTATGAAATCATCAAGCCGAAACAGAATATTAATGTGCACCTTTAGCTTCCTAGTGGCGATCGGCATCTTTTTGATTGGTCGGCCGGCGCTGGCTGACTGGCCGACTGAAATCATGTCCGGCCTGCTTAGTATTTTCATCTGGGCGCTGGGCGTTATTCTTGGGCTAGTCTTACAAGTCCTTATATTAATTGCCGGCTACCAGGATTTTATTAACTCCCAGGCAGTAGTTTTGGGCTGGGTGATAGTACGCGACATCTGCAACATGTTCTTTGTGATTGTTTTAATGATTATTGCTTTTGGCACGATTTTACACTTAGAGAACTATAGCTATAAGAAATGGTTGCCCAAACTGATTTTGATGGCCGTCCTGATTAACTTTTCCAAGACGATTTGCGGCATCTTGATTGATATCACCCAGGTGGCGATGCTCACTTTCGTTAATGCTTTTAAGGATATCGGTGGTGGCAACGCTACCGAGATGTTGGGTATCGCCAAAATTGTTACTTTATCACAAACCAGTAATGATACCGGTTTTTTCACGGTTGTCGGCGCCTATATTTTGGGCATGATTTATCTGATTGTGTCGATCATCGTCATTGTGGCAATGATGATGATGCTGGTGATGCGTCTGGTTATGATCTGGATTTACGTTGTTTTGTCGCCTGCCGCTTATTTGTTATCCGCCTTTCCGGGCGGTCAAAAATATGCTTCGCAGTGGTGGTCGGAATTCATTAAAAATTTAATTGTCGGACCGGTATTAGCTTTTTTCATCTGGCTATCGCTAGCTTCTCTCGGAGCGACCAGCCCTAGTTTTGATACTACGGCGGCAGATAAAAATCTTGCCGATTATAATACGCAGATTACTACTAGTGCGCAAAGCGCTAAATTAACCACGGGCGGAGAGCAGTCTGATGCCGCAACAGCCGGGACGGAAGCCTCTAAACCTAGTGTGCTTATTAAGTTCATTATCGCCATCGGCATGCTCTTAGGCGGTATGATGGTGACCCAGCAGATCGGCGGCGCGGCCGGCAGCATGGCCGGCAAAGTCTTTGAGAAGGGGAAGGGCCTGAGCCTTAAGGGGGCTAAAGGCCTGGGTAAATGGGCTGGCCGGCGTTTAGCGGACGTGCGCGATATCGCCAGCGAGAAAGCCGGCGTAGATTTGAATTTAGCTGCGGTCTGGCGGAGGCGTAACGAGCAATCAGAGGCTAACCGTCAGCTGCGCTTGATGCATATCCGGAAGAATACTTTGGCCACGGCCGCTGGCGATAAGAATGCTGAAGGCCAGCGCCCCGGTTGGCTGCATCGCAAGCTGGCCTTGGCCAGCACGGGAGACGTCGCCTGGCAGAACATCGTGGATAAGAAATTTGGGGTGCTGACGGCAGGTGATGTAAATGTGGCTGAACAAGCCATGACAGATATCAAGAAAGTGGAGGACGATAAGAATAAAGCTGGTGAAAATATTGAAAGTATCCGCGGCGAATCCGAGCGGACCATTACCCAAGCGGAGCACGTCGACAATGTCCAGAAAGCCAAAAATCTTCGGACGGCCAATCAAGAATTGGCAGATAGAAAGAAAGAAATTACCGACTCCGCTGATTATAAGACGTTGAAAGAAAAAGAAGACAAATATCAGATTACCGATTCAGAGCAGAAGTCGCTGGATAAATATAAAGAACAGATCAAGAAGATAGATGAAAAAACGGCAACTAATGAAGAAGATATCGAGCGCTTAGATCCGGGCGCCATTACTTTCGATCAGGTTCAGGCTAATCGGGCCAATATTAATAGTCTCGAGCTGGATAATGCCGCGCTGGAAGATAAGAAACAGAAGTTTATCGAGAAGGAATCATATCAGAATTTGCTGCGCGAAGAAAGTAGCGGCCAGATTAGCCCGGCCAATCAAGCATTGCTAGATACGCAGAGGAACTATGTTAAAAGTTTAGATGACCGGATTAAGGTTAATAACGAGAAAAAAGACAAACTGAGCAAGACGACGGTAGTCGTAAAGGATGAGGCGGCTAAGAAAGAAGCCCAAAATTCGTTCAAACGGGAAATTATCAGCCAAGAGAATAACATTAAGCAATATGATAAGCAATTGGACGGACTCAATAAGGCTCTGCGCCATAATCAATTGTCGGAACTGTCTACGGCCCGCGGCCATGTTGACGCGCAGGCGGAAGGAGAAGCAGCTAAAAAAATCGCCACTTTCGTTAATCCGGACCAATTAGTCGGTATCTTTAAGGAAGCAGTAGAGTCTAAAGATCAGGCTTTGATGGCCGCGGTGTACAAAAAATTAGCTAAGACCGCAAATTATAACGAATTGCACAAAGCCTTAAATATCGGCACCGGTTATGATGGCATGATCGAGATGTCTAAGCGGCTACAGACCAAAGAGGGGGGCGGTATGAATGAACAAGATGCTAGGGGTCTAGTGGCGGAAGTCGGCGAAATCTGCAAAGGCATCGGTCATATGGAAGCTTTTGCTTCCATGAGTATGAATAAAGCTGGCCAGTGGGAGGAGACCGGCAAAGATCAACAGGAGGCAGCCATTCTTAGTGAGAAATCCAAGATTCAGGTTCAGCAATTTGTTCGTAACATCAATCGCCTAGGTGCGGGTTCTTATGAAAACGACAAGCCGCATACGGCGGATAATTGGACTTTAAGCCGATCGACCCTGGCCTTATTTGCGGCTAAGGACGCTAAATACGCTGATGAAATGAGCAAAACCGGTAATATCAATACTATCCAGTTTATTGGCAGCAATCCCAAGAACCTTCAAGCCTTGAAAGACGCTGGCGCCAAGGAAGTGGCTAAAGTCATTGAAGATGTCATGAGGAAGGCTAGGGTTACCAGCGCTAACGTAGCGAAGCCTCTGGACTCTATCCGGGCTGTCAGCCGGTCTTAAATATAAACTATGCCTACTCTTACAACCGAATTACTACAACAGGAAATAGACTATGTGCTGGCTAACGACGATTGGCAGGGCGCTTTTGAGGCGTATTCGATTACTCGCGACTGGCTGGCGGCTAATAAGACCTTGAAAAGTAATTCTCGGGAATATGCCCAGTACCAGAATCTGCTGATGAAATTGAAATTCCTTAGCCTGAATTATTTCGACGACGTTCAGGATTATTATGATTTACTGAAGAATTATTTGCCGTTAGCTCTGGAAATGCCGGATTATGATCTGTGGGGCCGCTTATCAGCCCAATTGACCTATCTGCCGTTAATCGAGTCGCGCGATACTTTCAAGGCCAAACTGCGCGAAGCCTTAGAACACTCCGACAGCCTCCTGCTCAACCGGCAGAAGTATCCGCAGGAAGGCATGCCGTATAAAGTCGGCGATTGGATTAAGGATTTTGTGGCTAACCTTGGTTTGGATAATTTTGATAAGTTGAAGAAAGTGGAATATCTGGAGCACGGCAAATATATCAAATTGCTAAAACCGGAGGATAAGGAAAAAATCAAAGTCCTGCTGAACGTTTATGAGAATCTTAAATTATCTTCCCGGACGCCAGTCGGCTATGACAACGCGGTGGCGATGAATATTGACGGCAAGCAGATCATTTTTGATCATGGGCAAGCGGAAGAAGTATTACCGACCCTTTTAGAGGATATTAAGAAGCTCTCAGGCGAGGCACCCGCCGCCCTGGCGCCGGCTGCCGCCCCGGCCGCCCCGGCAGTTGCTGTCCGTCCGTCTAGCCAGTCCGCAGCGCCGGCCTCAGCGCCCGCCGATCCGATTGCTGAATTAGAAAAACTGTTGGCCGAATATCCGTCCAGCAGCCTGGAGCATAAAGCGATCAAGCAGGAAATCAACCGTTTGAAAGTCGCCGCGTTCAAAGCGGCTCAACAGTCCAAAACCAATGTCAAGAAATAAGTCCGCCCGTCTTAAGCGGCGACTGGTCGTTTCCGGTTCTTTAGCCTATGACCAAATAATGGATTTTCCCGGGCGTTTCAGCGACCATATCCTGCCCGAGGCCATCCATCAGCTCAATCTTAGCTTCTTCTTAAGCAGCTGCCGCCAGAGTTTCGGCGGTACGGCCGGAAACATCGCTTATAATTTATATTTATTGCAGGAACGGCCGACTATCCTCGGGGTAGCCGGTCCGGATTTTTTAAATTACCGGAAACGCCTGAAACAACAGGGCGCCGAGGTCGGCCGGATTAGCCTGGTACCAGATAGCCGGACCGCCAGCGCTTATATCATCACTGACCAGGCCGACAATCAGATCGCCGCTTTTTACCCCGGTCCGTTGCCGAAAGATTACGCGCGCACCGCCGCCAGCGGCTTAGAAGGTATTGATTTGGCCATCATCGCGCCGGACGATAAGGATCGTATGTTGGCCTATGCCGCCGTTTATCAGAAAAGAAAGATCCCCTATATTTTTGATCCCGGCCAGGCCCTGATCGCTTTTTCGCCGGCGGAACTGCGCCGGGCGGTTAACGGCGCCAAGGTGCTTATCGGCAATGATTATGAAATCAAGCTGATCTTGGATAAATTGGGCGCCGCGCATCGCGAGCTCCACAAGCTGGTGGAAATATTAGTCGTGACTAAGGGCGGCCAAGGCTCGGAAATCTATCACCACAACGAAAAAATCAGCATCCGGCCGGCTAAGCCAAAGAATACCAGCGACCCGACCGGCGCCGGCGACGCCTATCGAGCCGGCTTGATAAAAGGCCTGTTAAAAGGGTATAATTTAAAGACTTGCGGCCAATTAGGCTCGCTCGCCGCCGTTTATACCGTAGAAAAATTCGGCACCCAGACGCATAAATTTACTTTGGCCGAATTCCAGCGGCGTTATCGGGAAAATTTTCAAGAAAAATTAGATTTATCATTATGAAGTATCACGTTAAGGATCTAGGCCTAGCGGCCCAGGGTGAAAAACGCTTGGAATGGGCCGGCCGCGATATGCCGGTGCTTTCCGGCATCAAGACGACTTTCCAGAAAAGCCGGCCGTTCAAAGGCCGGCGGATTTCCGCCTGCATGCACGTGACCGCCGAGACCGCCAACCTGATGCTGGCCTTGCAGGCCGGCGGCGCCGACATCACCCTGGTCGCTTCCAATCCGCTTTCTACGCAAGATGACATTGCGGCCACTCTGGTCAAGAACCATGGCCTGAAAGTACTGGCGGTACATGGCGAAAGTACCAAGGTCTACTATGAACACTTGAATCAAGCTTTGAAGAATAAGCCGCAGATTACCATGGATGACGGCGCGGACCTGATTTCTCTGTTGCATAATAAATATAAGGATCAGGCTAAAGATATCCTAGGCAGCATGGAAGAGACGACGACCGGCGTTATCCGCTTGCGAGCTTTGGCCGCGCATCATAAACTGCTGCTGCCGGTCATTGCCGTCAACGACGCTAAGACCAAGAATCTGTTTGATAACCGCTATGGCACGGGGCAGTCTACCTTGGACGGCATTATCCGGGCGACCGGCATCCTGGTTGCCGGCAAGACTATCGTCGTGGCGGGCTATGGCTGGTGCGGCCGCGGTTTTGCCATGCGGGCGCGCGGCTTGGGCGCCAAGGTGATAGTGACCGAAGTGGACGAAATTAAATCTTTGGAGGCGGCCATGGACGGATTTTCCGTTATGCCCATGGCGGAAGCTGCCAAGGTCGGTGATGTTTTCTGCACCCTGACCGGCGATATCAAGGTCATTGACCGGCCGCATTTCCAGTTGATGAAAGACGGAGCCATGGTCTGCAATTCCGGGCACTTCGACGTGGAAATAAACCTGCCGGCCCTGAAAAAAATGTCGCGGCGGGTCAGTCGGGTAGCCGATCAAGTGGAAGAATATCTGGTCGGCCGGAAACGGATTTACGTGCTCGGCCAAGGGCGCCTGATCAACCTGGCGGCGGCCGAAGGCCATCCTTCCAGCGTGATGGACATGAGTTTTGCGACCCAGGCTCTGGCCGCGCAGTATGTCGCCAAGAATGCCGGCAAATTGAGCGCTAAGGTCTATAATGTGCCGGAGAGCATTGAAAAACAGGTAGCGACCCTCAAGCTTAAATCATTAGGTATTAAAATAGATAAATTAACCAAGGAGCAGGCAGCCTATCTGGCTTCCTGGGAATTGGGCACTTAATCGGTCATTTTTAATTTCCGTTACCAGAGCGGAGCAAACAAATATGGAAATAAAATTAATCACCTCTGAGTCGGTCACCGAAGGCCATCCGGATAAGGTTTGCGACCAGATCAGCGACGGCATCCTGGATGAGATCTTGAAGAAAGACCCGAACGGCCATGTGGCCGTGGAATCTTTCGCGACCAACGGCCTGGTCGTGGTCGGCGGCGAAGTCCGGACCGATCATTACGTGCAGATAGACGACCTGGTCAGGAAGATCCTCAAGGGGATCGGCTATGATAACGCCGATTCCGGTTTCGATTGCGATAGCGTCGGCATCGTTTCCGCCCTGCATTCCCAGAGCGCGGAAATCGCTCAGGGCGTCGACGAAGGCCAGGGTGATTTCAAGGAGCAGGGAGCTGGCGACCAGGGCTTGATGTACGGCTATGCGACCAATGAAACCAAAGAGCTGATGCCGTTGCCGATCATGCTAGCCCATAAATTAACGGCGCGTTTGGCTTATGTCCGCAGGCATAAGATCATGCCGTATCTGAAACCGGACGGGAAGAGCCAGGTCACCGTGGAATATCATGACGGCAAGGCTAAACGGGTCGAGACCGTGGTCATTGCCGCCTGCCATAGCGACAAGGTTAGTTTAAAGAAAGTTAGAACTGATGTCTTGAATAAAGTTATCAAGCCGGTCTTGGGTAAATTGCTGGATAAGAAGACTAAGGTATATATCAATTCCACCGGCGCTTTCACTTTCGGCGGCCCGGCCGCCGATACCGGCCTCACCGGCCGCAAGATCATCGTTGATACCTACGGCGGCGTAGCCCGGCATGGCGGCGGCTGTTTTTCCGGCAAAGACGCTTCCAAAGTCGACCGCAGCGGCGCTTATATGGCTCGCTATGTAGCCAAGAACGTGGTCGCCGCCGGCTTGGCGGATAAATGCGAATTGCAGGTCGCTTACGCCATCGGCGTGGCCCAACCGGTCGGCATCTATATCAACACCGACGGAACGAATAAGGTATCGGAGGCTAAGATCCTGCAGGCGATCAGGAAAGTTTTTGATTTCCGCCCTAAAGCCATTATCGAGCAGTTGGGGTTAAAGAAGCCGGTTTTCCTGCAGACCGCCGCTTACGGCCATTTCGGCCGGCCGGGTTTTGCCTGGGAAAAAACGGATAAAGCCGCGGCCTTGAAAAAGGCGGCGAAATAAATTACGGACACTGCCTAATAGCGGGATAGCCGATCTTTATAGTCTTATCATATGAGCCGAGCCATGGTATTCGGAACTTTCGACCGTTTGCATCCGGGCCATCTGGATTATTTCCGCCAGGCCCGGCGCTTTGGCGAGGAACTGGTCGTGGTCGTGGCGCGGGATGTCAATGTCCGGCGGTTCAAGGGGCATCTGCCCCAAGAAGGAGAAAAGACGCGGGCCCGCCAGATCAGGCGAGCCTTGCAGGAACTCGGCTATTCGGGCAAGGTCGTACTCGGCAGCCTGCGGAACCGTTGGCTGGTCATCAAGAAATACCGTCCGGATTTCATCTGCTTAGGCTACGATCAGCAGGTGGATTTGCCGGCTTTAAAGAGCGAAATTGCCAAATTTCGCCTTTTTTGTAAGATTAAGAGATTGAAACCGTATCACCCGGAAAAATATAAGTCGAGTTATTATCGGAAAATATGAAGTGGGACACCTGGACCAGAGGAACTATTCATCCGCACCGCGCCGATATCATCATGCGCGGCCTGGCTTTTTGCGCTTTGCCGGATTTTATTACCCTGCGCGCTTTATACGTGAATAACCGCGGTAATCTATGGTGGTCTTGGCATCATCAAGATTTAGCTAATCTTGGCAATAAATTAAAGAAAGAATTGTCTTCAGCCAAGACCGCGTCGCGGCATTTCCGCATTTTTGATAAATATACCAAGCGGGCCGCCGGGGAATCAGCGCGAATCATCGGTCGCGATTTAAAATCTTTAAACGATCAAAACTTGGCCGCGCTTTATGACCGGCTATTTGCCGCGGCATATCCGGCAAACATTATCTTGGCGGCCGATATTGATGCTTTCGATACCTTGCTGGAAGATTTTATCGGAGCGAAAATCCGGCAGGAACTGGTACGACATTTACCGGCCGGCGACGTAGAGCCGGCTTATCAAATATTATCCGCCACCATTCATCAGACCTATGTTAGTAAGCAAGAATTGGCGGTCATGGCTTTGGCCCTACGGAAAAATATTTCTTCGGCGGCCGTTAAAAAGTTATGGCGACAGTTCTGGTGGACTAATTTAGGCTGGGAAAATATGCGGCCGCATACCCTGGCTTATTTTAAAAGTCTAGTCAATCGTTATCATCGTCGCCCCGGCTTGGCGCTGGAGCGGCAGAAATTAGTTAAAGCCAGGTTGGATTTAAAAAGACGCCGTTCCAACTTATTGAAAAAAATAGGGCGGCCGCCAGTTTTGCTCCATTGGTTAGAAATCGTCGATCGCTATGCTTCCTACCATGATATCCGCAAAGAACTGGAATGCCGTAGTCTCTACGCCTTCCATTTATTACTGTTAGAAACGGCGCGGCGGCGGCATTTGCGGCCGAATAATCTGGAATGGCTCTGGCATCATGAGGTCAAAGCCATTTTGGCCGGCCAACCGCTGGATCTGGCGGAAATAAGGCGGCGCCGGAACTGGGTGGCGGCAATAGCTCGACCGGGCCGGCTATCCTTTTATAGCGGCGAGCGAGCCAAGCAAATCAAAGAGCGGGAATTGCTGGTTAAGAAACAAAGGCTCGCGGAATTCAAGGGTTTAGGGGTGACCAGCGGCATCGTGCGCGGCCGGATCAAGATATGTATGGGGATAGTCGAGGCCAGGCGCAAAGTCAAGCCGTCCGACATCCTGGTCACTAATATGACCACGCCGGATTTCGTGCCAATCATGAAGCGCGTCAAAGCGATAATCACTAATGAAGGCGGCGTGACTTGCCACGCGGCTGTTATCGCCCGAGAGTTTCATATCCCTTGCATCGTCGGCACTAAGGTGGCGATGCAAGTCCTGCATGACGGCGATAGAGTAGAGCTTGACGCCGCTCAAGGTACAGTTAAAATTATTAAATAAACCAAGCTATGTCTCTAAAAAAAGCCTTTGACCGGAATGGCATCCTGATTTATCCCTGGTATATTTCCGATCTGGTCGCCACCCGGGAGATTCGGCGGGTGACCAAAGGTCCGGTCATCAGTCGGATATTTTACGGCGTCAAAAACGATTTGGCGACTTTGTATTACGATCAGGATTCGACCGATGCCCTGGGGCGGCGGCTGTTGGACAAGATTATCAAAGACCGTAAATTCTATCGTTTGGTTATCCGGCAAATCTATCATTATAGCGACCAATTGATGTCATTTTGCCGCCATCTGGATGAAGTCGTTCCGGCCGAGTTGAGCGACCGGCAATTGTTGGAAATTTATGCGGAATATGAACGGCGTTTAAGCGAACTGCGAGCCTGGGGTTGGGTGCCGGTAATCTTGGACGGTATTTTCACGCCGTTTTTGTCCGATCGGTTAATGGCTGATTTCCGGGATTTTTTAGCCAAACACGGCCAAGCCGCTAAATTGCCGGAGTATTATAGCCTGCTTAGCGCCAGCGATCAGATGAGCGAAGTGCAGACGGAAACTTTGGAGCGGCTGCGTTTATTAGAGAAAATCAGCCGAACTGGAGGGCAGAGCTCTCTACTAGCGATTAAGAATGGGACGGCCGCTGGTTTTAAAAAGCGCTTCCCGGCCGAGAGTGCCCTGATGGACGCCCATTTGCAGCGTTTCGGTTGGCTGACTTATGCTTACACCGGACCGGTGATGAGTTTTGCTTATTTGTTTTCAGTATTGCGCGCCGACTTATCGAAAGGGCAACCGGCTAAGCAGATTAATAACATCACCAGGCACTTTAGGACGATCAAGCCGCAAAAGCGCCGTTTGGTCCAGCGGATAAAACTATCACCTCGTCTATCTTATCTCTTCGCCGTTTCCTCGGAGTTCATGTTTATCAAGGATTACCGCAAAGGGATTTATCAGAAATCTTATGTCGCAATGGATAAAATCTTATCAGAATTAGCTAAACGTTTGGGTGTGAGTCGCCGCGATATCCGCAATCTGACCCGGGCGGAAGTTACCGAGGCCTTGCTGAAAGGACAGGCCGGGGTTTACCGGCGCCGGGCCAGCCAGCGCACCAAATTCGCTTGTTATGAAATCAAAGCCGGCCGGATAAAGGTTTATGAAGGAAGCCGTGCCAAACACCGGTTAGCCGTCGCGGCGCGAGGCGATAAGCCGGTTGGCCAATTAGCCAAACAGTTATCCGGTTCCATCGCTTACGCCGGCCGAGCGCGCGGTTTGGCTAAGATCATTCTAACCAAAGCTGATCTGCCAAAAATGCGTCCTGGCGACATCCTGGTTTCTTCGGCTACCAATCCGGACCTGATTGCGGCCATGGAGCAAGCGGCCGCTTTCGTGACCGATACCGGTGGCATTATCTGCCATGCCGCGATAGTGGCGCGGGAGCTTAAAAAACCTTGCGTCATCGGAACCAAGGTGGCGACTAAAGTCATTAAGGACGGCGATCTGATTGAAGTCGACGCCAATCAGGGAATAGTTAAGATCATAAAGAAATAAGGATATTTAAATATATGTCATCATTACTAAAATCATCGTCTCCTTTCCGCGTACCGCCGCGCTATCAAGCGATTTGGCGCCGAGCTGAACCGCTGTTAAAGGTCGGCCGCGCCGGCGATTGGCAGCATGCCCGGGAAACGGTCCAGACGATTTTAAATTATCGCGGCCGTTTGAAATTCGATCCGACGGTCATGATTCCGGTAGCGATGATGCATGACATCGGTCATTACGCTATCTTACCGGAACATTTTAAATTCATCACCGGTCCGGCCAAGGTCAAGAACAGCAAATTGGTCCATATGCTGGCCGGCGCCAAGATCGCCCGAGACATCCTCAGAGCAGTGCATTATCCGGCTAAAAAAACGGCGGAGATCGTTGAAATTATCAGTATCCATGACGCTGATAATTTAGAGGGAGTTGATTTACGGAAAATATACAACACGGCTAATAAGAAATTTTTCCACGATATCGATTCCTTAGATCGTTACACCGAAGATCGTCTGCGTAGCTTTCAATCAATGTACTCCCGGCCGCACTTCTTGCGCCTATTGGCCGAGCTGTCCGACAATTTCTTTTATGACGAATTCAAGCGTCTGGCCAAACAACGCCTGCAGGCCTTAGGATAAGCGAAATTATGAAGCGCGATCGCTCTCAGACAACCCGTTCCTCTAATCGCCTGTTGGTCAACCCTGACCAGGACCTTTTCCGTTGGAAGGTGGACGCTTATCCTTCCCTGGTTTACGCCGTCTGTCGCGACATGACCAAGTCGCCGTATGGCTGGCCGAAGTCGGAAGGCTTTTTCTTCGGGCATGATTTCTATTGGTATGATAATTGGTCGGTTATTTGGGCGCATGGTGACAAGTTTATCGCCAAGTATCTGAAACATTCCCGCGGTCGCTTGCCGGCTGAACGAATAAGACGGTATGGGGCCGCTTTTAAGAGTCTGCGCCGTTTGGTAGCGCGTAGCGCCAAGGCAAATTACGCTCAGCTGGAGTTACCGGCTTTGCGTCGCCAGTGGTTCGCTTTTTTTAAAACTTATGCCCATTTTTGGCTGGTCATCACCGATATAGAGGTCCTGAATTACGCCGCCAGCCGCCGGTTGGAAAAGTTGATCGCTCAACGCCGGATCAAGCTCAGCCCGGATGAAATTTCCCAGCTGACTGCTTTCCCGCAGCGGTCTTATATTTTGGAAGAGGAATATGAATTATTGAAAATCGCTTTTGCGTTGTCAGCCTCCCGCCGCCCGGCCGCGCTCCGACGCCACGCCAGTAAATTTTCCTGGATTTTAAACGGCTACCATGGCGTCCGGCCGGCAACGGCGAAATTCTTTGTCGATCGCCTGCGCCGCTTCTTAACTGACCGGCAGGCCAGGGAACATTACCAGCAACTGAAAGATTATTATCGCCTGACGGAGAGAAAATTCAAACAGATAGTTAAACAGCATAACCTGGATTCCGAAATCGTTAAATACGCCCGACTAGCCCAGCAGGCTTCTTTTATCCAGGATCGGCGCAAAGCCTTGGCCTGGCGGGCCACGACTTATATCATTGCCCTATATCGGCGTCTGGCTCAGCAACTTGATTGCAACCTGGAACAGGCCCTGTATATTCTATGGGATGAATTCGATACCGCCGTTAAAAATCCCGGAACGATGCTCAAGGAAGTCGCCCGGCGTCAGAAATGTTCCCGTCTGCGTATTTGGGGCGATCGGACCACGATTTCTACCAAGGATGTCGCCAGGATTTTCGCCGTCTTTGAAAAGCAATATGTTGCTGCTCTGGGTCAGGAGGTCAAGGGGACGATTGCCTATACCGGACGAGTGGTCGGCCGGGTACAAATAATTTCGGGCGGAAAGGATATCAGCCGTTTCCAACCGGGCCGGATCCTGGTAGCGCTCATGACCTCGCCGGACTATATCGCGGCGATCAAGAAAGCCAAGGCCATCGTGACGGATGACGGTGGCCTGACCTGCCATGCCGCTATCGTGGCGCGGGAATTAAAAAAGCCCTGTATTGTCGGAACCAGGAACGCGACGAAGGTCTTGCATGATGGCGATCTGGTGGAAGTAGATGCCAACCACGGGATAGTTAAGGTTATTAGTCAATAAAATATATGTCTTATCAACAGTATAATTGGGAAGCAGCCGGCAAGGATTACAATTCTCCTTATTTGCGCAATCATCTTTGGACCGTCGCTATCACTAAATATCGTGATTTAATGGGTATCTCTTGTCCGATGCTCGGCATTGCTTCCCGCAATAACCAGATCGAGTATATCGGTGATCTGGCTACTTGGGGTAAAACGCATGAAGAACTAAAGGCGAAAATATTAGCCGATTATAACCTGCTCGATGAGTTGATCGATAAAACCCTGCAATGGGGAGAAGAATTCAACCGTTGGACCGAAATTAAAATTTACCAAGCGGATTTAAGCCGGGCTACCAATAAACAGCTCCTAAATCTACTGCTGGAATTCATTGATCGCCAAGCGACGGGTTATGCCTACGGGACCGCCTTGCCAACCCTAGATTTTCAGAATTTTTCTTTTGTCGAGAGCAATTTAAACCGTTTTCTTAAGGCTAAAGCCAATCCGGCGGATTTTGCCGATTGTTACACCGTTTTTACGGAACCAATCCATAATTCTTTCGCCCAAGACCAGGAAGAGGCTTTGTTAAAACTGATGGCCGACCATTACCTGGATGCTGAGTGGCGGCACTCTGTCCAAGAACAGGAAATTGGCGTAATCCAAGAAAGGTACCCAGAATTCTGCCGCCGATTAGCCGAACATACCCAGACCTACGCTTGGGTATACTATGTTTATATGGGGCCCGCTTTTACGATTAATGATTTTTACGGTTTTATCCGTGATTATCTGAATAGGAATGTTAATCCGACTGAACGGCTGGCAGAAATTAAGGCTAAATCGATCCGGGTTGCTGAGGCGAAAGAGCGTTATTTAGCCAAATTCCGGCCCAGCGGTCTTGATGAGTTTATTCTTAAGATCGCTGGCAAGGTGGTGTGGGCGAAGCCGCGCCGGAAAGACTATCAGAGCAAGTCTTATTATCATGCTGAGAAATTATTACGGGAAATCGCTAAACGTCTTTTTGTCTCCCTGGACCAGATCCGTTCATTACCGACCCCGCTAATTATTCAAGCCTTGCAGGGCGGGGAACCTGACCTGACCGTAGCTAACGACATTAAAAAATTACACGTTTGCCTACCAGATAATGGGCAAGTTGTTGATTTATTTGGTAAAGCGGCGGAACACTTTTGCCGCAAAGTGTTAAAGGTTGAGTCAACGCCGATTGGCGCAGACGCCAAAGAGTTTGGCGGTGTCAGCGCTTGCGCCGGACGTGCCACTGGTTGCGCTAAAATCATTAATCTCCCGGAGGATATGGCCAAAATGGAATATGGCGACATTCTAGTATCATCTGGCACCACCCCGAGCATCGTACCGGCCATGAAAAAAGCCGCGGCTATTATTACTGACGAAGGTGGACTCACCTGTCATGCCGCCATCGTTTCCCGGGAATTGAATATTCCCTGCGTGGTTTCTCTGAAAATAATTAGTCGGGTCGTAAAAGACGGCGATCAGCTGGAAGTAGACGCGACACAAGGGAAGGTGAAGAAGCTGTAGGCAATGTTCAGAATATATCAAGCTGCTTAACTATGTGGTCAAAATATATAACCAGAAGATTAGCCGTCCAGGTCGCCCAATCCTGGAATTTCGCCTGGGGAGAGGCGATGCGCCAAGTTTATGGGGTTTCCGTACAGGACACCCTGGTATTCCGCGACCAGCGGAAGACCGAATATTATGTTGATGATAAGCAGTATCAACGTTATATCCGCGAGCTTTATCGATTGTTGTCCCGGCCGGATTTCGTTAAGAACTTTCATCGCCAAGCCGAGAGTAAACTAGCTAGCATCTTAAAAAACGTCCAGCGCCGGTTTGACCTAGATTTCGGCGGCTTGTCCAACGCCGAATTGCTCTCTTTATATCGTGATTTCACTTTGCCGCAAGTAGAGCAGTTCTATATCCGGATGTGGACCGTTTTTAATATCGCCGAACCGCTTACGGCTGTCGTACGAGCTGAATTAGTGGATCGCTTGAAAGATGAGAGGTGCGTTGATGAATTTTTGCTCAAGCTCGCTTCGCCGCTCCGGCCTAACGACGTTTTGCATAAACAGATCGACATCCTTAGTCTGGCGGCGCGGCGACGAAGCTTGTCCGCCAGGCAATTGGCAGCGGGAATCATGAAATTGGTCGCCAAGTACCGCCACATCCCGATGTTCGATTTTGACCATGAGCCATATGGACGGGATCATTTCCGGCAAGAGTTACAATCAGTGAAGCGGCCGGCTCAGAAATTACTAGCCATTAAACGACTTCTGGCCTCTCACCGGCGCGAGGCGGCGGCGATAATCAAAATACTCAAGCCGGATCGAAAATTGCGGCAGCTATTAAAATTCTTGCAGGACAATGTTTTCCTGCGGGACCATCGCGATATGCTCCGGCAGAAGCTTAATTTGGAGTTACAGAAGCTGTATCAGGAAATCGCCGATCGTCTAGGATTAAAGCTGGAACAAGTGGCGACCCTGACTAACCAGGAGATTATTTATCATTTAAAAACAGTTAAACATTTTCCTCGCGTCGAGGCGGTCCGGCGGGGTCGGGCCTATCTATTGGTCCAGAAAGGCCGCCGGGCGCAAATATATTCCGGTCGTCAGGCTTTGGCTAAATTCCGTCAAGAGTTAGCGCCGAATCGGCAAACGGCCAGTCGAGAATTGCGGGGCATTGCCGCTTCGCCCGGCCGGGCGACTGGTCCGGCCAGGGTTATCTATACTAATCGCGATCTGTCAAAGGTAAGGACCGGCGATATTCTGGTGGCGGCCATGACTAGACAGGATTTTGTCCCGGCTATGGGACGAGCTAAAGCGATTATCATTGATGAGGGTGGCATCATTTGTCATGCGGCCATCATTGCCAGAGAATTGCATAAACCTTGCGTGGTCGCCCTTAAAACAGCCACTCATTTCATTCAGGATGGCGACCGGGTTGAGGTCGACGCCGACAGAGGAATAGTGAAAATACTATCCCATATTTAACTTATGGAGCGATTAAATCCGCAAAATTATATTTGGGAATGGGAACGGAACATGTTTCCTTATTACACCTACTTAATGGCTAATGGCTGGTTAGTCTTTTCCCATTGGCCGGTTTATACAGTCAATATATGTGAACGGGGAGTTGCGAACGGCTATCTGGAGAAAAAATCATTGGAGCAAGCGGCGGCCAAGATTGTCGCCAAGGTTAAAAAAACCGATGCCTATCGGCGTAATTGGGAGATTGTAGTTGATCGTACCGGTCGTGAATTATTGAAATTTTGTAGCTATTTGGACCGGATCGATTGGCCAAAGTTAAGTGATCGTCAACTTAAGGAAATTTGCCGTTTATCTCTTAAAAAATTTTATGCCCACAATAAACAGGTCGTTATGATTCGGGTGCCTAATCGTTTAATCCAGTCCATTCTTTTAAAGAATTTTGATCCAACTACCACGGCTTTACTGTTGTCGGCCACCAAAAAAAGCTTTTTCGTGAGCGAACACGAAAACCTATTGCGTTTAGCGGAAAAAATTAAACGACGCCGCTTGAAAAGAGCGGAACTTGATATGCTAATAAACGCCCATGTTCAAAAATATCGCCATATTTTAGCCGGTTTTTATAAAGAACGGCCGTTGACAACTCTCTCCATCAGAAAGAGTCTGGCTCGTCTAATAAAAAGTCGGGAAACCCTGCCAGACTTTCAAGGACAGATCAGGCAGGCTGCCGCCAGAAGAAAACGCCTCTTGCGGGGCTTATCACTTTCTCCTGATTTACGGCGCATTATTGAATTTGGAGCGCTTTGCACCTATTTTAAGGATTTAATCCGAGTTAATTGTAACCGTTGGCTTTATTCACAACGTCAGATTTTTAAAGAAATCGGCCGTCGTACCGGCAAGAGCTGGGAGGTCGTTGCCAGCTTATCGCCCGAAGAAGTAGAGGGGCTGATCAATAAACCGAAAAGAATATTACCGTTCCGGTCCAGGATTTTCTACTCTAATGTCTCCGGCATTCAGGTCGTATCCGGCCGGCCGGCTCAAATAATTGCTCGACGTTTTCATAATTATTTTTTTACTGCTACAACGAAAGAAATAACCGGTACCGCCGCCAATAATGGCCGAGTCAGCGGCAAAATTTTAGTTATTCATCATGCTCAAGAAGCCGCTGGTCGGCGAGATTATATTTTGGTAGCAACCATGACTACGCCAGATCTGATGCCGGCGATTAGAAATGCGCGGGCGGTTATAACCGATGAAGGCGGCCTAACTTGCCATGCCACCATTATCGCTAGAGAACTAAACTTGCCGTGCATCATCGGCACTAAGATTGCCACAAAAATTTTACATACCGGTGACTTAGTAGAGGTTAATGCCGATAAAGGGATTGTTAAATTAATAAAACCAGCTAAACGGCAACATTAATAATATAGTATTTTTTACCATATTATATTGACAAATATACTATATATTAGTAAGATTGATTAAAACTATTAATCAATCTTTTTAATATGTTAGACCGTCTCATCAATTCGCAGACCCGGCTAGCCATCTTAAATTTGTTCTTCCAAGACCCAGCCAAGAAATATTACAGCCGGGAAATCGTCAAGTTGCTCAAGCTGGATCCGGCCAATGTCCATAAAGAGTTGGCCAACTTAGTGGCCGGCAATTTTTTGCTGACGGAAATCGCGGCCGGAAAAAAATATTTTCTGATCAACCGGCAGAACCCCTTCTTCGGCGGTCTGCAAGAAATATTCTCTCGTTATCAGGCCAAATCAGCCATACCGCAGCTCATCTGCGTGGAAGAAATGCCGAACTATTATCCGATGATGGTGACTTTAGCCTGGAATACTTATTGGGCTAACGGCCTGTTCGCTCGCTTCGGGATAAAACGGCGCTTTTCCTGCCTGTTATCGATCTATCAGGATAATCTCTGCCAGTTGCTGGTGCCTAAGCAGGGATTTACCGCTATCGGCGAAGAAATACTAAGTCTGGTCGTCAATGATCCGGCTTGGGGCGACCGTTATATCCGGGAATTGAAAGAGCAGGAAGGGAAGTTGTACCGCGTTTCCGAGGAATTAAAGAA
This sequence comes from Patescibacteria group bacterium, assembly GCA_041651095.1. GTDB lineage: Bacteria > Patescibacteriota > Patescibacteriia > Patescibacteriales > UBA12465 > UBA12465. Next base: position 110,321 of record JBAZJV010000001.1, read on the forward strand.
ACTGAATCTAAAGAAATTCTCCGATCGGGATTTATTCAAGGTCTATGCTGATTATTATGAAATATACAGCCAGTTGCACGTTTTCCACTGGATCCAGACCGGCCTGGATTTTGATGAGAACGTCTTTTCCAAGTACTTGATGGCCTATCTGAAAAAACAGATTGTCGGTACCGCCTATTCCTTGGGCGACGCCTTTTCCGTCTTAACGACTCCTTTGGCCGAGGCCAAGCCGGCGGAAGAGTATCGGGACTTATTGCTGATTTATCAGAGCATTTGCCAGGAAGCAAAATTGAAAAAATATTTTGCCGATACGGAAACTAGGCTGATCGTTTCCGAATTGCCGGAACGGCAGCTCAAATTATGGCATACGATCCAGCGGCATGCGGCCGATTTCGGATTTTTGGGCTATAATACGGCCGGGCCGGCCTGGGACGCCGCTTATTTTATCGATATCTTAAGCAGCCTGGTCCGGCAGGCCGCCAAACCGGAGGTCCTGTTGGCTGAAATTGCCGCCAATAAGCAAAATACGCAGGCCAAACAGCGGCAACTGGAAAAAGATTTGCGCCTGGATGAAAACCATCTCCGTATTTTCCATTTTGCCCGCGACCTGATCTTTTCCAAAGGCACCCGCAAGGATTCTATGTTTTACAGTTATAGCATCATCGAGAATCTCTGGCGGGAAATCGGCCGGCGCCATTATTTATCCGTGCGGCAAGTCCGCTATCTCCATCCCCATGAAGTTAAGAAATTGCTGGTCGAGCATAAGTTCGATACCGCTATTTTGAACGAACGCTATAAGTTCAGCCTTAATTTTTCCGTTGGCCGTTATGAAGAAGATAAGAATCTGACCGGCCAGGCCGCCAAGGATTTCATCGCTACGTTGGATATCATCCAAGAAGATATCAGCAACGTCAAGATCCTTTACGGCGACTGCGCCTCGCCCGGGCGGGTGCGCGGGGAAGTCAAGATCATCAATGAACCCAAGGATATGGCCAAAATGAACAAAGGAGATATTCTGGTTTCTTATGCCACGACGCCGGATCTGGTGCCGGCGATCAAGAAAGCGGCGGCGATTGTCACGGATGCCGGCGGCATCACCTGCCACGCCGCCATCATTTCCCGAGAGCTCGGCGTGCCCTGCGTCGTCGGCACCAAGATCGCTACCAAAGTCCTGCATGATGGTGATATAATAGACGTGAACGCCACCCACGGCAAAGTGGATATCATTAAGAAAGGATAAACTTAGTTTTCATGTCTAAAACTATCGCGCCAGCCAGGATCAAGCTGATCATTATTGATTTATACGGCATCATGACCTTCGGCAGTTATAAGGACACCTGCCAGTGGCTGTGCCGGAAATACGGGTTCGATTATCAGCAGTGCTATCAATTGGTCTATCATAAATATTTCTGTCAGGCCGTAGAGCGGAAGATTTCCGAGCGGGAATCGTTTGCCTTAACCGCGAAGGCTCTGGGAATAGAAGAGTCAGGCGACCAGTTGCGCGATCTACATATTTCCTACTTTATCCTTAACCGAGCAGTCTTACGTTGGGCTCTGGCCAGGAAGAAAGAAGGCTATAAAATCCTTTTATTATCTAAGAATACGCCGAGCCAATTCCGGTATGTAGTTGAAAAATATAATTTAAAAAAATACTTCAGGGTCATCAATACTTATTATATTGGCATTGACAAAAAGTCGCCAAATATGGTAAAGTATATTTTAAAGAAGTATGGGTTGGAGCCAGCAGAAATCCTGATGACCGACGATCAAGACTTCAATTTGGCTTATCCGGCTAAGATCGGCGCGCACACTATCTTATATAAAGATTTCACTAGTTTTAAGAGAAAAGCCAAATTAATACTTAATAATTAAGACCTTGGCTTAAATTTTAGCTAAACTCTAATTTAAGTCTAAGCTAATAAATTTATGGGTTTATTCAACTTTAACTTCGGAGAAAAGCCGGCGACATCCGAGAAAAAGGCCGAAGATTTCGGTCGTAATATTAAGGCGACTCTGGAGTTTAAGCGCCATCAAGATCCAGGCAAAGATCAGGCCACTGGTATGAGCGCCGATTGGTTAACTGAAAAAGGGAAAACAGCCTCTATTCAGGACGGGAAAGCGATAGAAGAAAATTCTGTCAAGGGATATGCTTCACCCAAGAAAAGAGCACAGGAGACTGTGGACTTGATGTTGGATAATGTTTATACTAGCCCAGCTTATTCCGTTGATGTAATTAATAAATCCACAGCTTCGCTGGAAGGGACTGGTGCCGAAAAGCTAAATAATAATCAGCGGGAAGAAAATAAATTTAATATTAGGACCCGGCAGGAATTAGATGCAACCGCCAACTTCGTCAAGATAATGCCGATAGCCAGCGCTTGGGCGGAGGAGCAGCTTAAAGGTGGCGCAAAATTAGATAAATATTCTCTAATCGTCCAGTGGTATTTGGATAATCCGGAGAAGTGTAAAGAAAATGGAGTTTTAACTGGCCATGAAACAGCGGCGGAAATTGCCGAGCGGGTCGCGGTCGAACTTGGTATGACGGAGAGATTTTATAGAAATAGCGTAGTACGGTTAATTAATGTCACGCATGGTCCGAAAATTGAACCATTTCTTCAGGAATTAGTAGGCTTTAAAAATTTAGCCGAGATTGGCGGCGCTTTACAGCCGGGAGAAAGTATTAATTTTGCGGTCAGAATCGACGCCAATAAGCGAAAAACGGTAAAATTATTATTCCGCGATAAGGAATATCCGATCGACGAAGCGCAGATCAAAGCCCTAGCGCAGGAGTATCGGGATAGGATTGAAGGGAGAAAATAAAAAATATTTAGCAATTAAAAAAGAGATACATTAGTATCTCTTTTTTGATCTGTCTCCCTCCAGATCGTTTAGAAATTTTTGAAAAAAATTTTTTTGCCGTCCGCAGTGTTATCCGATCAGGGCTACTGGCGTGATTTTGATATCGTTATTTCTGACGAAGTCAAAATCTTGGACGAATAATATGCCTTGTAATTCCTTTAAAGCTAAATCCGGTCGTAGGTTCAAGGCGATGCTTGGTTCAACATCTTCTGCTTTGCAGGAATGAGCCAAGAGTTCGATCATTGGGGTGTGCCCGATGATAATGAGGAATTCGTTCTCTTCTATTTCGGCGAACTTTCTTTCCAGAGCCTCTGCCTGGTCTTTTTGTATTTTCGTCAATAGATCAGGCGCCACCGTCTTCAGGGCATTATACCAGCCGGAGCGTTTTTGCTCGGCCATTAATTCGGCGTTGCCGGTCATTTGTTTGAATAAATCAGCATTACCGAATCGTGGATCGGCAGGCAGAATTTGTGTCGCCACAATCCCTTTATCGTAAATATAATCTAGATATGCCTGTGCGGTTTGGGCGGTTCTTTCCAGACCGCTACCTTCGCATACCGATACCGGCAGCCCGTTTTCAGATTGGTTAAACACTAGGCCGTTTAATCCGGTGATTCCATTTATTTTAATTTCAGTTAGTTGATCCGCGGCGATTAATTCGCCGCCTTTTCTTCCGTGGCGTACAAATGCGATTTTTTTCACGATTAACTCCTATTGGTTGTTGGTTGTTGTTATTTATTGTTAAAAAAACGAAAACTCTTTATAAATAGCCATTTTTTGACTATTAAAATACTATAGCACTTTTAAATAATTATGTCAATACTTTCAAATTTAATCCTAAAATATGTGCAATAGATGGGGATACGTTAGCCAACATATCATTGACAAACACGGGCTTTATGATATTATTGTTTTGTAAACAATATCGATTGTCTATTAAACAAATATATGAAAAATCTTTTTAAATCCCAGACCGCCTATGAAATCTTGGAACTTTTAAGCACTAATCCGGACTATGGTTTTTCTTTGCCGGAAGTCAGAAAGCAAGTGAAAAAGGATGCCGCTAACGTAGTGCGCGAATTAGGCAAGCTGGTCAAAGAGGGGATAGTGGACCAGCAAACTAAAGACCGCAAGAAGACCTATCGTTTCAATAAAGACTATTCGCTCGGGCCGGAGCTGATCAGCTTATTGCAGAAAAACAAGGCGGCCGCTATTGAGCCGCGCTTTAAGCGTGAATGGCTGCTGGCGGAAGAGATTATGAATGCTAATCCTTGGTTTATGGCCATTCCATTCTATTGCTTTACCAATCAATTCGCGGCGCCGGGCGGTCGTGCCTATCAGCACCAGGCCTGCGTCTATAAGGATTATCATCTCTGGTTCTATTTTGATAAGCAGGATGCCTACGAAGTCGGCGAGCATCTAGTTAATAAGTTCGAGGGCGATATCGACTTCATGGAGGAAGTGAATACCCAGATCAGGTCCTTCGCTGATAAATTAGTGGCGACGGTCGATAAGATCCCGGAGTCTAATTTGCACAAGTTAAGCGCCGATAAGCTCTGGCAATATTATCAGGAACATGAAAGCGTGCACCATGAATATTACCAATGGGGCTGGATTCCGGTCGCCGCCGATATGTTCGGCGACAATCTGACCAACCGCGGCAAGCAGATTTTAGCCGGTCTGCGGGTGTCGGCCGATAAGATCGAGGAATATCTAGCCTTATTGACTCAGCCGGATAAGGCCTCATTGCTTAAGGAAGAGCAGGATAATTTGGTAAATATTGGTATCCAAGTCCAGTTTAATGCCCAGCAGTTTGAATTGTTCAAAGAATTGTTCCGCAAGTTCAAAGAGGAAGATGTAAAATTCTTTGGCTTATACACGCATAGCGAAGAGTATGAGATTAAATTCGAAGAAGCGGTACGGGCAATAAAAAAGAAGATTGACCCAAAGATTTTAGACGCTTTGCAAAAGCACTATGCCAAGTATTTTTATACCAAGTTCATCTATACGGAAGAGCAGGGGGTCTACAGCTTTGAGCATTATCTGAAAGAATTGGTCCGGTTGGTCAACGGTGATTACAATTTGGCCGCCACGCAGCAGAAACAGGAAGAAGGCATCGCCGATATGTTGAGACAGAAGCGGACGTTGGCTGAACGGCTCAAACTGCCGGAAAAGATTAGCCGGTTTTTCAATGCCTGGGGCGATTTCATGGTGACTAAGATCTATCGCCGCTATGCCCAGCTATTCGCGCTCTACAAGACGACCTATATCCTGGAAGAGATCGCCCGGCGCCTCGGATTAACCATCAAAGAAGTCCGCTTCATGACTTCGCGGGAAATCAAAGCGGCTTTATTCGACCATAAGCTGGATAAAGAAGAGGTTAAATCCCGGGTCAAGCTTAGTGTCTACTATACGGCAAAGGATACCGAGATTTATTATAGCGGTTCAATTGCCCAGGAAATCGTGGTAAAATATATCCAGAAAGAGACAGACCAGAATGTGGCTGAGCTGAAAGGCCAGTGTGGCTGCCGCGGCCAGGCCAAAGGCCGGGTGTGCATCGTCAATGTGATCAGCGACATGGCCAAGATGCAAAACGGGGATATCTTGGTGTCTATTTCCACTCAGCCGGACCTCTTGCCGGCCATGAAGAAGGCGGCCGCTTTCGTTACCGATCAAGGCGGCGTCACCTCGCATGCGGCCATCGTCGCCCGGGAAATGAATACGCCCTGCGTCATCGCTACCAAGATCGCCACTCAAGTCCTGCACGACGGCGACCTGGTCGAAGTCGATGCGGACAAGGGAATTGTCAAAATAATTAAAGCATAAATTTATGCCCTCTCCTATCAGCTTATCGCTGATCAAGGGTCACAAATGGTATCGCCAGCAGACCGAAGGCACGCCATACTTCATCTATTTGCCGTGCCGCGGCGTGGTTGATTATTTCCGGAGCCGGGCAGGCATCATTTGGTTTTGCAGCTTGGACGAAGCGCGCGGTTATCTGGAACAAGGCTATATTCGCCGTCTGGCGGAAAGACATTTAGCCTTGGAAAAACAGCATCCCGGCCGCTCGAAAAAAATGTATGCCAAGTGGCAGCGGGCTATTCCGGATAAGAACAGCCGTTTATTCCGGGCTATCGACAATTTGGATTTATCATCAATTAGCAATCAGAAATTATTAAAATTGAATCACGCCCTCGGCCGGCAGGCTTATAATATGTGGCTGCAGTTTTTCATGGATATCTTTGACGCCGACGCCGAGAGCCTTATTGAACAGGAGTTGATTAGGGCCGGCCGGACTTTAACGGCCGATGAAAAAAATATCCTGACCATGCCGCCCTGCTTATTGGTCAATCAAGCCCAGGAATTAGCGCTTTTGAAAATAGCCAGGTTAGCCAAACAAGAACCAGATTGCGTCTATTTGCTTAGCCGCATTCAATCTCAGGATAATATCCATCGTTTGAAATTGCAGCCGCAACTGTTGCGGCACATTGAAACCTATTTGCGCGATTACCACTGGGCTAGGAACAGCTGGGCACATGTTAACACCATCAGCGCCTTCGACGTGGTCGATCAGGTCAAGCAGATTATCACCAGTTCGCGTGATATTGAGGCCGAAATCAGGCAGCTGGATAATTATCGGCGCGATCTGCCAAAGAAAAAAAAGATGATTCGCCGGAAACACCGCTTATCGCCTTGGCTAGGGCAGATGTTCGAGATGTTCGGACTCTTGGCGCTCTGGCGCGACGGTCGCAAGGAAAATATGCAGCAGCTGCATTATTATTTGCAGCTGGTCGGCACGGAAATCGCCCGACGCAGCCATATCAGTTGGGATAAGATCAAGTTTGCCGATCCGTTCTGTATCCAGTCGATTCCGGTTAAGCCCCGGGTGCTGGAGCGTTGTTACCGCTTGCATCGGGATAATAAGCTGCTGTATTGGGATGGCGCGGTCAAGCATTTCTCTAAGGAGGCGAGCCGTAAGTTCGAGAAAGCGCTTGAAGACACTTTCTCCACCAGCGTGACCGAGGTGCGCGGTTTTATTGCTTGTCCGGGCAAGGTGAAGGGGGAAGTGGTAATTATTAATAAAAAAAGTGAATTTAATAAAATGTCGCCAGGCAAAGTTTTGGTCACGACTATGACCCGGCCGGATTTTCTGCCTTTGATGAAACAGGCGTCCGCTGTTATCACCGATGAAGGCGGTATCACCAGCCATGCGGCCATCGTTTCCCGGGAACTGAAGATTCCTTGCATCATCGGCACCCAAGTGGCGACCAAAGTTTTGCAGGACGGCTATCAGGTGGAGGTGAACGCCAACCATGGCGTGGTGTTGGTTATTGGTAAAAATAAATAAAGCCAAAATATATGTTCATCAAATTTTTCAAGGACATTACTAAAAAGAGCGTAGGAGAAGCTGGCGGCAAGGGCGCTTCGCTCGGAGAGATGACCAATGCCAAGATTCCGGTACCGCCTGGTTTCGTGATTTTAGCCGAGGCTTTCTATCAATTCTTGGCGGAAACGGATCTGACCCAGGCCATCCAGGCGGTGCTAGATAAGATCAACTATAAGGATATCAACGCGGTAGACGGCGCTTCCGCGGAGATTCGCTCTTTGATCATGAAAGCGCCGATGCCCAAAGATTTGGAGAAGCTGATCAAGGCTGATTTTAAAAAACTAAAAGCCAAATTCGTCGCGGTCCGCTCCAGCGCCACAGCGGAAGATTCTTCCTCCGCTTCCTGGGCCGGGGAATTGGAAACCTACTTGAATACGACGGATAAGACCTTGCTGTTAAACGTAAAGAAATGCTGGTCTTCGCTGTTTACGCCGCGGGCTATTTTCTACCGCCATGAGAAAAAATTATTAAAGACCAAAGTCGGCGTGGCGGTCGTGGTGCAGCAAATGGTGGAGTCGGAAATCTCCGGCATTGCTTTTACTGTCCATCCGGTCACCCAGGACAAGAACCAGATGATCATCGAAGCCGGCTACGGCCTGGGCGAAGCCATCGTCTCCGGTTCAATCACGCCAGACTCCTATGTCCTGGACAAAAGGGATTATTCTTTCATCGATATCAATGTCGCCGGCCAGGAACGCCAAATCATCAAAGGGCCGTCCGGCGGCACGAAATGGGTGGCGGTTCCGGCGGCCCGCCGGGAAAAACAGAAGCTCAGCGGCCAACAGATCGTCGGATTGGCGAAGATCTGCGCCGGAATAGAGAAGCACTATAAGTTCCCCTGTGATATCGAATGGGCTCTGGCCAAGGGCAAATTCTATATCACTCAGAGCCGGCCGATAACTACGCTCTGACAGCCTGTTCCGCCGCTTCGGCCAGCCGGCAAATCTATTTCCTCTTCCCATAAAAATGTGCTAAAATACAAAAAGAACAGCCCGCGTTGTTTTCCCCGATTTTTTTGATATTTTAGCGCCCCCATGTTTGATTACTTACAAAAATTTAATAGTCTGCCCAAGGAACTGCGCGACCGGATTTCCGCGCCGGCCGTCATGGCGGCGGTGACGGAATTGGAGGATAAGTACCAGGTCGATCTGGCCATGACTGTCATGAAAGTGATGATCCGCAGCCTGACCGTTAAGGAATTGCCGGTTTTTTTTGTCAGTGAGGCGGGCTTGCCGCAGAATGCGGCGGAAAACCTGACCCGCGAACTGAAAGAGCGGGTTTTTGCTGTCGTGGCTGATTACCTGGGCCTGCAGTCGGAAATGCGCGCTCTGGATTTGGAACGGGATATCAGCGGCCTGATCAAAGAAGCCGGCTTATCTTTGGCCAGCGATAATCTGGTCAGCCGTTTGAAGAATATTCTGGCGACTTATCTGCGCGGCGTACGCAACAAGATCGATACCAGGAACGCTTTGGCTAAGGATGTGAAAATCGGCGGCCTTAACTTGAGCGCCGCGGAAATCGACCGTCTTTTAAAAATCTGCGATAGCGGCAAATTAAGCGCCGTTTCTCCGGTTTCTGCCGCGGCCTCGGCGTCCGCTCACCCCAAGCCGGCCGTTTTCGCTTTGCCGCCGGAAGAGTACGATCTTAAGCAGGCTTTAGCCAGTGGCCAGGTAAAACCTGTCGTGAAGCCCGCTCCGAGCCAGGCCCAACCGTCGCCGCTGCAACCTGCCGTCGGCTTAGATACCAGCCACGAGATCAGCGCGCCGGATCGCCAGCTGGATCTGGCCGCGCCAACAAAACCCGTGGCGCCAGTTAACTTACCTATTCCGCCAACCGTCCCGTCGTTGTCCGACAAGCCGACCGTCGCGCCCTCTTCGCCGGTCGTCATCCAGCCGACCCAGACGGTTCAGACAGTCCAGCCGATCAAGCCGGAACCGGTCAAGAAGATCGAATTAGTCCATGCGCCTAAGAATATCCAGGCTATCACGAATATTCAGGTAAATACTCAGTCTAAGGTCCAAACTAAGGCCGGCTCTCCGGTTGCCAGCCGTTTGGCGCCTCTTTCGGCGACGCCGCCGGGGACGCCGGGCGTCCCGCCCCAGTCTTCGGCAGCAGCCTCGCCGACTATCGCCGCTGCCGCCCAGGCCGCGGCGCCAGCGCGGCCGACCCCGGCCCGTCGTCCGGTAGTGGCGCCTCCTTCCGCCCGGCCGCGGATGCATGATATCAGGCCGGTACCCAAGGTCATGGGGCCGATAGAAGAATTGCAATTCTTGGATCCGGTCAATTTCCGCCGCTTGGGTCAGGCGCCGGCGGAAGCGACCGCCAAGATTTTTGCGAAGATAAAACTTTTGGAAAAAGACGGCTATGATAAGATGATCGCCGGCGTCCGGGCCTGGCGCCAGAGTCCGGTCAACCGGCTGTACTTGCGCATCGGCCAGGAAGCGATCGCCGGCGGGCTGTTATTGAAAGACGCTGTTTCAGCCCGACAGCAGGCCGGCCAGGAAACTCTGAGCATGGAAGAGATTGAGGCCGTAGTCAAGCTGAACAGCAAGCTGGTATTCTAAATATGCAACAATTTACCGTTCCCCAATTCATCGACGTGGAAAACCAGATCATCGGTCCGATCACGACCCGGCAGTTTATGATCCTCCTGGTCGCGGCGGTAGCTATCGGCCTCAGTTACAAGCTGTTTGATTTCAGCTTGTTCGCGACGGTAGCTATTTTGATCCTCATCATCGCCGCCACCCTGGCTTTCGTCAAGATTAACGGCCGCCCCTTCCACCTGTTCATCCTGAATACTATCCAGACTTGGCGTCGGCCGGGTTTGCGGGTCTGGAACAATCAGGCGCTCATCAGCGAGCAGTCGGACAAGGAACCGGTCGTGTTGCCGGTATATCGTCCGACGCCGCCGAAAATTTATAAAAAATCGCGTTTAGCCGAACTGGCCCTGATCGTCGATACCAAGGGCCGGTATAAAGGAGAATGATATGGCCGGAAGGAATTTAGCCAAAAACAAGATCGGGGCCTTTACCCAGCAATATCTGAATATTGCCGAGATTAAGGGCAACACGGTAGTCATGAAAGACGGCACCCTGCGCGCCGTGCTCTTGGTTTCCAGCATCAATTTTGCCTTGAAGAGCGAAGACGAGCAGAACGCGGTCATTGACTCCTATATCCGTTTCCTGAACAATATCAGCTTTACGGTCCAGATCGTTATCCAGTCGCGCGAGTTGAACATCGACAATTACCTGCAATACCTGAAAGGGAAGGAGAAGGAACAGACCAACAAGCTGCTTAAGGTCCAGACGGCCGACTATATCGAATATATCAAGGAGCTCACTTCGTTGGGTAAGATCATGAATAAGCGCTTTTACGTCGTCGTCCCCTACGATCCCTTGACTGACAAGCATAAAGGCTTCTTTTCTCTGCTGGGCGAAGCGATGCGGCCGGCGACCATCATCAAGCTGAAAGAGAAAACTTTCCAAAAATACCAGGAGATGCTGGAGCGCCGGGTGGAAAGCGTGATGGGCGGGCTGGAATCTATGGGTGTTGCGGTGGCGCGCCTGGATACGCAGAGCCTCATTGAATTATATTACAAGACTTATAATCCGGAGACCTCCGTCAATCAGGAACTCGCGGATTTGGATAAGATCCGCGTAGAACAATAAAGCCTCTATGATCGATTTCAATAAAGACGACCAACAGAATAAGCTGACGCTGAATACGCCCGTCACCTTGCGGACGCCCGGCGCGGCGCCGGCCGTGGAAAGCAATCCGACCCTGACGCGGGAGGTTATCGAAGAGGAGAAAGCGTTCCGCCGCGGCGTCCTGTCCGTCCGGGACATCATCGCGCCCGCCAGTTTGAAAGTAGAGGCGAATTTCCTGCACCTCGGCAATAAATTCGTCCGGACGGTCTTCGTCATCAGCTATCCGCGCTATATTTCCGTCGGCTGGTTCGCTCCGATCATCAATCTAAATGTGACTTTCGACGTGTCCATGTTCTTTTATCCGGTCAAGAGCTTCATCATTTTAAAGCAGCTGAAAAACAAGGTCGGCGCTTTGGAGGCCCAGATCGTGGCTGACGCCGAGAAAGGCGCCGCTCGCGACCCGCTCCGGGAAACCGCTCTGCGCGATATTGAATACCTGCGCGACGCGCTTACCCAGGGGACGGAAAAATTCTTCCAGTTTTCTCTCTATGTCACCTTATATGCCGATAATCTGCCCGAGCTCGACCGCTTATCCGACCAGCTAGAGGACATCTTCGGTTCGCGGCTGGTCTATTCCCGCCGCGTCTATTACCAGGCGGAGCAGGGCTTTAATTCTACGTTGCCCTTGGGTGACGACGAGCTCTTTATTACTTTTAACATGAATTCTTCGCCTATCGCCTCGTCTTTTCCGTTCATTTCCAGCGAACTGACCAGCGATCAAGGTATTTTGTACGGCATTAACCGCCATAATAACAGTCTCATCCTCTTCGACCGTTTTACCCTGCAGAACGCCAATTCCGTCGTCTTTGCCACTTCCGGCGCGGGCAAGAGTTACGCCGTCAAGCTGGAGGTTTTGCGGTCTTTGATGTTAGGTTCCGACGTCATCGTCATCGATCCGGAATACGAATACAAGCATCTGGCGGAAGCGGTCGGCGGCACCTATATCAATATCTCCCTGGCTTCGGAAAACAAAATCAATCCTTTTGATCTGCCGCGCTCTATCGGCGGCGAAGCCAAACCCAAGGACATCATCCGCAGCGCCGTCATTACCCTGAAGGGCCTGGTCCGTCTGATGCTCGGCAATCTGAACTACGACGAGGACTCCATCGTCGACCGGGCGCTCCTGGAGACCTACGCCAAGAAAGATATTACTCCGGATTCCGATTTGTCCAAGATCGAATCGCCGATCATGTCCGATTTCGAGCAGATTCTTGACGGCATGGAAGGCGGCGCGGACCTGGCCTTGCGTCTGCGCAAGTTCACCGCCGGCACTTTCGCCGGACTCCTTAATAATCAGACCAACGTGGAGATGAATAACCAGCTGGTCTGCTTCTCGGTCCGCGACCTGGAAGACGAATTGCGGCCGATCGCCATCTATACGATCGTCAACTATATCTGGAACGTCGTCCGGAGCGAGATGAAAAAGCGGATTTTGGTCATTGACGAAGCCTGGTGGATGATGCAGCACGAAGACAGCGCCAAATTCATCTTTGCCCTAGTCAAGCGCTGCCGCAAGTATTATCTGGGCGTGACCACGATCACTCAGGACGTCAACGATTTCCTGACCTCGCCTTACGGCCAGGCTATCGTCACCAATTCTTCCATGCAGCTCCTGTTCAAGCAGTCGCCGGCCGCCATCGACCTGGTCCAGAAGACCTTCCTGCTGACTGAAGGCGAAAAATACCTGCTCCTGGAATGCGGCGTCGGCGAAGGTATTTTTTTCGCCGGCAATAAGCACGTCGCCATGAAAGCCGTCGCCTCCTATACCGAGGACCAGCTGATCACTTCCGACCCGCGGCAGCTCTTGGAGCTGGAAGAAGCCAAGAAGGAATTTGAGGAAAGCCAGGCGGAACAGGGCGCGGCCAGCGGCCTGGCGACCTGATTAGCGTCGTAATAAGAATATCCTGCTTCAGGCAGGGATTATAAATATATGCAAAACAACCGGAGAAACTTAGGCATTTTAATCATCGTCATCGGCCTGATCATCCTGGCCCTGGTCATTTATTTCGGCTTCCTGCGGCCGGGCGCGACGCCCGAAACAGCGCCGACGACCTCGACGCCGGCCGCGATTTCGTCATTGCCGACCAGTCCGGCGGCCGGAACCACCACGCCGAGCGACAAGCCGACTAACCATCAGCTGTACGATATTTCCAAGGAAGCCCCTCACCAATTCAATCTGAACGACCTGGCCAAGCTGGCTGAATTCTTCGCCGCCCGTTTCGGTTCCTATTCCAGCCAGTCCGATTACAGTAATTTCACCGATTTGCGCCTGTTCATGACCCAGAGCCTGCAAGACTGGGTGGACGGCTATGTCCAGAAATTGCGGCAATCCAAGCCCGGCACCTCTTATTACGGCATTACCACGCGGGCACTTTTGACTAAGACCAAGAGTTTCGATGATCGGGCCGGCACGGCCGATATCGTCGTGACCACGGAGCGCAGCGAAAGCACGGAGCAGATCGGCGGCGGCACGCCTTATCAGCAGGACCTGGAATTGAAATTCAAGAAAGTGGGCGGCGACTGGCTGGTGGACGAAGTCTATTGGCAGAAATAATGATCGCGCTCTTATTATAGCCCTATGGCCAATCCGTTAAAAAGCATTTTTGTCTGCACTAATTGCGACGCCCAATTCCCGAAATGGAGTGGGCGTTGTTCGGAGTGCGGCGCCTGGGGCTCTTTGGCCGAGCAGGTGACGGACAGCAAGCAAGCCGAGCGATCGGCCGCCAAAAAATTAGGCGGCGCCGCCATCATCGATTTGGCTCAGGTGGAAACCGCCGCCTTAAACCGTCTGAAGACCGGCATCTCCGAAATCGACCGGGTGCTCGGCGGCGGCCTGGTGCCGGGTTCGCTGGTCTTGCTGAGCGGTGAACCGGGCATAGGCAAGTCCACGCTGGTCGCTCAGTTGGCGACCGCCTTAGGTCGTGATGTTATTTATGTGAGCGGCGAAGAGTCCGCCGCCCAGATCAAAGACCGGCTGCAACGCCTACATTGCGATCTGAACCGTTTGAAATTCATTTCCGAAACCAATGTGGAAAAGATTTGCGCCGCCGGCGCCCAGGCCAAAGCCTCGCTGATGATCATTGATTCCATCCAAACGGTCTATTCGGCGCTGATTCCGTCGGAAGCCGGCAGCATCGCCCAGATCCGGGCGGCGACCGTTCATTTCTTGGAACTGGCCAAGCAGCATAATCTGGCCGTCGTCCTAATCGGCCATATCACCAAGGACGGCCAGGTGGCCGGCCCCAAGTCGCTGGAGCATATCGTCGACACGGTCCTGTATCTGGAAAATGAATCGACCAATAATTATTGCCTGCTCCGGACCACCAAGAACCGCTTCGGCTCGGTTAATGAGCTCGGTGTCCTGGAGATGACCGGCGCCGGTTTCCGGGAAGTGAAGAATCCCAGCCAGATTTTCGTAGAAACGGCGCAGGCCGACATTCCCGGTTCGGTCATCAGCTGCCTGATAGAAGGGACGCGTCCTTTCCTGACCGACTTGCAGGCTCTGGTAACCAAGACGGTCTTCGGCTACCCGCAGCGCAAAGCCAGCGGCTTCGATCTTAACCGTTTGCAGGTTTTGTCCGCCGTCATTACCAAACGGACCAAGATCAATCTGACGGCCCAGGATATCATCCTTAACGTAGTCGGCGGCCTGAAGATCAGCGATCCGGCTCTTGACCTGGCGGCTTGCGCGGCAATCATCAGCTCGCAGCTGAATAAGAATTTCGATCGCCGGACCGTCGTGCTCGGGGAAGTGGGCCTGGGCGCCGAAGTGCGCAACGTTTTCAAGTTGGAGCAGCGCCTGCAGGAAGCCGAACGCTTGGGATTTACCACCGCGATCGTGCCGGCTACGCCGGTCAAGGCCGGCAAGCTGAAGCTCATTCCGGTTGAGCAATTAGGGGAGCTAGTGGAGATTATCAAGTAGGGATTGATCGGCACGGAGCGAAAAATTGATAAAATTTGGGAAATAAAAAATGGACAACCGATTGGCTGTCCATTTTAAGCGAGAATTTTTTATAGAACTAGAGCATAGGCCGGGATTGGTTCGTGTTTTTTGAATCCAAGTTCAATATTTAAGCTTTTTTGATCTGCAGATATTATTTCATCAAAATTTTTATTGAAAAATTTTTGGCAAACATCATTAGCAGATTTTTTGCTTGTGAAACTATAATTGGAGACCAATGTTTCATAAGTTTTTTCTACTTTTTTTTCTTTGCTATCAGGATTAGTTTTAGAAGAGAATAAATGCCCTTCATTACTAACTCTACCAGCGGTGATGATTACGTCTTCACCGTTCAAAAAAGCTTCAAAATTTTTACTGACCATGTTTTCCTCGCTTTGCCTTGTTAGGCGGTTTTGCTGACGAGATAATCTCGTCAAGGTTTTAAAAGAAGGTTGATTATGAACTAATAATACTATTTATTATGGATTAAGTCAATGGTATTTGGTGGATAAAGTTAGCTTATTTTAGCCTCTAGATATAAAGAATTATCAGTATACTTGACAGTAATTATTAAAGGTGTTATAATTATTTTATGTTCATTTAAAAGATATTTGGGTTTTTTGACCTGTTTTGAGGCGATGAGCCTGAAAGCAGATCAAAGAAACTAAACTAAATAGAAACAATACAAAAGGATAACTGATGAAAACTTTAAAGAAGTTCTTCGCACCGGCAGTTGATTTATTAATAAATCTTTCCATCATCTTCAGGGGGGGGCACTCGTCATGGGCGGGCTTTTCTCAATCTTCATATTAGGGATTGGGATATTCTGCTTCGGCTTGTATCTTGGATCGCCTGATGACTATCCTGGAGATTTATTATTATGGATAAGACAACCGTCGGTAATCGTAACTTTGTTAATTTTATCCGTATTGTTCTTTGTTTTTAAAGGAACGAGGCGGAAACTTTTGACCAAGTTCGAAAATTCTAAATTGGTTAAACGGTTTGAGGCTTTATAGAAACAATAAGGAGTCGTCGACGAATGTCAGCGACTCTTTTTTAATTAATGATTTATCTATTCCAAATGCACCCGGTTTTCCCATTCACCCAGCTTAGTTTTCAGGAGCGGGTGTTTTTTTAAATCCGGATCGGCCGTCACCAGAGCGGCGGCTTCAGTCTGAGCTTTCTTGATATTGTCATAATCGAACAGCGTGGCGATTTGGAATTCCGGGAATCCGCTCTGGCCGGTGCCGTATAATTCGCCGGCGCCGCGCAACCTCAGGTCTATCTTGGCCAAGGCGAAACCGTCCTGGTATTTAGTCATCGCCTCCAGGCGGGCCAAGGTCTTGGCGTTGCTGATTTCTTCGCTGGAAGGGAACAGGAAACAATATGATTGGTGTTCACTGCGTCCGACGCGTCCCCGGAATTGGTGCAGACTGGCCAGGCCGAAACGTTCCGCTCCTTCTATCAGCATCAACGTTGCGTTTGGTACATCCACGCCGACTTCCACTACCGAGGTCGACACCATGATCTGCGTCTGGTTGGCCAGGAACTCGGCCATCACCCGTTCTTTTTCTTTGGCGCTCAGGCGGCCGTGCAGCAGGCCGACTTTCAACTCGGGGAAGATGTCTTGGTCCAGCTTGGCATGTTCGGCTTTAACTGATTTGACGCCCAGGCGGTCCGATTCGTCGATGAGCGGACAGATGACGAAGGCCTGCTGGCCGCTCTTGATTTGCTGCCGGATGAAATCATAAGCTACTTGGCGGTTAGCCTCGGTGACTACTCTGGTGATGATCGGCTTCCGGCCGGCGGGCCGCTGGTTAATGACTGAGAGATCCAGATCACCGTAAATAGTCAGGGCCAGGGAACGGGGAATAGGCGTGGCCGTGAGCGACAGGAAATGCGGCGTTAAGTCATCAAGTCCGTGGGAATCCAGGACCTTTTGCCGTTGGCTGACGCCGAAACGGTGCTGTTCATCTACTACCGCGAGCGCTAGGTTATCGAATTTCAAGCCTTTCTGGATCAAAGCATGCGTGCCGATGATGATATCAGCCCGGGTCGCCTCGGCGTCCTTGCGGCCGCCGGTCATTAGCGCGATCCGGAAACCATAACCGGCTAGAAGATTGGTAACATAGGCAAAATGCTGCCGGGCCAGGATCTCCGTCGGAGCCATTAATAGTGCCTGCTTCTTATTCAAGGCGACGTTCAATAAGGCCAGAATAACGACCAGGGTCTTGCCGCTACCGACATCACCTTCCAAAAGCCGGCTCATCGGCGCCGTTTTTTCCAGATCGCGCAGGATTTCCCAGGCGGCTTGGCGCTGGGCATCGGTCAGCTTGAAAGGCAGGGTTTTGACGAATTTTTGCGTGGCCGTTTCCTGAAATTTTATGGGCCAGGCTTGGCGCGATTTCAATTCGCGCTTGATCATCTGGGCTTTCACCTGGCGCAGGAATAATCCCGTAAAACCGAGCCGCTGCCGCGCGGCGAGCGCCGCCGCTTGGTTAGACGGGAAATGAATCTGGCGCAGAGCCGTGCCAAGATCCAACAAACCCAGCCGCTTCTTGATGTCCGCCGGCAGCCAATCCGGCTCCTGGTCGGCTAAGGCGATAATCTCTTTTACCAGAAAGCGGATCTGCTTCTGGGTGAGATTGGCGGTCAGGTGGTAATTGGGAATCAGGCCTTTGGTATGGATGAGATCGGCGGAATATATTTTTTCGATCACCGGCGAAACCATGGCTAGGCTGCCATAACTCTCGCTGACCCGGCCGGCCAGCGAGACCCGGTCGCCGACCTTATAAGTCCGGGTCAGGAAAGGCTGGTTGAACCAGATCGCTTTCAAGGTATCGCTCTCGTCGCTGATGAGCGCTTCCGTCAGGTACATCCGTCGCCGCGGGCTTTTCTTGTTCTGAATAAGCTCAATAGTACCGCTCACGTTGGCGGCTTGCCCCTCCCGCAAGTCGGCAATCGCCGCCTGCCTTGAAAAATCTTCGTAACGGAACGGGAAATAAAAAAGCAGGTCGTGGACGGTTTCCAGACCCAGCTTTTTTAATAGTTTAGCGGTAGTTTTTCCGACCCGGTAGAGTTCGGTGATCGGCGAAGTGAGAGTAACCATATGGCAAAGGTGCATCCACCAGGAATCGAACCTGGATTTCAAGCTCCGCAAGCTTGCGTCCTATCCGTTGAACGATGGATGCTTATCCGGCCTGTTTGCCGAAAACTGCTTCCATCTTATTATAGTTTCAACAATTTAGTCAACTGTTCGGATAAGGGCGGGACCGTGCGATCCAGGTCCTCGTCCAGATAGCGGACCAGGAAGTTCCGGACGGTGAGCGCGTCCATGCGCCGGAGCGGCACGGACAGGCGGGGGCGCATGCTATTCTTGTATTCCAGATAAAGATTCTTGATACTATCTTTGGGCTTGTAGAGGACGGAGAAGTTCTTGAATTCGTCATAGTCGTAGAAATTCCGGCCGATTTTTACTCCTTCCGGGCCCAATTCAAACCCGACCTGAGTCGGCTTCTGACTATCGTTGATGATCATGACGATAGCCGATAAGACGATAATCAGGGCAAAAAGGAAATTGGAGTTGAGGCCGAGGAAGACCAGGCGCCAGCCGCTAAAACTGAAAAAGCTGAAAAATAGGAGCAGCACAGCCAGGACGGCGGTGATGATATACCAGTTGCGGCTGCGGTCGTGCTTTTTATATTCCGGCACGGGCCAGCGCAGGTAAATAGCTTGGTTTTCGGGCATATTTTTATGGCTAACTGGCCAATTTCAGATTGACAAGGCCAAGTATATTTTATATATTGATTATAACATAAAATCCGGAAAAAGAGGACATTTATGGAGAGGTGGCTGAGTGGCTGAAAGCGGCAGGTTGCTAACCTGTTATAGGGTGTTAAAGCCCTATCGAGGGTTCGAATCCCTCCTTCTCCGCCAGGACAATTTAGTATCGGATAGACCCATTTAATATAGAGAAATGAGCGACCCGAGTGGTTCGAATCCCATTGTCCTTGTCAAAAAGGCGTTCTTTAAAAAGGACGTTTTTTTGTATAATTTTGGATAAGGTGTATAATATAATCAATATATTTTAGTAAAAATGAATATGTCTACAATCAGTAAAAATATCCGCAAGCTAAGGGAACGAAAAGGAATATCTCAAGATAGGCTTTCTAAACTTGCTGATATTTCTTTGAACACCATTGCCAAGTTGGAACTTGATGACACTCAAAACCCCACTATTGAAACATTGCAGAAAATTGCGAAAGCTTTAGATGTTGGGGTTGAAGACTTAATTAAATAAAAACATATGACAACTAAAGAAATGACATTAAATACAACCAAAGAACAAGAACGAGCAGAATTGCATCGTGCTATTTGGCAGATTGCGAATGATTTGCGTGGGAGTATTGATGGTTGGGATTTCAAGCAGTATGTTTTAGGAATGCTTTTTTATCGTTTTATTAGTGAAAACTTAACTAATTATATCAATGCCGATGAGAGACGATCTGGTAATAAAGATTTTGACTACTCAACTCTTTCTGACAAAGAAGCAGAATTTGGTCGAGCTGATACCGTGAGAGAAAAGGGATTTTATATTTTACCAAGTGAGTTATTTGTAAATGTGTGTAAAAAGGCTCGCAATGACGCAAACCTCAACGAAACATTGGCAAGTGTATTTCGTAGTATTGAAAATTCGGCGAAAGGTTCTGATAGTGAGGATGACTTGAGAGGTTTGTTTGATGATCTAGACGTTAACTCCAACAAGTTAGGTAATAGTGTTGAAAAGAGGAACCAAAAATTAGTTAAGCTTTTAGAAGCTATTGGTGATCTTCGTTTGGGGAATTATGCTGATAACACTATTGATGCTTTTGGTGATGCCTACGAATTTTTGATGACCATGTATGCTTCAAATTCTGGAAAATCTGGCGGTGAATTTTTTACACCACAAGAAGTCAGTCAACTGCTTGCCGAAATTACAACAGTTGGAAAAAAAGAAGTAAATAAAGTTTATGATCCAGCTTGTGGTTCAGGTTCATTGCTTCTCAAGTTTGCAAAAGTTTTAGGGAAAGAAAATGTTCGCATTGGTTTTTTTGGACAAGAAATCAATCTTACCACTTACAACCTGTGCCGTATTAACATGTTTTTGCATGATATAAATTATAATCATTTTGATATTGCACACGGTGACACACTGACTGACCCAAAGCATTGGGATGATGAACCATTTGATGCTATTGTCTCAAATCCTCCATATTCTACTAGGTGGGAGGGTGAGGATAATCCAATTTTAATTAACGATCCACGCTTTGCACCAGCAGGTGTGCTTGCCCCAAAAAGTAAAGCTGATTTAGCTTTCACTATGCATATGTTATCTTGGCTTTCTACGAGTGGCACAGCTGCCATCGTTGAATTTCCGGGTGTTCTTTACCGTGGCGGAGCAGAGCAAAAAATTCGTAAATATTTGGTAGACAATAATTATGTTGATACGGTTATTCAATTACCAGCGGATTTATTTTTTGGTGTGACTATAGCCACTTGTATTATTGTTTTGAAAAAGAGCAAAAAAGACAATAAAGTTCTATTTATTGATGCTTCTGCTGAATTTGTTCGTAATGGCAATAAAAATAAATTAAGTGACTTAAATCGTACAAAAATATTAGGAGCATTTACTGATCGTAAAGATGGTGATTACTTTTCCAAGCTGGTAGATAATAGAATAATTGCTGAGAATGATTATAATATTGCCGTTTCAAGTTATGTTGTCGCGGAGGACACTAGAGAAATAATAGATATTAAAGAATTAAACAACAAAATTACTGAAATAGTAAAAAGACAAAATGAACTTCGCCAAGCAATTGACGAAATCGTTGCTGATATTGAACAAAGTAAATAAAAAAGAAGGTATGGAAAAAGATTTAATAAAAAATGAAATCAATATTGAATTACATTATAATTTCATTGATAGTAATAGCCATTCAATAAATTTTCATACCAGAAATATTTGTGCACTGGCTCAGGTTGAACTCATATCTTATATCATAAGAACATTGTATCCTGATGAAAATTTTGAAATATTATCACTGCCACCTCAGGAGGGATCTTTCAAGGATTTAACCGTTGTTAAATTTTTAAATAAAAATCAGGGTGTAATTTTAACAGTTGGTACTTTATTTACTGTTTTATTATTTAATAGTCAAGTAAGGGTTAATAATACAACTGCAGATTTTAACACTTTAGAAATTGTAGAGAAATGTAAAAATTTTGATGTAGATGATGAAAAAATTAAAAAAATTGAGGATATTTGTAAGTCGTACTATCCTAAAAAACAAAAAAATATCTTCTATGAATCAGTTATAGCGGATGCAAGTGTTACTAGTATAAAACCAACCATATCAGAGAATGAAAACATTTTTGAAAAAGAAATCAATAAGAGTGATTTTGAAAATTATCTTGAGGATATACCCAAAGAAAAAGAATTTTTAAAAACCGATTTGTCTGGGCATATACAGTTATCTCAACCATTCATCGATAAACAACAGCAGTATGGTAGAGGTGTCGCTTGGAAAGGAACGTATTATGGTGATGATATCTTTGATGAAAATAATGAGCTTATTATAGAAGACGGGGAATATATATTTTTTTACATGCAGGATGACGAGTATAAAGAGCAAATCCTAAAGCAAGAAATTTCTTTTACTAGTGGTGATAATATAGGTGTTATTTTCGATGTTAGTCGTTATTATGATTATTTTAATGATAAATATGGTAAGCCAAGATTATATATAAAAAGAGTTGTATCTCATAATGATAATTTAGTACAACATAAAAAAGACTTGGCATTAAAAAATGAAAAAAGAAAATTTGAGAAAAAAAATAAAAATCAAAGATCATTATTCGAAATTGCTCAAGAATAATATGATTAAACATCAAAATAAAATTGAAAAGTTAATATTGGAATTATGCCCAAATGGCGTTAAGTATTTTACTGTTGGGGAAATCTGTGAGATAAATCGTGGCAGAGTTATGTCGAAAGACTACCTTCGAGAAAATGTTGGCGAATATCCTGTGTACTCTTCTCAGACGGCAAATGAGGGTGTTTTTGGTTATATTAAAACCTATGATTACGATGGAGAATACGTGACCTGGACGACTGATGGTGCAAATGCAGGATCAGTGTTTTATCATAATGGAAAATTTAGTATTACAAATGTTTGTGGTTTATTGAAACCAAAGACAAGTAATTTAAATGTTAAATATTTACTGTATAGTTTAAGCATCATAGCAAAATCTTATGTAAATGCTGGCATGGGTAATCCAAAGTTAATGAGTAATGTAATGGCAAGAATTAAAATTCCTGTTCCACCTCTTACAATCCAAGAAGAAATTGTAAAAATTCTTAATAGTTTTACAGAGCTGGAAGCAGAGCTGGAAGCAGAGCTGGAAGCAGAGCTGGAAGCAAGAAAGAAACAGTATAATCATTATAAAGACGAGTTACTGAATATTGAGGGTGCAGAAAATAAAGTTTTGGGAGATATAGGAACCATGATTAGAGGAAACGGATTACAAAAGAAAGATTTTATGGAAACAGGAGTCGGGTGTATTCACTATGGCCAAATATACACCTATTACGGAACTTTTACAGATAAAACTAAATCATTCGTATCACCAGAATTAGCAAAAAAATTAAAGAAAGCCCAAAAAGGAGATGTAATAATTACCAATACGAGTGAAAATCTCGAAGATGTGGGAAAAGCTGTCGTTTGGTGCGGTGAGAATGAAATTGTAACAGGTGGACATGCAACAATTTTCAAACCTCAAAAAGTTACTGGAAAATATTTTGCATATTATACACAAACAAAAATGTTTTTTGATCAAAAGAAAAAATATGCAAAAGGTACAAAAGTGATAGATGTTTCAGCTACAGATATGAAAAAAATTAAAATACCCGTTCCACCACTCGCCGAACAAGAACGAATCGTCTCGATTTTGGATAAATTTGATGCACTTGTTAACAATATTTCAATTGGTTTGCCTGCCGAACTTAATGCACGCAGACAACAATATGAATATTACAGAAACAAACTTCTAACATTTAAGGAATATGCCAACGAAAAATAAATATAATTTAGTAGCTGAGAATTCACAAAGCACAGTCGTGGCTGAATACACTCCAGATAAAAAACGGATTGCCCATTATCAAAGTGAAGCCGAACTGGAACGTGCTTTTATAAAACAGCTTGAGACGCAGGCTTACGAATATATAGAGATAACATCGGAAGATGATTTGGTTTTGAATTTGCGTAAGCAGATAGAAAAACTTAATAATTTTGAATTTTCGGACAAGGAATGGGAACATTTTTTTGTAAGTGAGTTGGCGAACTCTAATCAAGGCATTGAAGAAAAAACAACAACAATACAAGAAGACTATATAAAAAATTTAGTTCGTGACGATGGTTCAATAAAAAATATTTATCTTATAAAAAAAGATAATATTCATGACAATAATTTGCAGGTTATTAATCAATATGCGACAGAAGACGGTCAACGTTCTAATCGTTATGATGTAACAGTGCTTATTAATGGATTACCTTTGGTTCATATTGAACTTAAGCGTCGTGGCGTGGCTATTCAAGAGGCTTTTAATCAGATTAATCGCTATCAAAGAGAGAGTTTTTGGTCTGCTTCTGGTCTTTTTGAGTATATACAGCTGTTTGTTATTTCCAACGGGACACATACAAAATATTATAGTAATACAACACGATCACAACATATTAAGGAATCGAGCGAAGGTGCGGTCAAAAAAGGTAAAAGAACAAGTAACAGTTTTGAGTTTACTAGTTGGTGGGCAGATGCTACAAATAAACCAATAATAGATTTGATGGATTTTGGTAAAACTTTTTTCGCTAAACATACTCTTTTGAATATTTTAACTCGTTATTGTGTTTTTACAACCGAGCGACTCCTTCTCGTGATGCGTCCTTATCAGATTGTGGCAACCGAAAGAATATTAAATCGCATTGAAGTTAGTACAAATTATAAAAAGTTAGGTACTGTAGAAGCTGGCGGATATGTTTGGCATACGACAGGCTCTGGAAAAACCTTGACTAGTTTTAAAACTGCACAACTGGCAAGCAAATTATCATACATTGATAAAGTTGTTTTTGTTGTCGATCGCAAAGATTTGGATTATCAAACAATGAAAGAATATGATAAATTTGAAAAAGGAGCGGCGAACAGCAATACCAGCACCACGGTATTAAAAAAACAATTGGAAGACTCAAACGCAAGAATCATTATTACGACAATTCAAAAATTAGACCGATTTATTGATAAGAATAAGGGGCATAGTATATTTGATGGACATGTGGTAATTATATTTGACGAATGCCATCGTTCTCAATTTGGTGAGATGCATGGGGCCATTACCAAAGCATTCAACAATTATCATATCTTTGGATTTACTGGCACGCCAATTTTTGCCGTGAATTCTTCTTCTGGTGGAAGAATTGATTTTAAAACAACCGAACAAGCTTTTGGTGATAAATTGCATACCTATACCATTGTAGATGCGATTGCAGACAAAAATGTTTTACCATTTAAGGTGGACTATATTTCTACTGTTAAAGAAGCGGAAGATATTGAGGATAAAAAAGTTAGTGACATTGATCGTGAGGCAATATTATCAGCACCAGAACGCATAACAAATATTGTTAACTACATTCGTGAACATTTTGATCAAAAGACAAAGCGTAATAGTTTCTATAAATTAAAAGAGCGACGATTAGCTGGTTTTAATTCCATATTTGCTGTTTCCTCAATTGAAGTTGCAAAAAAATATTATGCCGAATTTAATAAACAGTTTGCTGATCTGCCAAGTGATAAGCGTCTTAAGGTAGCTCTAATTTATAGTTTTGGTGTAAATGATGAAGATGCAGATGGGATGATAGATGAAAATCTTGATGATACAAGCGGTTTAGATGCCAGTTCCAGAGACTTCTTGGATAGAGCCATCGTTGATTATAATAAGATGTTTGGTACTTCTTATGATATTTCATCAGACAAATTCCAAAATTATTATAAAGATGTTAGTCAACGAGTAAAAGATCGGGAGATTGATGTTCTGGTCGTAGTGAATATGTTTTTGACTGGATTTGATGCTACTACCCTTAATACTTTGTGGGTTGATAAAAATTTAAGACTACACGGCCTACTTCAGGCATATTCTCGTACTAATCGTATTTTGAATAGTGTAAAAACCTTTGGTAATATCGTATGTTTTCGTAACCTAGAAAAAGCAACAAATGAATCTATTTCATTATTTGGTGATAAGGAAGCGAGCGGTATCGTTCTTTTGAAATCGTATTCTGAATATTATAATGGCTATAAAGATGGCAACAAGGAAGTTCGTGGTTATGCAAGCTTAGTGGCTGAATTATTAGAAAAGTTTCCAGTAGGTCAAAGAATAGATAGTGAACAAGCACAAAAAGATTTTATTAAACTTTATGGCGGAATATTGCGAGTAAGAAATATTTTAACTACTTTTGATGAATTTGTTGGAAATGAAATATTAACCGAGCGTGATATACAGGATTATCATAGTATGTACATTGACCTGTATAACGAATTCCGCAAAGCCGAGGAAAATGAAAAAGAAAATGTTAATGATGACATTGTCTTTGAAATGGAACTTATTAAACAAGTTGATATCAATATTGATTATATATTAGGTCTCATTAAAAAATACCACGAAGATCACACAAAGAATAAAGAGCTTTTACTTGATATCAACAAGGCCATTGATTCTAGTGTCGAACTTAGAAATAAAAAAGACCTCATTAATCAATTTATTACTTCTCTTGATATAAAGTCTGTAGTTGATGAAGACTGGCAAAGGTTTATAAATGAAAAGAAGATCGAAGAGTTGGAACAAATTATTGAGAATGAAAATCTTGACCGAGATGCGACCTACACTTTTGTAAAAAATGCTTTTCGTGATGGAGGCGTTGCAACCACTGGCACCGCTATTACAAAAGTTCTGCCACCTGTATCACGTTTTTCTCCAACAGGCGAACGTTCACAGAAACGTGAAAGTGTTCTGGGTAAATTAACAAGTTTCTTTGAAAGATTTTTTGATATTTCTGGTGGCAATTTATAATTTTATTATAAAAGCGTCAACGATATTATGTTGGCGTTTTTTTATTCTTCCAACAATGTTAAGACTTTATCTTGATACTTTATTCTTGACCTTAAGTTTCCAAGCAACTCTCTCTTCTCACTTACTGATCCCTCTTTCAAGATATACTTCGCATAGTTTCTAATGTCAGTCTCTTTTGGGGCTTTCACCTTATCAGTGCTACCCAGTACTGATCTTTGGAATATATTAAATCTTGAAATTTCATCCTCTAATCTTTGTCGCATGCCAAGTTCGTTGATATTTACTTTATCTAATATTTTCAGCAGTTCAGTAATAAGTTCTTCTTCCCGAATGTATTTATTTTTACAATTTCTATCTCTGGCTCTTGAGCAAGAGTAGTAAATATACCTCGCATGCGTTCCATCTTTAAGTTGTTTGTATTTTTCTTCGGCAGATATACCACTTCCACAATATCCGCAGGTAAACAATTTAGTGAAGGCGAATTCTTTATTTTCTCTCACTATTTGATCACGTTTCAACTGAGCTTTGGCTTTTTCAAATAACTCTTGCTTTATAATTGGTTCATGTTTACCGGTATACCAATTTCCACTATCCTTTGGGTGTTCGAATACTCCATAATAAAAAGGGTTATCTAGTATTCTATAAATTCCACTTAAAGTTAGTGGCTTATTGCCCCTCGTATAGAAGTTAATTTCATGTTTAAGCCAGTTGTATATTTTTCGTCCTGAATAATGTTCGTAGGCAACTTTTTCAAACATTTTCTTAATTACTGGAGACCTAAGCGGATCAATAATTATCTGACATTTTTTATCCATCCTATTTTGATTCAAATATCCAAGTGGTGCCACGCCTGGCCACAAGCCCATCTCGACTCTTGTGCGTAATCCTCGTTTTACATTGATGCCTCTGTTGTCATTTTCTAGTTTGGCTTGCGATCCTAAAATCATGAGTAAAAACTTTTCATTTGGATTGTTGCTGAATTTCTGTCCGTAAGTTCGTATTTCTTGAAGTTTGCCACTATCCATTAAATCCACAACTTTACCGAGATCGCCAGCATTTCTTGAAATTCGGTCAGGTGCCCAAGTTAGAATTCCATCAAATTTACCTTGTCTTAAATCTTCGATTAATTCGTTAAAGATTGGTCGTTGGCCAGTCTCTTTGGCTGAGTGTGATTCTCTCTTAATATCTGTCACTAAGAGTCCTTCTTTTTCTGCCAGCTGAAGCATTTCTTTCACCTGCGAGTCTATTGAAAGCACTTGGCGTTCCTCGCTCTCGGTTGATTTGCGAGCGTAAAGACAGTATTTAACAGGAGAAGGAGCTAAAACCTCTCTGGACTTAGTGGCCGTCATTTGGCCCACAGCCAGGCCATAATTTGCGTTATACGTCATATATTTGTGTTATTTCTCTTAACACATTAATGACGCAATGGCTGTGGGGCGTCCAGAGTGGTTTTAGCCCTACCTGTTGGTAACTTTTACCTCTCTAAATTCTCTAATTTACTTTACGCCAATGACCATCTCGAGTTAATTCAAGAGCCGGTCTTTGCATATCTTCTATTTCCCAATCATCCCACCCACGATTACCAGATCCACGATTCCACCCGCCATATAATCCACTGGTAAAATTTGGTCCTTGATCCCTACCGCCAAACAATCTACCACTTAGTAATTGTTTTAGGATTTTTGTGGGAATAAAGTTTTTATCTACGTTAAATAACATATGCGTAAAATTAATAATAAATAATTAACGATGGTACGGGTAAAACCCACCCTTTCCTAGTTGATAGGAACGTCCCCATCGAGTACCGCCATGTAACATCTTGTACAAAGCTCGTTCGCCTGGATCTGCATCCCAAGAAAATTTCGCCTCAACTGCTCCTTCAAATAGTTCATCCTCTTTATCTCGTCTGATGACTTCCATTAGCCCCATTGAAAAAGCGTCAGCCAAATCATGATACTTCTCAGTATCAAAGTTTACGATTTGATTAATCAGCTCTTCACAACCTTTGCTCGGAAAAAATACCACTCCAGATTGAACCAAATGACTGACAACTTTCAATCGGCTTCGCTTGTCCTGTCCGTAGACCGCAAAGCCAGTCACGGGATAATTAAAGCGTTCCAACTCCTGCACAAAACCTTTCTGCATACCAACATCCTCAACCACTAAATCAGTGGCATGACCTTTGCCTAAGGCGTCAGATAAAGATTTGGCGTGTTCAATTGTTTCTTTCATACTCAATCGGTCGTTTACTGGATTGGGCAATACCAATATTTTCAACCTGGCACCAGAATTGTACACTCGGAATGAAACCATGGCGGTTTTACACGCATTTTCGTCTTTGGAAATAGCAGGATCAATTGAAGTTAGTGTTAAACTTC
This sequence comes from Patescibacteria group bacterium, assembly GCA_041651095.1. Taxonomy (GTDB): domain Bacteria; phylum Patescibacteriota; class Patescibacteriia; order Patescibacteriales; family UBA12465; genus UBA12465. Next base: position 138,747 of record JBAZJV010000001.1, read on the forward strand.
TACGGTCTGTATTTCCAATAACGTCATACATGTCATCATATTTTTTAATCCATTCTGGCAAGATAACTCGACCTTTATTAGATATTATCTTGAGCATGTATTCACGATGCCAAGCATACTCATCAAAAATCTGTCTTTTCTTTTTTTCCACTGCTTCCATGTTTGGATACATTCCTGGCCAAGTAATTTTGCCTTTTTCATCAACCAGCGGAATTTCCATAAATACAGCATCCAATTCTTTATTTTGTATTTTTCTTTTCAATCTCATGAGCATTGAATCCTCGTGCAATAAGTTACCAATGCAAATAACCTTAGTGTTAAGTTGCCCAGCTGGTAAAACTTCGCTGGCAATCCAGTTGAATATTTTATCTCTGCCTTCCATAGTTTTTACACTTTCCAAATCCTCAATATCGTCAAGCAGAATTAAATCTGGACGATATTTGCCGTGACGAATACCACGAATAGTTTGCTCCATTGAAACAGCGATGATCTTGGCGTCGTACCAAGGTAGATACAAAGTATACGACCCTAAATCACTATCCTGTTCCTTAAATGGTCCCATATCTTTGCATAGAGGGACATTACCCTCTAATTCCTTTTTCAAGTTATCAATCATGAGTTTGGTTTGACGCTGTGTTCTACCAACAATCACCACTAATTTCTTTTGCAATTTGCCCATTATTGCCCACAACGGAAAGGAGGTTGTCATAATCGTGGATTTTGACGATCCTCTAAAACTCACGATTACCGCCATACTAATATTTTCATCCTCTGTAATACCAAAGAAGCGTTTGTGAAACGGAGCGGCTGGACAGTCAATATAATGTGGAAAGTAAAGGTTAAAAAACCAATGATGTGATTCACGAGCTAAGGCGACCCTTAATTTTCTTTCATCAAGAATGTTTTGCAAGTATTCGTTAGTCATAAATTTTCTTTATTATCTTGATGAATTAAACCCGAGAGAGTTAATGCTTTTTCAATTAACGCTTTTTGATCATCTGTCAGTGGTTCATTTTCTACACGCAATTTTCCATTTAGTTCAATTTTGGTAGCATAACGAGTAGAATGCGAGCGTAGCCAAAATAGGACGGCACGAAGATTGCGATCACGAATGGCCTCAACCAATCTACTCTCAGCTAAATCTGATACAAAATCCGTTCCTTCTGCCACAGATTCGTCAACGGCTTTGGAAAACTCCTTGTCTTGTTCTTTCCAGCGGTAAAAAGTACTCCTACCAATATTCATTTTTTCGCAAGCCACTTGGATTATTGGTGTTTTTTTAAGTTGTTCGATAAGAAGAGATTTTATCCTTTCTTGATTTTGTTGTTCTTGACTATCCATAAAATTAGTTGTTAATTATGTTAGCTTTTTTGCCTGTTAATTTTTCCCAACGGAAAATTGTGCTGGCACAGTGTATCGGTTCCAATTCCACACCAATGCACTTTCTTTTAGTTTGTTCGCAAGCAAGTAAGCATGTACCACCACCAAGGAATCCGTCAAAAACTGTGTCCCCAATATTCGTGCTGTTCAAAATTAAGTGACGAATAAGTGCAACTGGTTTTGATGTGGGGTGGAAGGGGCTACTTTGTGGTTTCGGGTAGAATAATAATGATTTATCTTTGCTTTTCATAAACTTGTGCGTGCCATACCAACCATAGGCAATAAGTTCATACATAGGAAGGTAATCTTTTCTGCCAATTACTGCTGAATTTTTGATCCAGATCAGCATTTGCGAAAAGTTAACTCCAGCCTGCTTCATACCTTCACGCAACGCAAATATCATTTTGTCGCAGTTAAACAGATAAAAACTATTTTTACTCGCCAAGTATGGTTTTATTACTTCAATCCAATCTTTCGTAAATTTGATGTATTCATCATCGGATTGAATGTGGTCGTTTTGTATAACTGTTCCATTAGCAAGTTTTTGTTTGAATCCTTGTTTACTTTCAACAATTGCCACACCGTAAGGTGGGTCACTGTTTACACAATCAATTTTGCGACCGTGTAAAAATTTGTTCATCATTTCTTTATTGCGACAATCGCCACAAAGGAGGAGGTGTTCTCCCAGCTCAATAACCGTGCCGAGCTTAATTAAGCTTGATAACTTTTTGATTTGCGTATTGTTCATATCTGTTTATGATTAGTTGAGTAAAAATTGGATCAAGTTCGACAACAAATGCTTTTCTTCGCATTTGTTCGCAGGCCAGTAGAGTTGTTCCTGAGCCACCGAATAAATCTAAGACGTTTTGTCCTGGCCTAGAACAGCGTCGAAGTGGCTTTTCATAAAGGTCAACTGGTTTCTGTGTCGGATGTAAATACTCATTGCCTGGCAAACGCTTTACTAGCCACAAATCAATCATATCTAAGATGTCATCTGAAGCACGATTGCCATTACTAACTCCCTTATTGAGTATTTCGTTTAGATTGCGGTTATTGTCGTTTAAGTAAGGTCGCCCAACTGACCCGTAAACAACTGGCTCATAGCATTTGTTAAACGCATTTTTAGGAGTACTATTAAAACCATTTTTCACCCATATATTTACCCGTTCGTTTTTAATACCGAGTTCATGATAAGTAGTTTGTAGCACCCAGATGTATCGCTGGTCACAGAAGTAGAAACAATGCAGGTCTGATTTAGATACAAACAATGCGTTCGCCACTGTTTTTTTAATGAACTGCTTGTATTCGTCATCACTTTTATTGTCGTTAGCTGAACCACCGTAGTTAGCTTTACCGCCGACACCTTTGTTATAACTCAATCCAATATTGTAAATTGGGTCAGAAATTATTAAATCTATCTTTTCGTTACCAACCAGTTTTTTAACAACCTCAAGGTCAGTGCTGTCCCCACAAATTAATCTGGAGTTACCTAGTAAAAACATATCTCCAATTTTTATATCTGTGGTTTTAGCTACTTCAATTTCTTTTTCTACGTCAAAATTATCGTTTTCAATTTCCAATGCCGAATCCCACATATCTGAAATTGTCTGATCATCAAAGCCAGCACCGAGAAGAATATCCAAATTTATTTCTCTTAATAAGTCTAAGTCCCATTCGCCCAAACAAGCATTAAATTTTAGATTCAAATCCTGTTCAGCTTCGAATGGTAAATCTAAATACACGACTGGTACTTCTTTGTATCCAAGCTTTTTTGCAATCTTATATCTCTGGTGTCCCCCGATGATAATATTTTCTCGACCTTGATGTTTATTGACGATGATGGGATCTACCAAAGAGTATTTTTTGATACTCTCTGTTAGATGTCGTTCCTGATCCTCTGTCATCCGACGAGGATTATACTCACTTTCGTGAAGAAGTGAGATTGGCACCTGTACGATTTCAATTTGCTGTTGCATATTGTTGTAAATTAAAAATGGATTATGTGTTCTACATAATCCATTATAAATTGAGTGCAACAGCTTGGCACGATTAAGGGGGCCGTTTATCGAGCTTTTTGGCTTATTTGAGATGTTTCAATAATTTTTTTCTTTTATTTTTATCTACTTTTTCAAACAAGCTATCGTATTGGCTCATCTTATATGGTTGTGATTTATCAATATTATTTTTATTAACGTATGTATTCTCTACATTTAAATTTTTTTGATAATCAGAATCCTTTAATGGTCTATTCTTAACTTGATAACCAGGTAATTCATGTAGTAAAGGTGTAACTTCTTTGGTCCAAATATCTATAATATTTTGTCTCGAAGTATTGGAATATATGCTTATCTCTACATGATCATCTTTTTTGACAACTTTAATTCTTCCTTTACCAACTAAACTTTTAAAATGTTCAATTTGCTTTTTATTTCGACGCCAACAATCTTTAAATTTATTTAATCCAGAATTCTTATATACTTTAAAAAACAATTTTCTTCTTGATGCATCTCCTACATAATGCAAGGTGATGTCTAACAACTTTTTAACCTTGTCTTTAATTCCATCAAAAAGTATGCAGTCTATAATGGCACTGACTGTTTGTTCGTCACTATTAAGTTTGTTACTAAATTTGTTAATTACTCTCGACGCTTCTTTTTTTAATTCAGCAAGTGATATTTTTACTTTTTGAGCAGAAACCAGATCAACGATTCCGTTTTTATGTTCAAGGCTAATTACCATTTTATTATTTTTAAATACAAATGTTGCACCTGTTATCTTTTTTAATTCCGCAGGTGAATATATTATATTGTCCTTTATGAATTCTTGTTCGGTTTTATAAATTTTAAACAAACCCAGAGCTACTCTAGATTTATTAATCTCTTGCCAGAATTTATGATTCCTCGGGTGGGTTATGTATTTTAAATTTTGTATCATGGTTGCCATACATGGATATTATACCGCCAAAAGCAAAATCAAAAAAGACCAGTTATACCCTGATCTTTTTTGCCTTATCATTATCCTCGTGGATGTGCCTGTCTGTATTTATCCATCAGCCACTGAAAGCTTTTATTACTAACGGATATTGGGTATCCAGTTTCATCAAAATATACCGAAATGGAAATCATTTTCTTGTTGGCCAACGAGAAAATTAAATAAATCAAACCTGGCAATATCCATAGCAACAACAGTATGACCAAAACGACCCCATTCAATCCACGCCACTCTTTGTTTAAAATGATGTAGTTTTGTTTGTAGTTTTTAGAAACTACATTGTATGACGGGTATTCCTGTTTTACAAAGTCTATAAAGCTATCGAACCGGTCATCCCCAGTTTCATTACCAGAGGATGAAGTAGCTTTACCTGCCTGGTTCAGGAATTCGCCACAGTGTTTACACTTTTTGGCATCTTCTTGCACCTCTTCGGCGCAGAATGGACACTTCTTCATAATGTATGAAGTTAATAATTAGACGGGTAAAACAAAAAAGGGCAGTCTTACCCGACTAGCCACTTTTCGCGAAACCCAAAGGCTCCGTTTGTGGAGGTAGACTGCCCATCCTTATCCGCAAACGGAAAAGACGGGCTGTCTTTGACCCTTGGATTTATCGCGATTAAATTGTGGCTAGTCATATACAATTATAGGTTATTTGACCCTTTTTTACAATAGGCCTACACCTTCGACCTTTACTAATACAGATGACACACCTGGCAAATTAGTCCAGTTGGTAAACTGTAGGTAACTTATTACCAAAAGCCAGTTTTTTAAGCTAAAATGAAGTCAAATCTGATTGACTAAGCGGTCTGGAAGGGGTAAAATTAAACTGTGTTGTTCAGATAACCTATTCAAATTTATGAAAGTAATTTATTTAAAAATTGAAAATTTTCGCGGCATAAAAACTGCTGAATTATTTTTTAGTGGACATACTTTATTTGTAGGCAACAACAATGTTGGTAAATCGACTATTTGTGAAGCGCTGGATTTGTTGCTTGGGCCAGATCGGTTAAGTAAACCAATTGACGAATATGATTTTTACAATGCTAAATATCTAGCTGAAGATGGTAGTGCAATTTCAATTTCAATTGAGGCTGTTTTAATTGATCTTTCCGAGGAATTTCAGAGTAAGTTTTCAAATCATCTTGAATTCTGGAATAAGGTTGAAGGTCGTCTACTTGGTCAGGAAGAAATTGAAGCCACAAACAACGAAAATGTTTGTCCGTGTTTAAGATTACATTTTAAAGCAAATTATGATTCAGAGGAAGATGAATTTGTAGCTAAAACGTATTATAGCCATAGTCCTGATGAAGATGATGGGAAGTTTACGGAAGTTTACCGGTCTCAAAAGCGAGAATTTGGTTTTTTATATTTGAGGGCTTTGCGGACAGGTAGTAGAGCTTTAAGTCTTGAAAAAGGAACTCTATTAGATGTTTTACTTCGTCTAGGTGAAATCAGACCTCACTTATGGGAGGATACTAGAAACACTTTACTAAATTTAGACCCTGCAATTGATGCGTCTATTGACCCACTAAGATCTGTATTAAATAATATTGAAGAGAGAATAAGCCAATATATACCACTTGATACTCGTGAAAAAAGAACCAGATTGTTTGTGTCACAATTGACTCGTGAGCATTTGCGAAAAACTCTTTCATTCTTCATGTCTACAGCTCCAGATCAAGCACCTATTCCTTTTCAGGATTTAGGAACAGGCACATTAAGCACCTTAGTTTTTGCACTTCTTTCAGCTATAGCAGAATTGAAAAAGGATAATGTTATTTTTGCTATGGAGGAACCAGAAATTTCAATTCCACCACATACTCAGAGACGAATAATAAATTACTTACTTGGTAATACTTCACAATCTTTTGTTACATCACATTCACCATATATAATAGAAAAATTTGAACCAGAACAAATCATAATACTTAGACGAGGTGATGATGCACAAATGACAGGAACTTCTGTGACCTTGGCTTCGGGGATGAAAGCGAAAAATTACCAACGTAAATTAAGACACTCAATAGCCGAATGTTTATTGGGAAGAGCAGTTATCATTGGAGAAGGATTGGTTGAGCAACAAGTATTGTCCGCAGCCAGTGAAATAATGGAGAAAAATATTGCGAATTACCCATTAGATCTATCGGGAGTTTCCATCTTCGATTCTGGTGGTGATGGAACCTTGCAAGAATATGGAGCCTTTTTCCGTTCTTTAGGTCTTAAGGCATACGCATTTTATGATAAGAAAAAAAGATCCAACGAGGAAATCCAAAAAATAACAGCAAATTTTGATTATGCTAAAGAAACAGATTATAAAGGCATTGAAACATTGTTGACGACTGAAATACCAGTTGATGTCCAGTGGCAGTATCTAGAAATTATGTCATCTTCCGGTCTTCTGACTAAAGGTCCAACAATTCCAGCAAATAAACCGACGGATAAAGAAATTCGTAGTCTAACACAGCAGATATTGGTTGATCACAAAGGAGATTCCCGTGGTGCTGATTTAATCAAATTATGTTCTGAAAATAACTTACCAAATAGTGTAAGTGAGTTTTTACAGAAAGTGTATCAAGATTTTCCTAAACCAACGGAAGTGCAACCCGTTGTATTTCAACCCGCTCTCGTTCAAGTTGACCTTGATCTTAAGGGGGAGGAAACAAATTTTTAAATATGGAACTCTGTGAGGAAGATATTTATAGTCAAATTATTAACGCAAAAGGACATGTATTAGTTACGGGTGGGCCTGGTAGTGGAAAAACAACAACTGCTTTAAAGAAAGCAATTAAATTTATTGATGATAAAAAACTAAGAGCTGGTCAAAATGTATTATTTTTAAGTTTTTCTAAGGCTGCAGTTGCTCGTATTAATCAAACCTCTCACTCACTAGATGAAGGCGGTATTCATAAAAAAGAATTATGTATTCAAACATTTCATTCTTTTTTTTGGGAAATAATTAAAACACACGGCTACTTGTTAGGTTCATCAAAAAAAATAAAAGTTTTACCACCTTATGAGGAAGATTCCTTAAAACTTGGTCGTAAGGATGATAGTGAGGAGTGGATAGCTGAAAGGAAAAACATGTTCATTAGACAAGGATTAGTATCATTTGATCTGTTTGCACCGTTAACTCTTGAAATAATGACGCATAGTCCTAAAATTTTAAATATTATAACTAGAAAATTTCCATTAATCATAGTGGATGAATCACAGGATACCGATACAGAGCAATGGGAGTGTATTAAAAAGTTATCACAAGGATCAGAAATTACTTTGCTGGCTGATATAGATCAACAAATCTATGATTACAGAAAAAATGTCTCAAGCGAAAGACTTAATGAAATAGTAAATCAATTAAATCCAATTCAATTTAAACTTGGTACTAAAAATTTCAGAAGCTCAACCACAGAAATTCTTGCATTTGCTAGTGATTTAAAAAACAATTTACCACGGGCTGAAATATATAGCGGAATTTCCTGTTTAAATTATAGCCCCCAAGCAGCGTACAGAGATAAACAGATACGACAAAGTATCGGTATTTTATGTTCAAAAATTGAAAATGCTAAAGGTGGAAAGGCATTAAATGTAGCAATTTTGGCAACATGGGGCCGAGGAGTAAAGATAATTTCCCAAGCACTTCGTGGGAACGAACAAAAAAAAGAAATAAAACACAAAGTACAATTTGATGAAACAACAGCACTGCTGTCGAGCAAAGTAATCGCATTTTTACTTGAGCCAAAATTTCCTGGTAAAGTAAACGAAGATTTGATTACCATTTTGTGCTACATGTCAGATATTTTGAAGGCTAAAGGAAAAAAGAAGGAAGATTGGGAAAAATATGATAATTGGTGTAAAAACATACATAATAATCAGATTCCTAGGAGAGGTAAAATTATTTCTGAACTTAAAGGAGTTTTAAATAAAATATACAACATAAAACACTCTGGAAATCCAGGAAAAGACTGGCTTAGAATCAAGGAATTTTTATTAGTGGCTGACTCTAAAGAAATTAACGAACTTGGTAAAAATGCTGAATACCTTATGGTGTTCAATCGTGGTAAAAAGATATCTGCTGGCTTAAATGGTGTTTGGAAAGAAAAAGGAATATATGAAAACGCTAGGACCATATTAACAAATGCCATTGTTGAATCTCAGATCATGTCAGATGATAACGAGCTTAGGGGAGTTCATGTAATGACCATCCATAAAGCAAAGGGGAAAGAATTTGATGGTGTAATTATATTTTATGATCCAAATTCATCACCGTTAATCTTGTCCGGTGATAAAACACCATTTGCACGGAGCCGTAAATTATTATTTGTAGGTATTACCCGCGCTCGTTTTCACACGTTGATTCTTAAAAACGCAACTGTAAGATGTCCTATTTTGGATGGTTTTAATATCTCAAACTAAAATGCAATATCTCCAGCCAAAACAATACTACATTGACCTCTACGACAAAATGACCATATCTGAATGCAGAGGTTTAATCGAACGAGGTAATAACCCCGTTTTTGATGACAAGGGCGAATCTCCAGAAATAAAAAAAATACGTCGTGAATTTATCGGTGGTCCTTTAACCGAGATGATTGTCTATTTTTGCAAGGGTGAAAGGTATCTAAAAAAGGAAGAAACTATTCTCAAATGGATGGACAGAGATACCAAAAAAGACAATCAACTAGAATCTGCCAAACCGCCTGTTGGAATAAATTGTTTACACTGTGGGTCTAAAATGGAAGTTGAATCAAAAATGTTGCATAGTAGAAATCATGATTATGAGAACGAAGAAGTGCTTTTTACTTTCCGTTGCCCCGAATGCCAATCTGGGCGAGGTTTTTGGGAATATGGGGATGAGTGGGTATTGAAACCTAAGAAGTGTTCAAAGTGCGGTATTGCAATGGATGAAAGAAGCAGAAGAGAAAATAAAAAAGTTTTTCATTTATCAGTCTGTCCTAGATGCGGCGAAAAAGATGAATTCATTCTTGATCTTGGTGAGAAAGACAAAGTGCAGATAGACCAAAATTACGAAAAAGACCGAGCTGAATTTTGTTTGTCGGAAGAAGAAGGCCGTAAATACTCGGATATGACTTTCCAATTGAAGAGTATTGGGAATTTATCAGCAAAAATTGAAGAAAGAGAAAAGAATAAAGATGTATATGACAAGATCGCTAAATTACAAAAATTATCTATAGCCCAGATACAAAAACTACTTACGGATGTAATTGAACAAAATAAGTATAGCGATTTACAATTTTCAAAACCAGAATTTGGTCGCAATGTCATGGTTGAATTTACCTGCATAGAACAGGATCCTGACAGACAAGAATACAATAGTAAACAAAATTTAAAAAAACTTATCGAAAAAACCTTGGCAGATACCACGTGGAGATTGATGAGTGATGGTATAAATTATCGGATGGGATATTTGAGTGGAAGAATTAAGGCTTACGAAAGTGAGGATGATTTAAAGAAATTAGTACAATAATATGAAAAAACTTACAAAAATATTACTAGATAAAAGTCACGAAAGTTTTTTGCTCGCACTTGAATTATTTAATAAACCTACAAGTGGATATAGAGTTGAATCATTTTGTTTGCTATTTAGTAACGCATGGGAGTTGGCACTTAAAGCTTATATCTTCGAAAGTAATAATGGGAGTAAAAAAAGCATATTTATGAAGAAGAAAAGGCGTGAGAAGAGAAAAACAATAACTCTTGATCAATCTTTATCAAATGTTTTTGAGGAAAATAATCCAGTAAGAAAAAATATTGAATTCGTATCAGAATTAAGAAATGAAGCGGCCCACTTAATAATTGAAGAAATGGAACCATATTTTTCTCGTGTTTTCCAAAGCGGTGTAATTAACTACATAGAATTTATTAATGAAAAATTCTCGATTGATATCATTGAAAGATTAAATCCTGGATTTATAAGTCTTGTAAGCCAAGAAAAAGATATAAAAAATATAGGACTGTTAAAACAAAAATTAGCAAAAGAAGATCTAAATAATATAAAATCATGGCTGGACCGTTTTCAAGAGTTGGAAAATATGGGGCATAAAGCGGCCATACCTCTAACTTATAAAGTTGCTATAGTAAATAACCCAGAGCATGCAGATATAACTTTGTCTAATAGTAAAGTTGGCAATACTGGAAATGTTATGGCAGGGATTATTATAGAAAAAACAAAAGATAGAGATTTAACTCATCCCCACACTGCTAATGAAGCGTTGGCTGAGGTTAATCGTCGCTTAAATATCAGCCCTGTTTTATCAAGTTATGACTTCCAAGCCTATTGTTATTATAAAAATGTTAAAAAGACAAAAAAGAATGATTTGTTTTGGCATGCTAAACACTCAACTCCAACTTATTCTGATAAGTTTATTGATCAAATGACTAATTATTTTACTGAACACTCAGATCAAAGAAATACAATGCGGAGTAAATACAAAAGCTATCTGAGAAGCAAAAACCCTAGAAAGAAATAAAAATATGAGACGAAGACTTAGCTACAAACAAAGAATAAATATTGGAAGACTTTCATGGTGGATCATGTTTTTAACTGGTGGTTCTCTAATCTGGAAATTTGTTAGTAACAACTATATTGCTGGCAGTTTAGTTTTTGTGTGGGGTTCTTTTGTTTATTTAATTAATCCCTATCTCTTAAAAGAGTTGCGTGTGTGGAAATAATATGAACAAAAAATTACTTATCATTTTAATTATATTCGCCATTTTATTTGGAGTGTTCTTGTTTATCTTCGGCGGATATGATGACAGTCCTGGAGCACAACTATTAGGTTTATTATTAGTTGTTATTGGTATTGTTTTCATTTTTAAATTAAAAAAATATGATTTTCGAAAATCAATCAAAAAATAAGAAAGTTTTGTTTATTATTTCTCTCATTATTTTAATAGTTGGAATTTCAGCTTTGTTGTATCTACCAGTCATTTTTCAAGAAGGCAATCCTTGGCCGCAGATAAAAGGAATAACCCAATTGAATTTTACAGGTAAAGACATGGTAAAGTTATCTAGTGAAGAAAACAGATACATGACCAAGAGTAAAAATGGTGTTGAGGTTATTAAGGAATACATGAAAAATAAGGGGTATAATTTTACCGAACAAATGGGTTCAGGTTATCTTTTTCAATCCACAACAGGAGAAAGTGCCGTTGCCACACATAAATATTACAGCCGATTTTATTCACTTTGGAAAATAACAGAAAATACAAATAATACAGAAAATAATAATGATCTATGGACGACAGCAACTGTTGGCGATGGCATAACATTTCAATATCCAAAGGAACTATTGGCAAAATATATTAGTGAAATAGAATGGCCGCCACAGTTAAAAATAGAAGACAAGTTATTTGCTTGTAATCCGTCTGATAACGAAATTCAACAGGGCAGTCAAACTGAACTGCGTTTAGTAGACAGCCGATCATATTGTGTGACTAAGGAAAGTGAGGGTGCGGCTGGTAGTATGTATACTGCTTACACTTATACTTTTCCAAAAGATAACAAAACAGGAGTTATCACTTTTGCTTTACGCTTTGTTCAGTGCCAAAATTACGACGAACCAAAAGCGTCAGAGTGTGAAAACGAACGATCTGCTTTTGATATAGATGGCACTATAGATAGAATTGCTCAAAGTATTAAAATGAAATCCGAACAATTATCCATCGCCGAAGAATTAAAAGATTGTTTGCCAAAAAGTGATACTGCCAGTCATGAAAAATGCAATGAGCTTTTAGCTACAATTAGAAACTTTGATGATTGTGTTAATGCTGGTTTTACTATAATGAAATCAAATCCACCTCAATGTGCTACTCCCGATGGTAGATCCTTTACTGACGAAACCAATAGTACTTGGGATGTAGTCTTAACAAGTCTTAATAACTGTGAAGTTGAAAGCGTCTTTCAAACTCATAGTAAATTAGTGACTCTTAAACTCAAAAATGGTAATAAGGTTACAGCTTACGAACCCCAAATTGATGATGTAATGAAGGTGGTCGCTGATTTAAAGGGTAAGTGTGGCGATATCCGAATGGCTACTGAGTAGTGAGACATAAGACAATACCTCCATAAGTGTCCCACGTGTCCTGTCCCACATCAAAACCCCAGTATTTTAGCCTTTTACTTAATTGGGGTGGGACACAGACCCCGACCCACATACCTCAATTCGTCCCCTGGACAAATCGCTCAAAAACCCTTATACTGATTGTAATTCTGGGTTACTTAACCCGAGTAGCCCGCCAGCAAAAAAGACCCAAAATGCTTTGGTCTTTTTTGTTAATATTGAATTTTTTTGGGGGGGGCGAAAGGCGATGCGCAGTTGTGCGCCGCCGAGCCCGGGTAGCGCAATCTTTCCTTCTCCACAGTATAAAATAAAATATCCTTTGGGGGTGTTTATTTTACATCTGGAGAGATAATAGGGATGAGAACCCATAGGGTTCGCCCGGGCAACGAGTGACGCGGCTCAAGCGCCACGAGGCGGGAATCCTTACCTGGCTATCTTGTTATTTAGCTTAACTTAATAAAAAAGCTCTACGTAAAATGTAGAGCTTCCAACAATTACTTAAGTTAACTATTTAATTTTAGACAAATCAGATCCATCTAAATATTCCACTGAAAGTAATTGGCCATAAGTTTCCCCAGTGCAGGCTTTTATTTGATAACTTGGTTTTTTAGCGCCGCTAGGGAATAAATTAATAACCAAGTCATAAAATCTCTTATCATTAGCTTTAATATCCTTTAGATGCTCCTTAATATGTGGCGGCATATGGCTGTTATCAGGATGTTGGTGATAAGAAATGATAGCTTGAGCCCTCACGGTTTTACAAATTGTAGTATAATCCTCCGGGCTAATATGCTCTGGGTTAGGCAACATTCGGTTAATATTTTCTGCAATACCAGTATGGGATTGTAGAAAGGAAGATATAGTTATTTTTTTTATGACCGTTGCCGTGATAAGTGCATGTAGCAATATTTCTGGCAAAAGAATAATGAGTTGATAGCCAGGACTGTACAGCACCTCGTACTCCTTGCTTATCAGTTTGCGAAGTTTGGCATCCTGATAAATGCTCCATTTTTTTAATTTGATCATCGCGATTCTCCTTTTGGTTTTTAGGCTCGCTATGGCCTATTGTTTTTAGTTTGTTGCTTATTGCAACGTGACTTTTATTTTTAATGATCACTTTGTAATAAATAATTTTACATTATTTTTGTTGTTTTGTCAATATTAGTTTTGTATATAAAATTAAATTTTGTTTAATAATAGTAATTTTATTCCAAAAATAGAATAAAATATATAACAGAGGCTCTCATTTACCACCCATCTCAGCCCCCAGCGTCTCTGGAATTGAGACGCCTTCATAGTTATCGGCCTTTTAAATAGGGAAATTGGGTTTTTAAATAATCAGTGCTTTAAATAAATTTTGTGACAGCAAGGCTTAAAGCCGTTCCAACTACGCCCCACCCTCTCCGCAGTATAGAGCCCATAGCGCTAGCTATAGATTTTTATTAGCCGGTTTTACTTCTGAGGTGTGCTATAATATCATTATCGGCTAAAACCATCATTATTCTCGGCCGAGCGTATTACTTTTCATGACAGCCTTTACTTTCAAGATCGGCGGACGGGCCGGGGCCGGCATCACTTCGGCTGGCCTGACCTTTGCCAAGGTCGCGACCCGTTCCGGTTATCATATTTTCGACTATTTAGAATATCCTTCTCTTATCCGCGGCGGGCATAACGTCATGCAGACGACCGTCGCCGATGAGCCGATAGGCGCTACTTCTTCAGCGACTGATTTTTTAGTGGCGCTCAATCAGGAAACCGTTGACCGGCATATCACTGAATTATCGCCTGATGGCATCCTGCTTTATGATGCTGATGAAAAGATCACGGTCGGCCAGTTGCCGGCCGGTGCCGCCGCCCTCGGCCTGCCTCTGCATAGTTTGTCCAAGCGCAGCAGCGCCAGCATCGCCGCAATCAATACCGTGGCTTTGGGCGCGACTTTATATCTCTTAGGCGGAGAATTGAAGATTTTGCAGGATTTGCTGAGTGATCAGTTTGCTAAAAAAGGGCAGAAAGTCCAGCAAAATAATATTGATGCCGCGGCTATAGGATTCGAATATGCTCAGGATAATTTTGCTGCGCATGTTGCTCCAAGGCTGTCCAAGCGAAAGAAATCCGCGCCGCAAATAGTCATTAACGGCAATGAAGCGGCGGCTCTCGGATCAATCGCGGCCGGCTTGCAATTCGCGGCCATCTATCCGATGACCCCGACCTCCCAGATCTTGGAGGTCCTGGCCCCGCTGCAAGAGGAATTCGGCTTTATTTATAAGCAGCCGGAGGACGAGATTGCCGCTATTAATATGGCGATTGGCGCTTCGTTCGCCGGCGCCCGCTCCATGACCGCCACTTCCGGCGGCGGTTTCTGTCTGATGACCGAAGGTTTTGGTTTGGCCGGCATGACGGAAACGCCGGTCGTGATCATCGTCGGACAGCGTCCGGGTCCGGCCACCGGTTTGCCGACCTGGACCGAACAAGGCGACCTGCGTTTCGTGCTGCACGCGCATCAGGGCGATTTCCCGCGCCTGGTGCTGGCCCCCGGCGACGTTACCGAAACTTTTGAGTTGACCAGGCAGGCTTTTAATCTGGCGGATAAATATCAGACGCCGGTCATCGTCTTGTTGGATAAGCAGGTTTGCGAGAGCCATCAGAGCGTGCCGCTTTTTAGCGACGATAAGTATAAGATTGACCGCGGCAAATTCACGATTAAGGCAAATGGTAATTACGAGCGTTATGCTCTGAGCCCGGACGGGATTTCGCGTCGCGTGCCGGCCGGTTCCGGCGTCCACGTTATCGCCAACTCCGACGAGCACGACAGTTTCGGTTATTCTAACGAAGAAGCAGCGATCCGCCACCAGCAAGTGGAGAAACGGATGCAGAAATTAGCGACTTGCGAGCGGGAAGACCTGCCGGCGCCGCAACTTTATGGCCCGGCCGAAGCCGATCTGACCATTGTTGCCTGGGGGAGCAATAAGGGAGCGATCTTGGCGGCCTTAGCCGAGCATCCGCGGGTCAATTTCTTGCATCTGACTTGGCTTAATCCTTTTCCGACGGAAGCGGTCGCCAAGATATTGAAAGGAGCCAAACGCGTTTTGAATATTGAAAATAATTATAGCGGTCAGCTGGCCGGCCTGATCGCGGAAAAGACCGGCCTTATGATTGAACATCAACTATTGAAATACGATGGCCGGCCGTTCTATCCGGCAGAGATTAGCAATAAGATCAAAGAACTATTATGACTTGGCAGGATTATTTAACACCCAATAAATGTACCTGGTGCCCCGGCTGCGGCAACTTCGGCATCTGGAGCGCTTTTGAACGGGCCGCTTTAGCCGCCGGCTGGGATAATTCCAATACGGCTCTCGTGGCCGGTATCGGCTGCCACGGACACATCGTCAATTTTATCGGTCTCACCACTTTCGAAGGTCTGCACGGCCGGCCGATTCCGGTCGCGGCCGGCTTGAAGCTGGCCAATAGCCAGTTGAATGTTTTTGTCTTTACCGGCGACGGCGATTGCTTGGCGGAAGGCGGCAATCATCTGATCCATGCCGCCCGCCGCAATCAGAATATCACGGTGATTATTCATGATAATGCTATTTACGGCCTGACTGCCGGCCAGACCTCGCCGCGTTCGCCGCAAGGTTTAGCCTCCAAGTCTACGCCGGACGGCAACCTGGAAGAACCCATTCATCCGTTGCGCCTGGCCTTGGCTGCGGGCGCCACTTTCTTGGCCCGGACCTATTCCGGCGACATTGACCAGTGCTCCGATATCCTGATAAAAGCTAATCAGCACGACGGCCTGGCGGTCGTGCAAATTCTGCAGCCTTGCGTGACTTTCAACCAGGTTTACAGCCATATTTTTTATCAGGAAAACACTTATCAGCTGCCGGCCGATTATGATCCGACGGATCGGGCCGCCGCTTTTGCCAAAACCATGGAATGGGGCGAGAAGCAGATTCCGGTCGGCATCTTATATCAGGCCAATGAGCCGAGCTATGAAAGCCGGATACCGCAGATCAGCCGACAGCCGCTGGTCAAGGCGGCCGTCCGCAAGCGCAACATCGGCAAGATTTTAAAGCAGTACTTATGAGCAAACGGGTGATCATTGTTTACGCCAGCAATTCCGGCGCTACGTTCCTGGTGGCCGAGATTATCGCGCGCGTTTTAAAGCGCCGCTATCAGGTAACCATGCAAAAGGCGGCGGCGACTCAGCCGGTCGACTTAGAACAGTATGACGTACTGCTCTTCGGTTCGCCCAGCTGGCGCGTGCCCGGTCGGGGCGACGGCTTCCCACAGGAAACTATGCTAGATTTTATGCGGCGCTGTGCCGGACGAGAATTTCCCGGTCAGCAATGCGCCGCTTTCGGCTGCGGCGACTCGTCTTATACTCTGTTTTGCGGCGCTGTCAACCAATTGGAAAAATTCCTGTTTGATTTGAAGGCTAAACGGGTGAGCGACTCTTTGCGTATTGACGGCTACTTCTTCGATCGGGAAAAGAATATGGCCCTGGCCGAGCGTTGGGCGGAGGAATTGCTGCAGAAAATCGTTTAGCATTAGGCGGTAATTATTAGACGGCTTAAATTCCGGCTTGCGGCCGGTTTTTTTAAAACCAGGGCCGACATGATATAATAGAAATATGATACGTTCAACCACCATTTTAGTAACCTGCTACGTCAACCCCGATCTGGACGGTTTTGCCAGCGCGGTGGCTTATGCCGAGTTCCTGAATCTTCATGGCCGGACAGCGCAGACCGGCATTTTGGGCGAACCTCATGCGGAGGCCAAGTATGTCGTCGATCGTTTCAAATTAGCGCCGCCGCCTGAAATAGCCAATGCTGATGATTTTACGGCGGTTATCCTCGTTGACGCCAGCGATCTGAACGGATTGGAAGGCCGCGTGCCGCCGCAAAAAGTGATTGAGATTATCGATCATCGGCCCGTCAATGAAACGGAAAAGTTTACTCGGGCGAAAGTGCAGATTGAACTGGTCGGCGCGGCCGCGACTTTAATCGCGGAAAAATTCCAGTCGACCGGCTCGGCCGTATCGCCGGCCGCCGCCATTCTGCTTTATAGCGCGATCATTTCCAATACTTTGAATTTCCAAGCCAGTATTACCACGGAGCGCGACCGGGAAATGGCGGCTTGGCTCAGGCAGTTTGTCGGTGTGGCGGATGATTATTGGCGGGAACTATTCATCGCTAAGTCTGATTTATCCGGCAGCAAGCTAGCCAAACAGATCAGGAGCGACTTCGCTTGGTTCGTCCTGGAAGGGAAGAGAATCGGGGTAGCGCAACTGGAGATTATCGGCGCCGAGCAGCTAATTAGCGGCCGGTTGCCGGAAATTATCGCCGAACTGGGTCGACTGAAGGCCGATCTGAATTTGGATTATGTTTTCCAGAACACTATCGAGCTGGAGCAAACCGGCAATTATCTCGTGGCGCTGGATCGCGCTACCGAAAAAATTTTGACCCGAGCCTTAAATTTACAGTTTTCCAACCAGGTCGCTAAACGCCAGAAGCTGATTATGCGGAAACAGATCATGCCGTTAATTAAAGCCGAATTGGAGAATAAAAGATTCATTTTTTAATGTCAGTCCGATTAATTATTAATCAGCCGTTATCGGTTGATTTTATTTAGGTTTATTTGACAAAAATTGATTTTTAGTGTATATTAAACAGTTATATAGTTATTTAAAAATTTAAGTAAATTAAGCAAAAATCTAATCATAAATCATAGGAGGGCAAGTGAAGAGATTAACAGTAATTCTAGTAATTATATTCTGGGCGTTGATTATAAAAGCCCAAGACAAAATGGATATCAGTTTCACCGATAGTACCATTTCCATTATTTTGTCAGGGCAGGGTGTTATCCCGGGATTTTCGCCGGATAATCATCATGAGTTTGCCTTGTCTTTCCATAAAGTCGGCAACGCTTACGAAGCGGTGTTACCGGATTTTCAAAGAGGCATGTCCGCTGGTAAATTCGGGCCAATCATTGACCAGCTGCCAGCTGATATCGTGCCGATTAAATTGTCCGCACCGCTAAGAATCACCGTGCATATTCCTATGGGAAAAGTTTTGTTCTGGGGTTGTCAGCTTTGGACCGATGAATCAGCGATATTAACTTTCCGGGATTATTTTCAAGCCCGGGAATTTCCCATCATCTTAGTCGACCGGGATAGATATCTGGTTAGAACATCTTGGTTCAACAAGCTAGACTCTATGTCCGTCGTCTACATTTGGGACGACAGCACGGGTCACGCCGCTTTGCCAACAGCTTTTACGGCAGTAGATACTGCGGCGTTGAACTTCGGATTAATTACTCCCACTTACCTGGATAAGCATGTTATGGCTTATTTTTCCCAGGATAGCCGCAAACAGTATATGTTGGCCTATTTTATTACCAGCCGCCGTATCATGACCGGGGCAGAGCACTATAGTCAGCCTTTCGTAATAACGCCGCCCAAATGGATCAGGGAAGACGGCGTGTTCCACACCCTATTCCATAGCCTGGTGGGCAAATCCATCATCCCCAAAGAATATATGCGCTCCGACGGCCGCTATTGTCCGGCTGACGCTCTGGGGATGTATGAAGGTTTGACTACCTACATGTCCAATAAATATATTCGAGATGATTTCGCCGCTAACCTGTCGGCGATGCTGTATCGAGCCTGTTTGCGGCCGGACCTGATTGATTTAAGAAAAATTGGTTTGGATGCGGAACAAGAATCATATTACGCCAAAGGATATTTATTTTGGCTATATATGGAGGCTAACGGGCTTAATGTTGAATTGTTTACGAAATGGCTCTTTTCCATTTATCTGATTAATAAGCCATTCCCATATCAATTCGATTGGCAGGACGTAGTACATTGGATTAGCACTTATGATCAGCGTTTAGGCAAATTGGCCGAGGAAGTTTCTAGCGGCGCCTATCTTGATGCAGCCTTTGAAATATTGGAAAAATCCGGCTGGTCGCCGATTCCGCTTAAGGATATGCCGGATTGGTATGACTTTTATGTCGGACCATACTCAGTCAAACCGGGCGGTTATCAACTGCCGACTAATGAATATCCGCTTATGGATTCAGCGTATCCGGAATATTTATTAGAAAATGGTAAAAAATTTCAACTCGAAGCCAATAAGAATAATCCGGCGTTGCGTCGGATTAAAGATAATCCTAGTCAAATGTTTTCGGTCCAATTCTCCGACAGCCGAGTCATAGAATTACGTGATTCTTTAACATTAGGCTCTCGTCCTTACTTTTTGGGCGGAAAGATAGATTATCAAAAAAATCCAGATTTTTGGAGAATGTTAACCAAATATACTCCAATCCAGTAAATTAACAAATTAGCATCAAATCCCCCGTTGTTTTAACAGCGGGGTTTTTATTTGTATTTTTTATCGTCCGGCCGGCGTATTACTTTATGAAGCTAATTATCTAAATATTTAAATTTATGCTAAAAATCGGCGACAGGACTCCTGATTGGGAGGCTAAAGATCAGAATGGAGATATCCATCGTTCTGCCGATTATCTCGGCCACTGGGTCGTCCTGTATTTTTATCCCAAAGACAATACACCGGGCTGTACGCAAGAAGCTTGCGCTTTCCGTGACGCTTATCCGGAATTTAAAAAGGACAAGGTGGCCGTGCTCGGCGTCAGCAAGGATTCAATAGAAAGCCACGAGAAGTTCGCTAACGAGTTCCGTTTACCTTTCACGCTCTTAGCTGATGTTGACCACCGTTTGGTTAAAGATTTCGGTGCTGACGGGTTATCCGGGCGCATTTCTTATCTGATTGATCCGAGCGGCCGGATCGCCAAGGCTTATAGCCGGGTCAATCCGGCTGAGCATGCTCAAGAAGTGCTGCGCGATTTGGCGGCATTGGAAAAATAAGGCCCGGCTTGTTATAATAGGAATATAGCCACTAGGGTGGCGTTTCCTATATGGATTATCGCAAATTTCGTTCCCGGCGGTTCTGGCGGCACCTTATTTCGGCGCCTTTTATCTGGTTGCCGGTTTTGCCGTTGCTGCTCTTGGATATAGGCGTCTCGCTATATCAAGCTATTTGTTTTCCGCTTTATGGATTAGAGAAGGTCAAACGTTCGACCTACATTCTTGTTTTAGACCGCAATAAATTAGATTATCTGAAGCCGCTGCAGAAAATTAACTGCATGTATTGCGGCTACGCCAACGGGTTTTTGCTGTACGCCAAAGAGATCGCCGGCCGCACCGAAAAATACTGGTGTGGCATCATGCACGAGAATCGGCCCGGCTTCAAGACCCAAGTCAGCCAGGTCGAACAGGATTTTTCCCGTTTCGGCGATGAAGCTGATTTTCATAATAAATACGGCGTTTAGCCGTTTTTATTCAGCTAATTTTTAAGATCCGCGTTATCGCGGGCGTTAAAATTATGAAAAAATTTTTTATTTTATTAGTCTTAGCGGCCATATGGGGAGCCGCGGCAGCTGTCTTGCCGGCTAGAGCAGCAGAGCTGGAAAAGATCCTGACGCCCGATCAGATCAAGAATTACCAGGGAATAATCAAGCGCGGCACCTCCTTGTATGGCATCAAAATAGAGAAGGCGTTGCAGGAAATCAAAGCCGACCTTCAGAATCTGGCAGATAGTGCCAGCAGCACTCCCGGCACCGGCGAAGACGCCAGTTTGACGAGCCGACAACTAGAAAAGATCGCGACGCCAGCCCAGATCCCGCTGTTTGAAAAGATAATCAAGATCGGTACGGCCTTATGGGGCGTCAAGAAAGACATAGTTGATACTTTAAGGAGCAAGGCCTCGACTACGCCGGCCGTAATTTCCGCCAGCGAATCGGTCTGCGTCACGGCGGCGATAGACGTTAAAGATAAGGCCTTGATGGAAAAAATTACGGCTGCCGCCACTGGTCTGAATGCGGCGATTACGGCGCGCAGCGCTTGCCAGCAGACCGCGATCCAATCAGCGGACCGCCAGCGGGCCAATCTGGAAGCTTGCGTCAAGACTTTCCAAAATGCCAGGAAGCAAGTTAATAATACGGCCCGCGCCGCTCAGCAGGCAATCTGGAAAACTTATCAGGCCAGCTTGAAGGCTTGCCGCCAGACTGTTGCCACCGGCACGGCGGCCACAGCCGAAACCGCTGAAATCATGATTAACGACGGCAGCGAGGGTATCATGAATATGGTAACCGATATGGTCCAGCAGTGATTTCAAGAAGATTTATCGACCAGAAAAGCCCGTTACCAGCGGGCTTTTTGTTAGTTATTTTGGCTTGTTTTTCAGCCGATTTTATGTTAGAGTAGCTTTAGAAAATCAGGTATAAGGAGAGGTGCTAGAGTGGTTTAATAGGACAGTCTTGAAAACTGTTGTCGATGCAAGTCGACCCAGGGTTCGAATCCCTGCCTCTCCGCAGAAAGTAAAAATAAATTTCAATTATGCCTTTTGGAGGTATAGAACAATTTAATAGCGTACCGGGGAAAAAGAACTCTATAGATGAGACGGGCCGGGATTATTTTGAAAAGGACAAGAAGCCCGGTTATCGATATTACTACCACGCCACCTTCTTGCCGCTTTTTGAAAAGGTTGCAACTAGCGGGGTTTTTAAATTTAAAGAACATGTGCCAAATCTTACTATATCGCCAAATTTTAGTTTTCATTTTATTGCTAGCGAAGTGAGAAAGGGGCCAGAACAATTATTAAATAGGATGAAGCATTTGCCAGTCGACGAGAAAGAGCGCTTTGATCGGGAAAGATTTAATAATGATGAGGCCGTGATGCTAGTTATTGAGCCCGATGAAATATATAAGGTTTATAGTTCGTCCGAAGGAGCACCGAATATTTTTTCCACCGTCGACCAAATACCAGACGATGTCGATCGGGTGATTAGAACGCGCATCTGGGACTCTTATCAACATGCTATGTCAAAGGAGCCAATTTCTAAAACTCATACTTCCGGCATTAAACATCCCGGTTTGCGTCTTAATAAAAAAATACTGTCGGATGGAACATGGGAAAAGCTTCCAGAAGAACAGCGCATTAATCTTCCCGGCGAGCTGCCGGCTGATGCCATAAAGATGGCAATAAAAAGAAACCCTGAATTCTTAGGTATTTTTACGGAACTTAATAATAAGCTATCTGATGGCGGTCCAATAGATTTTTCTCTATTCCAAGAAAAATTATCGGCATATCTCAAGAACGGACAAGGGATAATAAAAGACGAAATACCAGACAAAAAAGAATTGGCCGCGAATATGATCATGGGGGAAATTGAACATTTTTTGGTTTCGGCTGTAAGGCGCTTATATTTAGAAGTACAGAAATATAAAGGAAAAAAGATTTTAAAAGGGAAGGATATGTCAGAACTCCCCGGCCCCGCCAGCAACCGAGAGCAATTACTTCAGAGAATACAAAAACTCACATCAATCGATCCCGGGAATGATGTCTTAAAGAGATATATCGCTTCTGCTACCCGGGCCATAGAAAATGAAATTTAGAAACCGTCCAACTACGTCCCGCCCTCTCCGCAATGAGATAAAGACAGAGCCTAAGGCTCTGTCTTTGCTTTATCTATAGGCGTATTCTGAGTTCCGGGGCAGTTCGAACGTTGTAATTTTCTCTTTAATAATAGCTTGTTTTATGATAAACTAAACATAAGGGTGAAATAATTTAGTTATTATGAAAGTATTAATCAAAAATCTGGCAAATCTCTGCGTGAAGATTCTGGAGAAAAAAGGTCTTTCCCAAAAGGATGCGCTTGTTATTTTTAATGACTATCTTGAACAAGAATTACAAGGGAAATCAGATCACGGTTTTCAGTCTTTTATCGGGTTCGGAGCAAAATTAGTTAAACCAGATGGTGCGCCAAAAATTATAAAACAGAATAGCGCTTTTCTTTTTATTGATGGGAAGAAGAACTTGGGGCAGATTGTTTGTAATAAGTTTATGCCTGTTTTGATGAAAAAGGCTAAGAAAAACGGTATCGCCATGATGGGAATATCAAACATGCATTCCTATCTTGCCCCTGGTAAATATGCTGGCTGGGCCGCGGAAAATGATTTAGTGGCAATAATTATAAATTATGGCGGTTGGCCAAGAATTGCTCCGAGTGGCTCTATTGATCCTATATTTGGCACAAACCCGATTGCCATTGGTATTCCATCTAAAAGATTCCCTTTGGTGCTTGATATGGCCACTTCAAAAGTTGCTTTAATGAAAATAAGGTTAGCGCAAAAACTTGGATTCAATATTCCGTTCGATTGGGCGATCGATAAAAATGGAAAACCGACTACTAATCCGGCAAAAGCCCTGGAAGGCGCCGTTTTGCCATTTGGCGATTATAAGGGTTCTGGATTAGCCTTGATGATTGAACTGCTCACAAAAACTTTATTTAATATAAATATCCACGATAAGCACAAAGTTAATAGAGGATTTTTCTTCATCTGTTTCGACCCATCAGTTTTCCAAAATATCAATAAATATAAAGCTGACGTGACGGCCGTAATTGAAAAAATAAAAAGATCCAGAAAGGCCAAGGGTGTCAAAGAGATTTTTATTCCCGGTGAACAGACTTATAGGACTAAGATTAGAAATACGAAAAAGAAATATATTAATTTGGATAAGGGAATAATGGAAGAAATAACTAATTTTAAGGATTAATTAAAATTTGTTAATTTTATTTACATTTTTCCTTATTCCAAGTTCAGATATAGCCCCACCTTCTCCGCAGACTGAAAAATGGCCCTGAATAGGGGTTATTTTTAATAGGGAGTTTATCGCCCTGGAACGATATGATATGATTATCGTATTGGATCCCGCCATCTCCCGGATGAAGATTAATATAATGATTTATTGATTTTTAATTATGATCGATGTTATTGAAAAAATAATTGCTGAAATAGACGCAAATGAAAAGGAATATTTCCTTTATCACCAGCATAGGTTTAAATATATATTTTCTCTATTACAGCAGCATGATAATGGTGAGTCCCTGCTTGATATCGGGTCGCATTATGAGCATGTTTTGTTGGGGGCTCATTTTTTGGGCTATAAAAATATATTCGGCATTGATTTAAGCGTTTTTAATGCCGTCGCAATCGATAGAGCTAAGAAAATAAATGCAGTAATTAAGGATTGCGATTTGGGGCAAGAGGGCATTCCTTTCGCTGACCAAAGCTTTAATATTGTTCTGCTGACCGAAACTCTCGAGCATTTTAACTTTCATCCCAAGAAAGTTTTTGCAGAGATTTCCAGGGTTTTAAAACCGGGCGGCGAGCTGGTTATCACTACGCCGAATCTTCTGAGATTGAACAATAGGCTAAAATTTATTTTAGGGAAAAGCATAAATTATGATATTAAAGAAGATTATACGCCCGGGACGCACTTCAGAGAATATTCAGCCGTTGAGATAGCATATTTATTAAATATAGCCGGGCTTAAAAAAGTAAGATTGCAATATATTGATTTTCATTATCCGAGCGGAAGTCAAATCGGGAACATGATAAATAAGGTTTTTGGGTATTTGTGCCCTAGTTTGGGGAAAAACATAATAATGATTGGCAAAAAAGAGGGCCTATTATGATCTCTGAACGCTCATCAAAAAATAAAACAGTTCTGCTCATCGCCTCAGTCACTATTTTAGTATTGGGTATTTTGGTAATTTTTTTCTCCCCGGTCATGTTCCAGGAAGGCAATCCGTGGCCGCAGATTAAAGGCATCGCTCGGCTGACTTTTGGCAATAATGACCTGGTAAAATTGGATATCGGAGGAAATAAATATATTACCAAAAGCGATAATCCGGAGATAATAAAATCTTTTATGAAAGCCAGAGGCTATGATTTTACGGAACAGCTGGGCTCGGGCTATCTTTTTAAATCGCCGACCGGAGTTGGCGCGGTCGCCGTTCATAGATATTACAGCCGATATTA
This sequence comes from Patescibacteria group bacterium, assembly GCA_041651095.1. Lineage (GTDB taxonomy): Bacteria > Patescibacteriota > Patescibacteriia > Patescibacteriales > UBA12465 > UBA12465. Next base: position 164,108 of record JBAZJV010000001.1, read on the forward strand.
TTCTTTGTGGAGCGTTAGTGAAAATATAGCTGCGCAAGACGAGACATTAGCCGATGAATTCAAAGAATGTTTGCCTAAAAGCGATAAGGCGAGTCAAGAAGGATGCAACGAATTGCTGGCTACGATCAGAAATTTTGATGATTGCGCTAATGCCGGTTTTCCTATTATGGAGTCCGATCCGCCGCAATGCGCTACTCCTGATGACAGAAATTTTACGGATGAAACTAATAGTAAATGGAGTATCGTTTTGACCGCTCTGAACAATTGCGAAGCAAAAAGCGTATTTCAAACCCACAGTAAATTAGTAATGCTTAAGCTTAAAAATGGCGACCAGATTACCGCCTATGAACCTAAAATAGACGATGTAATGAGGGCAGTCGAAAGCTTGAATGGCAAATGCGGCGATATCCGAATAAGCACTGAATAATGGGCGACATTGGCCGGCTATTAATAGGATCTTTTAGAGTCGCCCGCGCTAAAAAACAGATAGTCGCCTATCTGTTTTTAGTACCCTTATGTGACCTTGGTTTATCTGGTTTTCAGTAAACCGCGTCCAATTCCCTGATGGCCCCGTAAACCGGGTCCGAAACCGGCGCCATCCATAAATTCGCCCATAAATTTCGATTCTATATTATTGGTTAATCCGAGACTGAGCATAATGCTGTGAGCCTGATCGCTTAGCTGGTAAGCTTGGGCATATTGGCTGAAATTGGCGGCAGTGATTTTTTGCAGAAGCGGGGAATCGCTGTTGAGAGCCGTCTCCGCCGTTACCCAGGCGTTGTAGTCGTTATTCTTAAGAGCGGTCCTGACGGCCGTCAGCTTGGCTTGGCGATCCGCTTGTTTAGCCGCCCGGTCTTTGAACTTGGCGGCGTAGTCTGAAAAATTGGCGGCGGTCAATTGTTGGAGAAGCGGCGAATTCGGATTGAGCGCGGTCTCTGCCTTTACCCAGGCATTATAATCGCCGGCCGTTAAGGCGTCCTTTATGGCCTCCCGCTTGGCTGGCAGTTCCGCTTTTTGGGCTTCAGTCAGATTTTGGTTGCCGGGTATGGACGCTCTGCCGTGCCACGGTCCATTCGATCCGGCCGCCAGGGCGGTCGTCGTACCGGCCGATACGGCCAAGATAGACAAGATTGATAAAGCCAGGATGAGATTTTTTTTAGTCATAAATTTATAGTTAATGATTTAAAGCTTCCCCAGGCGCGCGTGTTTATTAATACGCAGGCCAGGCTTAAATCTTCTGCCTCCGAATCATGAATATTATGTAGTATTTTATGTTTATTTTAGCTGTAATTTAAAAATAACTAAACGCATGGTATAATTAAATAAAGCCAACCGGAATATTTTATGGACCCGATAAAAACCGTATAAACATCGTCGCACCCCGGACCGGCGGCTAATAGATTTTTGGAATAGTCAAATCATAACCTTATGTTCTGGTCTTATCTTTATTTCATCCTGATGGCTCCCGGCATCATAGTCCACGAACTGGCCCACGCTTTTTTTTGCTGGTTGTTCAAGGTAAAAATTTACAGCATCAATCTATTGCGTTTTGACCGGGTGGCCGGTTATGTCACCCACGAGGAGCCGCGCGGTTTCTTCGCCAGTTTCTTCGTTTCTTTCGGGCCGCTCATCATCAACTCGGCGCTCGCGGTCTGGTTATTTGCCAAGGTCAATTGGGCGTCGCACGATTGGCGGATATTGCTGTATTTATGGCTGGCCATCGCCCTGGGGCTGCAGGCTATTCCTTCGACCGGCGACGCCAAAGCCTTATGGCAGAGCGCCAATCACAAGCTGCTGCGCAATCCGCTAGTGATCCTGTTTTATCCGTTGGTCCTGTTGTTGTATATCTTGAATTTCTTGAAACGCCTGTACATTGATTTTATCTTTGTCGTCTTCTTATTTTATGTAGCCCGGACTTATTGGCCGTTTTAAATTTATGATCAAAGCGGTAATCTTCGATATCGACGGCGTTCTACTGGATTCTTTCCAGGCTAATTTCAAGTTTTACCATGACTTGATGACTGCTAACGGTTACCGGCCCTTTACGCTGGAAGAATTCGCCCCCTTGTTTCATCTGACGCTCTGGGACGCGGTCAAAGCGATGACTAAATCCGATTCGGAAGAGGAAATCCGCCGGATTTGGGAAATCGGCCGGCGCCGGGACGTTAAATATGATACGAGCTTATTGACCATGCCGGCGGGGGCCGCCGAAGTAATAGACGCTTTAAGCCATTTTTATCGTTTGGGCATCGTTACCAGCCGGGTGCAGAATAGCGTCTATGAATTCGCCGATTTAGCCGGCCTGAAGGATTATTTTCAAGCCGTTGTCGTTTTTGAAGATACTATCAAGCATAAGCCCGACCCGGAACCGCTGCTTTTGGCCGCCTCGCGCTTAGGCGCCAGCCCGGCGGAATGCGTCTATATCGGCGATGTGGCCAACGATATCACGGCCGCCCGGAGCGCGGGCACGAAAATAATCATTTATTCGCCTCAGCCCTTGGCCGCCGCGGACGCCAACACGCCGGATTTCCGCCGGTTGCCGGAGCTGATCGCCGCTTTGTCCGGCGGCGGTCAAAAGCCAGCGCGGTCATAAGCCGACGTCATCATATATGGCCATCGATAAAATAATTTTAGCCGCCGACCCTTCCCGTTATACGGTCTATCAGATGCTGGATTATGTTAAAGAGACCAGAGGCTGGCAGCTGAGACAGACGGTCACTGAGCATTTATACCTCTTCAAGACCGAGCCTTATGTCAGCGACTTGTATAATTATGCCCACATTCTGGACGGCCGGATCACTTCCGACGAATTGGCGGCCATCAGAGATTTTTTCGGCGATGACCATTTCCGAATCAATGTGCCGGTTAAGGATAACCTGAAAGACCGTTTGCTGGAACAGGGCTTCAAGTTCAAGAACAACGGCTATATCATGCGCGCGGATCATTTCGTGATCCCTCTCGGGCTCCGGCCGCGGCCGGCCGACGTGGTCGTTCGGCCGGTCGATACCCCGCAGGCTCTGGCCGACTATAAAGCGATATTCGCCGCCGCCTTCGACCGTAGCCAGGCGGAAGTCGAAGAACGGCTAGGTTTCCTGGATCGGACCATTATCGATGCCGCCGACCGGCACATTAAATCTTTCGTATTATATGAGGCTGGGCGGCCGGCGGCCACCGGTTCCTATTATGCTTTTGATTATTTTTCCGTGGAGAGTATCGGCACTAAGCCGGAATGCCGCGGCCGCGGCTATGCCCAGCTGATCCTGGCCCGCTTGGCTCAGGCCGCGACGGAATTAGGTTACCGCGCCGCCTGTCTGAACGCCTCCGAGGCCGGAGCGCCGGTCTATCGGAAATTCGGTTTTGACACTCTGGCCGCGACGGAAACCTTTACTTCTTTTTAGGCATCGCTCCGCCGGCGAATAAGCCGCGTTTTAGTCTGCCCGGCGCTTCCCGGCGCCGGTTTTGATTTTCTGGAATTTTTGTTATACCATTAAATGACTATTAGCTAACTATGAATCCGATTTTACGCCATTTTAATACCTTGGACGAAGTAGCCGCGGCTGTTGCCCGGCCGATTGCCGAGGCCTTACGGCTTGGCCGCTCCGTCCTCTGGCTGGTGCCCGGTGGATCCGGAATCGCCGTCGCCGCGTACGCCGCCGAGTTGCTCAATGCTGCTGCCGGCGGGAACTTAACTAATCTGGCCGTGACTTTGACCGATGAGCGCTACGGTCCGGTCGATCACCCGGACTCTAATTGGCGCCAATTACGGGCGGCCGGCTTTATGCTGCCTTCGGCCCGCCTGATCCCAGTTTTAGACGGCGCTAATCAGCTTGAGACGACCCGGTCTTTTGCTGTGCGCCTGGAACAAGAACTGGCTCAGGCCGATTTTGCCATCGGCCTCTTCGGTATCGGCGCCGACGGCCATACCGCCGGCATTTTGCCGCACAGCCCGGCCGTCGGTTCGGCCGATTTGGCTTATGCCTATGACGCCGGCAATTTTCGGCGTATTACCATTACGCCGCGCGCTATCGGACGCTTGTCTGAAATCGTCGTTTACGCCCAGGGCCCGGAAAAATGGCCGGCGCTGGCGCGCCTGTCGGAGCGGCTAGATCCGGCCGAACAGCCGGCTCAAGCCTTGAAACAGGTAAAAAAATTAACGGTGTTCAGCGATTACCGGGGCTAAGCGCGCTGACCCAGCTAATAGACTGCTAAATTTAAGAAATCAATCACTTAAGCCATATATGAAAATAGCGATCAGCGGCTTAGGCCGCATGGGCGGACAAATCGCCCGCAAATTGCAGGCCGGCGGGCATTCGGTCATCGCGCATAACCGCAGCCGCGGCCCGATAGACGAGATGAAGGCTCAAGGCCTGGTGCCGGCCTATTCCAAAGAGGAGGTGGTCGCGGCTTTTAGCGGCGAGCGGGCCGTGATCTGGCTGATGGTGCCGGCCGAAGCGGTTGAGGCGGAATTGGCGGCCTGGCTGGAGATTATTCCCCGGGACAGCTTGCTGATTGATGGCGGCAATTCTAATTTCCAGTCTACGCAAAAACATGCGGCTTTGGTGGCGGCACGGGGCAGCCGTTGGCTGGATGTCGGCACGAGCGGCGGCATCTGGGGCTATCAGAACGGTTTTTCCATGATGGTCGGCGGTGATCGCTCGGACTATGAGATTTTAGAGCCGGCGCTTAAGACCTTGGCGGCGCCGGGCGGCGCCTATCATTTATTCGGTCCGGCGGGTGCCGGCCACTACGTCAAGATGATCCATAATGCGATAGAATATGGCATGATGGAAAGCCTGGCCGAAGGCTACCGGCTGTTAAAAGAAGGCCCTTACGATAACTTGGATTTGGCCGCGGCCGGCGAAGTCTGGCAGCATCATAGCGTCATCACTTCCTGGCTGAACGAATTAGCGCGCGATGTTTTGCGACCGAATCCGCAGCTGGACGGCATCGACGGCTATGTAGCGGAATCAGGCGAAGCGCGCTGGGCTCTGGCGCTGGCTCGGGAGCGGCACATTCCGTTGCCGGCTATCCAGGCGGCCTTTGACGTGCGCCTGGCTTCGCAGCAAGGAGAAACTAATTTCGCGACCAAGCTGCTGGCCGCTATGCGTAACGCCTTCGGCGGCCACCAACTGAATCAAAGTTGAGTCGAGCGGAAATTTAACATCAGTCCCTATGAGCGACATCAAGGCCACCATTTTAATCATTATCGGTATTGCCGGCGATCTGGCCGTCCGCAAGCTTTTGCCGGCCATCAGCCGGCTGGCCAAAGCCGGAGTTCTGCCGGCTGATTTTAGAATCATCGGCATCACGCGCCGGTCCGACATTCCGCTTGACCGGCTATTCGCCCAGACGGCGGACGCGACTTATTTGCGTCGCCACATTGAGCTCCTGACCGCCGACGTAACCGAGCCGGGTGACTACCAGCGAATCGCCAGCCGTTTACGGGAAATTGAAAGCGATATCGGCCGCCCGACCCAGCGCTTGTTCTATCTATCCGTGCCACCGCAGGTTTCGCGGCCGATCATCGAATTGCTCGGCCAATCGGAATTAGCGAAGATCGGCGATCTCAAGCTGCTGCTGGAAAAACCTTTCGGCGTCGATCTGGCCAGCGCCGAAGAGCTGAACCAATACATCGACCGCTATTTCGAGCCCGACCAGGTATACCGCATCGATCATTACCTGGCCCGGGAAACTTCGCAGAATCTCATCGTCTTCCGGGAGCATAACCCTTTGTTCAAGCATAGCTGGAATCGTGATTTTATTTCCCGGATCGAGATCATTGCCACGGAAACCATCGGCATCGAAGGCCGGGCAGTGTTTTATGAACAGACCGGCGCCCTGCGTGACTGGGTGCAGAGCCATTTGTTGCAACTGGCCGCCCTGGCTTTGATGGAAGCGCCGCCGGCCGACCGGTTGGAAGAAGTGTCGGCTCGGCGCCTGGACGCTTTGCGGCAGCTGCATTTGCCGGCCGGCGCCGCGCCGACCCAGCATGTCCGGCGCGGCCAGTACCAGGGCTACCAGGCGGAAGTGAATAATCCCGGCAGCCAGGTGGAGACCTTTGTCTCTCTAGCCTTGGAATCGGATGATCCGCGCTGGCAGGGCGTGCCGATTATCCTGACGGCGGGCAAAGCCATGAATCAGAAGTATACCGGCATCAAGGTTTCTTACCGCTCGGTGGCCGGCCAGGCAGCCAACCAGCTGATTTTGCGCCTGTTGCCGGACGCCGGCGTCGAACTCTGCCTCTGGGCCAAGCGCCCCGGTTACGACCACGTGATTACTAAACATCCCCTGAAATTCGATTTCCAGGATTATTATGCCAACCTGCCGGAAGCCTATGAACAAGTCCTATTCCACGCGTTCCGAGCCGATCACAGCTTATTCACGTCCAGCGATGAAGTCCGGGAAACTTGGCGGATCCTGGATCCGATCCAGCGCGCCTGGGAGATGTCCGGCGACGACCTGATCAGTTATCGGCCGGGCGCCCGCCGAGAAGAGATTTTAGCGGGAGCGGAAATTTTGTTATAATGGAAAATAGCTTAGTATTTCTTCATAGTTGTTCTATGGCTCAAATAAGTTTGCGCTACCAACAATTAAAAGACGCCCGGATCTTCTGGCGCATCCTGAATAATCCGCATTTCCGGTATATGAGCGTCAAGGCGAAGACGCTCCGGGAAGAGGAGGCCTGGCTGCGCGCCAATCCGGCCAAACGGCGCCAGAACCGAGAGTGGAATTACGCGATTCTTTTAGATGGGGCGGTGGTCGGCGCTATCGGTATCAAGATTAACCGGTTCCGGCCGCAGATCGGGGAAATCGGCTATTTTGTCGCCGAAGAATATTGGGGGTGGGGAATTACGACCCGGGCGGTCAAGCTCGCGGAAGAGATCGCCTTTAAGCGTTTGCGATTGCATCGCCTGGAAATCATGATGCGGCCGGAGAATCTGGCCAGCGAACGGGTGGCGATCAAGAATAAGTACCGAAAAGAGGGGCGCCTGAAGCATTTGGAACAGGATGGACAAGGGCGTTGGCGGGATTTCTGGCTATACGCCAAAGTTTGCCCGACGGCTCGCCGCCGCCCTGGCGCTAAATAATTAAATTATGGAACAGCTCATCGGCATCGTGGCTATTCTGATTTATCTTAGTTATATCTTCGGCCATGAAAAGGATTGGTTGAAGTTTTCTGAGCGTTTCAAGGAACGCTGGCACCGGCAGCGCCGGCGCCGCCTTAATCATCATGAATATATCGAACAGGTGGTAGATAGCGCCAATGAGAAATACTGGGTGCAGAAGAGAGCGGCGGCAGATAAGGAGCGGGTCAAGAAGAATTTTTTATGATCAACATCTTATGCCGCGCCGCTGCTTAAATCTTAATTTGCTGCTGGCCGCCGGCCTGCTGGTTTTGGCCGGCGCGCTGTTTAATCCGGTCCCATCGGCCGGAGCGGCTTCAGTCGCCCAGCCGGACATTATCGATCAGGACGTGCCTTTTACTTCCCAAGCGCCGCTCGGGGAATGGCGCGATGTCCGCCAGCAGGATGGCTGTGAAGAGGCGGGAGCTGCTATGGCCATGGCCTGGGTCGGCGGCGAGAAAGATATTAGTAAAGCGGACTGGCGCTTAAGAATACTTATTCTCTCTACTTTTGAAAATAAAAAATATGGCGAATACCGCGATGTATCCCTGCCGGATATGGCGGCTTGGCTGTTTAACGATTATTTCCGCCACCAGGCGGTCGCAGTCAAACCGGTAGCCGGGCCGGCGGATATCGTGACGGAACTTGAACAGGGCAATATCATGCTCGCCCCGATGAACGGCCGACGGCTGAAGAATCCGCATTATACCGCCCCGGGGCCGGAGCGGCACATGATCCTGATCAAGGGCTATGATTATGAGCGGCAGGAATTCATCACTAATGATCCCGGTACGCGTTTCGGCGCCAATTACCGCTATCCGGCCGATTTGTTTTTCCGGGCCATCCGAGACTATCAGACCGGCGATAAGCGGCCGTTCCAGGAATTGAGCCAGCACATGCTCGTCGTCAGTCGGCCGTAATCAGCCGGTTTTTCCGGTGGCCGGCTCCGGGCGTTTGACCCGCCCGGTCCTCCGATCTGATTGAGACAACAAAAAAGCGGCTGTTCGGCCGCTCTTTTCGTTACCGCTTATGGCTTATTCCCGGCAGCAATCGATGACTTTTTTGACCAGGGCGCCCAGCGTCTCCGCCAGCCCCTGCTTCTTGGTATTTATGGCGTCGTCATCAATTTTTCTGACCTCGCCGAGATCAATGAGTTTCATATTCAGGCCCCAGAACAAGGAATAGAGGTCATAGGCCTTCTTGAACATTTCCTGCGCCTCCGCTTTATCGCCCTTGCCCTGGGCCTTGGTGCCGACTTCCATCAGACGGTACGAGGCGGCCAGGAGATGCTTGGAAATGCACCAGACTTCACCTTCGTATTCCTTGATGATTTTCTTCAGCAGCGCTTTGCGCATTTCCCGTACTTCGGCCAGCAGGTCGTAATATTTCGGTTGGCCGGTTTTGGCGCCGGTGAAGAAGAAGTGTTCCTCGATGCTGACCAGGTTCATGATGGCGATGGACAAGTCCTCGTCGGAAGAGAGATCAAGCGCATGGTCTTTTTTCAAGTGATCGACTTTTTCGATCATCTCGTTGAGGCTGAGCATGTTATTCATATGTTTAAGTTGGTTATTTTAATAGCGGGTAATGAAATAGAAGACGAAGCTGAGGATGAGCAGGGCGCTGACCGGCAGAGCGACTTTTTCATAAGGGAAATGCGGCCGGCCGCGCCGGGTCTTGATCCGGTTATACCACAGCGTCATTAGCAGAAAAGCCAGGCTGCCGATCAAGGCTCCCAAGATGATTTTATCTGCCCCCCAAAGCCGGCTGTTCGGATAGCCGATCAGGTTCTGCGACCAGAGCGGCCAGAAAGTCAGGCCGTAATACAGGACGGCGACCAGGATATCCCGCAGGTCCTTATTGCCGAAAGACCATTCTTTCTTGTTCAGCCAATTAATGGTCCAGGCGGTCAGAGAAACCAGCAAGCCGCCGATCCACAAGCCGGCGATGGTATTGTCGATACCCAGGTATTCGCTCAGCCCCAGGCCGGCGCCGACCGCGACGACGCAGACCGGACAAACGGCCGAGGCCGGCCAGGCGGTCAAGCTTAAGATCGGTATACTCAAATAAAATAATTTTTTCATATGGTTATGCCGTTAGATCGGCAACTGTTTTATTTTTGAAAATATCGGATAATCTCCTGATCACCCATCAGGCAATTCTGCCCGTCGAAGAAGAAGGGCACGCCCAGACCCTGCGCCGCATCTAAGCCGCAAGCGCGCGCCTTCCTTTCCATCAAGGAGGCGTTAGCCTGGTTTTGCGATACTTCCAGTTCCTGGAAGCGGAACCGGTCCCGGACGCCGTTATCGCCGATGTATTTTTCTACGACCTGGCAATGCGGGCAGGACAGGCTGTAGAAGAGGATCATCTTGGGTCTTTGGCCGGCCCAGAGCACGACCCCGACAGCCAACAGAGCCAGAACAAAGATGAGGCCCAAGGCTTTATATTTTATCATAAAATAATTTATATTAATTAATAAGCCGGTCTTTATCAGACAGGTATTTTTATAATAACATATTTTATATTGATTTGATATATATTATATTTATTTTAAATTTAGCTTATTTTATTGTAAATCAGTCGGGCAAAGGGAAATTGGGGTGAATACATTGACAAGAATTCAAAAATATGATAATATGCCAACAATGTATTTAAATCTTATTTTATCTGCGGTTCTTTTAAAACCTGCTGTTTATTAGACCGTCCGAGCCCAATCTGACGATCGGACTGGGATGGTCTAATAAATAAAATAAATATCTTAAACAAATTCCCTAGGAGGTTATAATAGTGGAAAAAGCCAAGAAATATGGCAAACCGCCTTGCCTGTTCAAGGTGAATATTACTGAACAGGAGTTCATATTTCTGACCCGCAACTTTGAACATAGCGGAGATTGGTCGCAAGCGATTTATCTATACTTTGATTCGAGCAGTGATCAGGATCAAGCCAGGCTGTTCGGCAGACATCTGCGTCTGCGAGTTCGCCTGAAATACGGCAACTATTCTCTGGAATTAAAAAATCAAGTGGCCGGAGATCGTTGGGAATTGACCCAGCCGATTTCTTCGGAAGAATTCCGGTTGATTTTCCAGGGCGTATTACCGGCCGGCGAAATTAGCCAGAGGTTGGCGGAACTTAATTTTAGCTTGCCGCTAAAATGGATCGGGACAACGCAGACGACCCGGAAGAAAGTCCATTTCCAGGACGGAGTATTGGTTCTGGATCAGACGGATTGCTGTAATAAGGCAAAAACTTTCTATCAGGTCGAATTCCGGTCGTCGGCCGATCATCTGCCGGGAAAGGTAGAAAAAATTAAGGAAAAACTTAATGTCTTTATGCGGCGCTATATCAGCAAGGAAGATGAAATCTGGGATTAAATTTTGAAACAAAGCGGAGATATTTATGAGAAGGATAATTAACGGGATAATCAAAGAAATAAGCTGAAAAGAGGTTCGCGGCCAGCCAACCTCTTTTTTATTTTTATTCTATAATTCCGTTGGTTTTCGTCCGGGCCGAAACGTCGCGATGACCGGTAAGGCCGGCTATTGTCTATTCCTGACTTTCTCCTGCACTTCAGCGATGAAACTATCCGGCGCGATTTCCCTGGTGTCCTGCGCGCCGCGGTCTCTGACGCTTAACACCGGCGCGTTCATTTCCTTGTCGCCGATGACCAGCATATAGGGGACCTTGTCCGCCACGGCTTTGCGGATCTTATTGCCGACCGTCTCATTGCTGTCATCTATTTCCGCCCGCAGGCCGGCGTCGCGGAATTGCGCCGCCAGTTTCTCGCAGGCCGGGACATGGTTTTCGCCGACGGAAACGATCTTGATCTGGACCGGCGAGATCCAGACCGGGAAGGCGCCGGCGTAATGTTCTATTAGCAGGCCGATAAATCTTTCGAAGGAGCCGAAGAGCGCGCGGTGCAGCATGTAGGGGCGCTCCTTTTCACCTTGGGCGTTGGTGAAGTTCATATCGAATCTTTCCGGCAGGTTGAAGTCGAATTGCAATGTTGAGCACTGCCATTCGCGGCCCAGCGAGTCCTTGACCTTGAAGTCCAGCTTCGGGCCGTAGAAGACGGCGCCGCCGATGTCTTTCTGGTAAGTCAGATGTTTGGCCTGAGCGACTTTTTCCAGAATCTGCTCGGTAAAGGCCCAGCCGGCGTCGCTGCCCGCGTACTTGTCATTTTCCGGATCGCGGACTGAAAGATAGACCTGAACGTCTTCGGTCTTGAAGCCAAAGGAACGGTACATGAACAGGATGAAATCGACGACCCGTGCCAATTCCGCTTCCACCTGGTCGGCCCGGCAGACGATATGGGCATCATCCTGGGTAAAGCCGCGGACGCGGGTGAGGCCGGAGAGCTCGCCCTTCTTTTCGAAACGGTAGACCGTACCGCATTCGGCCCAGCGCAGCGGGAATTCGCGGTAGGAGTGCAGGCGATGCTTGTAAATCTGGACATGGAAGGGGCAGTTCATCGGTTTGAGCAGATAGGCCTCCGGTTCCTTCGCCGCTTCCTGGTTCTGGTTGGCCGACAGGCTTTGGCCGACTTCAAGCGGCGGATACATGCTGTCGTTATAGAAGCCCCAATGGCCGGAAGTTTCCCAGAGCGCCTTGTTGCCGATATGCGGCGACCGGACCAGGTCGTAGCCGGCTTTTTCATGTTCGCGATACCAGAAATCTTCGATGAGCCGCCAGAGCTTGGCGCCTTTCGGGTGCCAGAGCGGCAGGCCGAGGCCGACCATCTCATCGACATGGAAGAGATCCAGCTCCTTGCCCAGCTTGCGGTGGTCCCGTTTTTCCGCTTCCGCCAGCAATTTCAAATAGTCGTCCAATTCTTCTTTAGTATCGAAAGCCAGGCCGTAGATGCGGGTGAGCATCTTGTTCTTCTCGTCGCCGCGCCAGTAAGCGCCAGCAAGTTTATCCAGCTTGAAACTGCCGGGCTTTATTTCCTTGGTATTGGTAACATGTCCGCCGCGGCAGAGATCAGTGAATTTGCCGACGGTATAGTAGCTGACGGTGGTTTCGCCGGCGGCCTTCAGGTCGGCGATAAGTTCAGCCTTGTAAGTTTCGCCGGCCTCCCGGGCGGCCGCGAGGGCCTCGTCTATCGGCTTCTCACTGCGGATGAAATCCGCATTCTGTTTGGCCAGATGGGCCATCTTCTTTTCTATCTCCCGCAAGTCGGCTTCACTGATCTTAGTCTCACCGAAGTCGATATCGTAATAGAAGCCGTTATCGATAACGGGGCCGATGGACAGCTGGGCCTTGGGATATATTTCCAGGACCGCGGCGGCCAAAAGATGCGATAAGGAATGGCGCTTGTCGGCCAAGCTGGCCGACGGTTTTTCTTTAGACATATTGTTTAGTTTAATTATATTCCTAATTAAAAAGTCCCCTCCTCGCAAAAACAGCCAAAGCTGCTTTTGCCAGGACGGGACTTGTCAGGGCTCTTGGCCCGGGGTCTCGCGGTTCCACCCGGCTTTATCCGCCAAATTGGCGGAAACGCTCGTCTGATTGTTTGTGCTTTAGGAGCCAGGCTCGCCGGTACTATCCGGCCCGCGTTTGGTAAGCGCGGCAATCAGCATAAGTATATTATATGGCAAGCGGGACGATTTGTAAATATCCGGCCTGAAGTTTGGTTTTCGGCGAGGATTTAGCCTTTAGCCAGAACCAGGCCATAAATTTTTCCGGCTCCGCCCGCCTGCAAAGCTGACGCCGCTTCATTCAAGGTCGCGCCGGTAGTTACGACGTCATCTATCAGGATGATTGTTTGCCCGGCGAGCGGCGCACCAGTCCAGACAAAGGCGCCGCGCAGATTCTGCTGGCGTTCCCGACCCTTTAATTTAGCCTGCACTTCAGTATGCTTGATGCGTCGTAAGCCGGCTAGCAGGGGATAGCCGAAAGCGGCGCCGAGCTCTCGGGCCAATAGTTCCGCCTGGTTGGAGCCGCGCCAATGGAGGCGCCGTTTAGCCAGCGGCACCGGCGCCAAGACCACCGTTTCCCAGAGATTCCGGCCCTGGACGGAATTTTCGGCCAAGGCGAGCCGCCCTTGCCAGAACAAGGTCAAAAAGCGTCCCAGCGGTTTAGCCAGCTCGGTCAGAAAATTGTATTTGAATTTTTTGATCAGGCGAGAAAGCAGCGGATCTTCATAATCGCCGGCAATGAATAATCCGCTTAGCGCCGGCGCGGCTATTAGCGCCGTTTGCTCGGCGCTCCGGGGAGTTTTATAGAAACGCAGACGCCTGAAACAATCGGAGCAAAGCGCGGCGTCCTCCCGGCCGCAGCCATAGCAGGCAGCCGGGAACAGCCAGGCGAGCAAGAATGATCGAAGCAGGCCTAAAGGACGGAACATAATGGCCAAATTAAATTTTTTTAAAATATTCATCGGTTCAAAGCCGGAAAAACAAACACCTTCCGTTCGGGCGGAAGGTGTTTAATTTTTAGTTGTCCGTGAATATCGGATTTGATTAGCGTTTTCCGGCTTAAGGCAGCTTTATCGTGTATAGCTGGTTGGTCTTCTTGTCCGTAAAATACAGGGCATGGTTCGCTGACGATACCAAGATCTGGGAAATATTATAAGTCCCGGCCGGCACGGCGATGAGTTCCTTGACGCCGGTCGTCAGGTTGATCCGGTACAGGTTGTCCTTGGTTTTGTCGGCCAATTCCGGGAACATGCCGGCGCCCCGTTCCAGGTTTTCCGGCACGGCGCAGTAGACCTCCGTATTGGAGGCGAAGCTGCATTTATCGGCCCAGGTGTTCAGATCGATGCTGCGGCGATTCTGGCCGATCGCGTCGCCGCTCGCGTCAACGATCCAGAGTTTCGGATTCAAATTGGTGTCCGTGCTATAGACGCTGTAGAGCAGGCGGTCGCCGGTCTGGGACCATTGGGGCTGGAAACCGCGCCCTTCGATTATGGTCGATTTGAAATTTTCGCCATTCTGGCCGACGAAGAAGACTTCCTGGCGGTTGAAATCCAATCCTTGCGTATACATGGCGACGATCTGTTTGTTCGGCGACCAGTCAGGAAAGACCGTCTTGTCATTCGTACCGATATTTTCCAGGGTTTGCGCCTGCGAACCGTCATCGTTGGCCGTTATCAGCCAGCGGTTTTCCGGATCCAGCCCCAGGCTTTTGGCGACCACCCGGCCGCTATCCGGCGAGAAAGAAAAATCTTCCCAATGGGCGGGCAGTGTCACTTGTTCTTTGGTCTGGAAATTGTAGAGAATCTTGTTGCCGTCGGGGTATTCCAGGATGGCCCGGTTCTTGTCCGGCGCCCAAACCGCGTCCTTGACGTTATAGAAGACTTTGTCGGACATGGCGATGGCCTGGCCGTTCTGGTCGATGCGGTAGAAGCGGCCGTCGCCCCGGTTGTAATATTGGACCTGGCCGTCGCCCGTCAAGGTCGGGGAAGTAATCTGGTCCTGAGTCAGAGTCGTCGTCTTGGTCGCGCCGCCGGTCGCGACCGGGCTGGGTCCGCTCGATACGTCTTCGCCACTGATGCCGGGCAAGAGGCCGGTGCCGGTCGCCTGGTTGGTCGTGGCGGTTCCCGGTCCGGCCACCGGCAGGCCGGCGCCGGTTTCCGGCACCGTTACTTCGATCGGCGTGATGTTAGACGGCTGAAAAAACAGCCGCCACAGCAGGTAGCCGATCAACAGCACCAAGATCAGGAAACCGAGGACGATAATCGGCTTTTGATAGCGGCGGAAAAAGTTCATATCGCTTGTTTATTGTTTTTAGATGTTGTATAATTCATTATATACTAAGCGGAGAGATAATTCAATTTAAATCCGGCTTTTTAGCGTAAGAATTTACCCTAAGCATTATGAGTTTGTTTTCTTTTGGCGGCGAAAATTTGTTCCTGGGCGTTGATATTGGCGACTCTTCTTTGAAGATGGTAGAACTGAAGAAAAAGAACCGCCGGATTTACCTTTCCAACTACGCCTTTAGCGAGAATATTTCCGAGGTCAATTTCATGAAAATGGATGATATCAATTATCTGGCCCGGGCGATCAATAAAGTCAAGAGCGAGGCCGGCATCGTCGCCACGAAGGTGACCGCCTCATTGCCGACTTTTGCCGTTTTTTCCTCGATCATCAATATCAACGGGACGGATAAGAAGCGGATTACCGAAGAAGTCAACGAAGAAGCCAAGAAGGTCATACCCTTGCCTCTGGAAGAAATGACCCTGGATTGGAAGATCGTACCGGATGGCGGCGCGAAATCGGGCCCGAAAGGAGATCTACGAGTGTTTCTCACCGGCAGCCCCAAGAAATTGGTCCGTAAATATATTGATATTTTTGCGGCCGCAAAATTAGAACTGGCCAGCCTGGAAACGGAAACTTTTTCGTTGGTCCGTTCCCTAGTCGGCGACGACAAATCCACGGTTATGATCGTGGAAATCGGCGCGAACAGCACTGATTTTTCCATCGTCAAGGAAAGTATCCCGGTCTTGAACCGCAGCCTGGCCGTTTGTGGCTCGACGATAACGAAGGCTATTGCCGATAAGCTCGGCCTGCCCTTTGCTCAGGCTGAGCAATTCAAATTCGACCTGAGCGTTTCCCTGAGCGCCGACACTCGCGAGGAATTGCCGCAGCTGGTGATCAAGACCTTAGAACCGATAGTTACCGAGATTCAGTACATGCTTGATTTCTTCCATTCGCAGAATAATGGGGAAGTGGAGAAACTGATCTTGTCCGGCGGCGGCGCGCTGCTCCTTAATTTGACCGATTATCTGTCCAAGCGCCTGAATCTGAAAGTGATCGTCGGCGATCCTTGGAACCGCATCCATTATCCGGCGGAACTCAAGCCGGTTTTGGCCGAAGTCGGCCCGCGCCTAGCCGTCGCCATCGGTTTGGCGATGCGGGAGATTGAATAAATAGCCATGTTTTTATTAAAGAAAAAACTCGGCCGGAAGGACACGAAGGACAGAGGCTTTTTGCAGAACCCGAAAATTTTGGATGTTAATCTGGTGAAAGATGAAGTCCAGGTTTCTTTTGATTGGCGCAAACAGCTTTTGGTCCTGGCTTTAATCCTGGCCTTAGCCGCCCTGTTCGTCGGCGAGATCTATTTCGGGCTGGACCAATGGGAGAAGCAAGAAGCGGCGAGGACCAAGGTTCTGGAAGAGCAGGTCGACCGCACTAACGCCGAAATCAGCCAGCTCAGGAATCAAATCGGGGCCGCCTTGTCGTATAAGGACAAAGCGGCGATTTTCGGTGAATTATTGGATAACCATATTTACTGGACCAATTTTTTCAGCTGGCTGGAAAAGAATACCCTGAGCTCCGTGACCTATGAACAGTTCGCCGGCGGCACGGACGGGCTCTATGTCTTGACGGCACGCGCCAAGACCTATGCCGACATTTCCTGGCAAGTCCGAGCCTTCCTGAAGGATCCACTGGTGGAAAAAGCGCAGGTCGTCGCCGCGGAGTCGAGCCGGGAAGGCGAGGATCAGACCGGCGACTTGAGTTTCAGAATTACTTTGCAAGTCAAACCGGAAATTTTTAAGAAATAGTTATGGCCAACGTCCGCAACCAAAAGAATAAGAATGCGCTTAATCTTTTTCTCCGGGAATACGCCCCGGCTCTGATGGCCGCCGTTCTGGTCGTCTGTCTGCTCTTATCCTATATTCTCCTGCTGGCTCCGAAATTCGCGGCGGCGAAAGCCGGCATCCGGGCCAATCTGGAGAGCGAGCAGAAGCTTTATCTCAACAGTTTGCGGAAACTGGCTGTTTATCGGGCGATTGATCAAGTTTATCAGCAGATCAATCCGAACGACTTGCAGCGCTTCAACGGCGTCTTGCCCGACGATTACGTGCCGGAAAGGCTGTTCGGCGAAGTGGAAGAAATGGCGGCGCAGGGCGGCTGGCTGATCAGCAGCCTGACGATCAGCGAACCGAAGGCCGACGAAACGCCACCCGGTGTCGTGCGGCCTGGTTTGGGTCGCTATAATCTGGAGCTGTCTATAGCCAGCATCGATTATAGCGGGCTCAAGAAACTCCTGAAGATATTCGAGAATAACCTGCGCCTCTTCGACGTGACCGAGGTTAACTTTTCACCGTCGGAAGCGACGGCCGACATCATCCTGACCACTTATTATTATCAGGCGCCCTAGCTGTCATATGACGAAACCAGCTTACAACATCGTTTTATATTCCCTGATCGGCCTGCTACTCTTGGCCGGCGGCTTGTTATTCCTGTTTCATGGCCGGCTCTTCGACTATCTGGGGTCGCAAATGGACCTGGCGCCTCTGACCACCGGGACGGTGACGGTCGTGCCGCCCGGGGAGGCTCTGGACACTTCGGCTTTGCAATCGCCGCGCTTCCTGGCCCTGGCCGATTACGTGGTTAATTTCGATTTTGACAATATCTGCTGGCGGCCGGACACGAAGGCGAACCGCTCATTGATCTTGAATCCGGCCGTGATTGCCACCAGCACGGCGACCGCCACGGCCGCCACCGGCGCCACCCTAAACTGCCAGACCGGCAACGATTTGCCCTTTCAGGCTAAAGTGAAATAGATTATGGATAAAACCGAACAATTGCTGGGGCTGCTCGTTGATCGTCAGTTGCTGGACGCCGGACAGGCGGCGGCAGCCAAGCAGGCGGCTCTGCAGAGCAAGACCGAGATCAGCGCCTTTCTGATCAGCCAGAAACTCGTGAGCGAAGAGCGGCTGACGGAACTGAAAGCCTCGCTATACAACCTACCCTATATCGATCTGACCAACACCGAAGTGCCGGAAGCCACCTTGACCTTCCTGCCCGAGGAGATCGCCAGGACTTACAAGATCGTCTGTTTCGGCCGCGACGGCCGGTCGCTCAAGATCGGCCTGATTGAACCGAATTTGAAAGCGATGGAAGCGGTGAATTTTCTGGCGACAGACGAAAGGCTGCAGGCGCAGTACTTTTTAATTTCCGCCGCCAGCTGGCAGAAGGCCTTCAAGCAATATCAGAAAATAGAAGAAGAGGTTTCCAGCGCTCTGGAAGTGAAAGCGAAGGAGGAAGGGGAGGACCTGGTTACGGTCAAGACCGATGCCACGGAAGATTTGAACAGTGATGAGATCAATAGCGCGCCGGTTTCCCGCATCGTGTCGGTCATCATCCGCCACGCCGTCGAAGCGCGCGCTTCCGATATCCATATCGAACCCTTCGCCCAGGAGAGCCGGGTCCGTTACCGCATCGACGGCATACTGCATACTTCCTTGACTTTGCCCAAGAGCATCCATAAGGCGATCATCGCCCGCGTCAAAGTGCTGGCCAAATTGAAATTGGACGAAACGCGCATCCCGCAGGATGGCCGCATCCGGCTTGTCGTCAATGGCCAGGAAATCGATTTCCGCGTTTCCACCCTGCCGCTGGCTAACAACGAGAAGGTCGTGATGCGCATCCTGGACGTTTCCAAAGGCGCCCCCGGCCTAGCTGACTTAGGCTTCAACAAGCTGGCCTTGCGGCGCATCGCCGCCGGCAGCGCCAAGACCAGCGGTATTTTCCTGGTAACCGGCCCGACCGGCAGCGGCAAATCGACCACCCTCTATGCCATGCTGAACATCTTGAATAAGGAAGGCGTCAATATTTCAACCCTGGAAGACCCGATTGAGTACGAAATCAAGGGCATCAACCAGTCGCAGGTCCGGCCCAAGATCGGTTTTTCTTTCGCCAACGGCCTGCGTTCATTATTGCGCCAGGATCCCAACATCATCATGGTCGGCGAAATCCGCGACGAAGAAACGGCTGAGCTGTCCATCAACGCGGCCCTCACCGGCCACCTAGTCCTCTCGACGCTGCACACCAACGACGCCTTGGGCGCCGTTTTCCGCCTCCTGGATATGAAGATCGAACGTTTCCTGCTCTCCTCTACGCTGAAGACCGTGGTCGCCCAGCGTCTGGCGCGCCGGCTATGCGAGAATTGCAAGCAGGCGACCAAGCTGACGGCGGAAGCGGTGCAGGAGATAACCGCGGCGCTGAAGGACATGCCGGCCGCGGTGCTTAAGGAAGAATTGCCGGATCTGGCGGACGCGAACGACCCGTTAGCCAATTATCAAGCCTATCGGGCGGTTGGCTGCGCTCGTTGCGAAAATACCGGTTATCTCGGCCGGGTCGCGATTGCGGAAGTTATAGAAATAGACGACCGGCTGCGGGAGATCATCGATAGCGGCGAAAAGAACCTGACTATCGAGACCGTCCGGTCGATAGAAGATTTTTGTACCATCAAGCAGGATGGCGTCATCAAGGTGCTGCAGGGCAAGACGACCATGGAAGAAGTGCTGCGGGTTATCGAGAGTTAAGTTTTTTAGAATCATATGCCTATTTTCAAATATCAAGCGGAGGATGCGAGCGGCCGGAGCCGCCGCGGCCAAGTCGTCGGCCTGTCCGAGGCGGAAGTGACCGCCAAGCTGCGCAAGCAGGACTTGAACGCGACCAGCATCCAGGATGTGACGAATACGCCGTTAAGCCGTTTTTCCCGCTTGATCGCGCCGGTCCGCGCCAAGGATCTGGTCATTTTCGCCCGCCAGTTCTCGGTCATGATTTCTTCCAATGTCCCGGTGGTGGAATCCCTCTTGGTGCTGGTCGATCAGACGAACAACCTGTCTTTGAAGAACTTGATCGCCGACGTCGCCTACGACGTCAACGCCGGCGCTTTTTTGTCCGACGCTCTGGCCAAGTACCCGAAGATCTTTTCCGAATTCTTCATCAATATCGTCCGCTCCGGCGAAACTTCCGGCAAACTGGATGAGGTGCTGAATTATTTGGCTGATGAAATGGAAAAGAATTACGACATGGTTTCCAAGATCCGCGGCGCCATGATTTATCCGGCCTTCATCATTACCGCCCTCTTCGGCGTCGGCATCGTACTGATGGTCTACGTCATCCCGAACCTGACTTCCATTTTGACTGAAACCGGCGCGACTCTGCCGCTCTCGACCCGGCTAGTGATCTGGACTTCCAATTTTCTGATCGATTACGCGGTGCTCATCGTCATCGCCTTGGTTATTATCATCATCTTGGTCCGTCTTTATCTCCGGACCTATGCCGGCCGCCGGAACGTGGATAGCCTGAAGTTGCGCCTGCCGATTTTCGGACCGCTTTTCAAATACATCTATCTGATGCGTTTTTCCCGTTCCTTGTCGACGCTCCTGAAGGGAGGCGTGACCATCACCCGCAGCTTGGAAATCGTGGCGGACGTCGTCGGCAACCTGGTTTATCGCGAATTGATTCTGGATACTCTGGAATCGATCAACGACGGCAATCCTTTCGCCACGGTTTTCGAGTCCAGCAAGTACGTTCCGAAAATGGTGCCGCAAATGATCGCCGTCGGCGAACGGACCGGCAAAATAGACGCGGTCCTGGACCGGATTACGATCTTCTACACCCGGGAAAGCACCAATATGCTGGACAATCTCAGCAAGCTGATGGAGCCGCTCATCATGGTCATCATGGGCATCGGCGTCGGCGTGATGGTCGCCGCGGTCCTTCTGCCGATGTATAACCTGGCCAGCCAATTCTAATTTACTCGGGATATTGTGGTTTCCGAGCTCGGCTGTTATAATATAGTGGTAAGGAGAATTAAAGAAAAAAAGTATGTCTAAAATTAATCCCCGCCTGCCTCTGCTGACGGTTAATGCGGCTGCTCGCCTGCGCGGCTTCACGCTGATCGAGCTCTTGGTAGTCATCGCCATCATCGGCCTGCTATCGACTCTCTCGGTCCTGGCCCTGAACACGGCGCGAGCTAGAGCGCGTGACGCCAAGCGCGTCGCGGACGTGAAGCAGATTCAGACCGCTCTGGAAATGTATTACAACGACGTCGGCTCTTACCCGGCGACGGCTTCGGTAGCTGCCGGTGCGGCCATTTCTACGACCAACGGCGTTTACCTGTCGGTCGTGCCGACTCCGCCGACCCCGTTTGATTTCACGACCGGCAACTGCGTGGGTCAGCCCGAGTACACCTATACCGCCGACGGCTTAGCCCCTTATTCCACTTACCACATCAACTACTGCCTGGGCGCCCAGACCGGCGGCGTGAGCGCCGGCGCCAAGACCGCGACTCCGGCCGGTATCCAGTAAACCGTTCGGCATCGCCGTCCTCTGCCAGATTCGTTGTGGTTTTTCGGGCGGTGTGATATAATCATAAATAACTACAGGCGACAGAAGTGCGTCTCCATTTAAAATAATTTAATTTTTCAATTAGCGCCGGCATTAGCCGGATTGCGGTTGAGATAACGCTACATATTTATGAGCAAAAATCAAAAAGGCTTCACGCTGATCGAGCTCTTGGTAGTCATCGCCATCATCGGCCTGCTATCGACTCTCTCGGTCCTGGCCCTGAACACGGCGCGAGCTAGAGCGCGTGACGCCAAGCGCGTCGCGGACGTGAAGCAGATTCAGACCGCTCTGGAAATGTATTACAACGACGTCGGCTCTTACCCGGCGACGGCTTCGGTAGCTGCCGGTGCGGCCATTTCTACGACCAACGGCGTTTACCTGTCGGTCGTGCCGACTCCGCCGACCCCGTTTGATTTCACGACCGGCAACTGCGTGGGTCAGCCCGAGTACACCTATACCGCCGACGGCTTAGCCCCTTATTCCACTTACCACATCAACTACTGCCTGGGCGCCCAGACCGGCGGCGTGAGTTCCGGTCTTAAGACCGCCACTCCGGCCGGTATCCAGTAAACCTCGGTTAGCAAAAATTTATCACAAGAAAAGTCCGTCGCACGGCCAGTGTCGGCGGGTTTTTTTGCTTGTTTGGCTTTTATGTTATACTGGCAATATGGAAATTTTTACTTTCGGCGACACTTTCAAGGATAAGTCGGCTTGGGATGGTTTCGTCAAAAATGCCGGTGACCCGACTGGCGTCGTTCAAGGAGCAACCCCGCCGCCGGGCGGGGAGTATCTGCAGTCCTGGGAATGGGCCGAGATTTGGCGTGCCGGCGGCCAGGCCGTCAAGCGCTTTGGCTTGCGCGATAAAGGTAAAATCGTGGCAGCCGCGGCCGTTATCAAAGCGTCTCTACCCCTAGGGCAGCACTATTGGTATGCGCCGCGCGGACCGGTTTTTAGCCCAGACCTGCCAACTGACGCCAAACACTTGGCCAGCTATGTGGATGTCCTGAGCCGGGAATTGCGACGGCAGGATCCGCGGGCGATTTTTTGGCGCCTGGAGCCGGCTATCTATAGAACCGCGGGAGAAGTTTTGCCCTGGCTCAGGACCGTCGACCGGCAGCCGGCGCAAACTTTATTTTTAGATTTGTCGCCGAGCGAAGCCGAGCTGCTTGCCGCCATGGGACAGAAGACCCGCTACAATATCCGGCTCGCTGAAAAGAAAAACGTACGGATAAAATCTGGTCAAGCAACCGATTTTCCGGAGTTCTGGCGGCTGCTGCGATTGACCGGGGAACGGGACGGTTTCCGCACCCATACCCAGGAACATTACCGGCGCTTGTTAACGGCCGCGAACGGATTTATCAGGCTCCGCCTGGCCGAATATGAAGGCCGGATTATCGCCGCCGGACTATTCTGTTTCTGGGGCGGCCGGGCGACCTATTTGCACGGCGCCTCCGACAATGAGTACCGCAATGTGATGGCGCCGTATCTCCTGCAGTGGTCGGTCATTAAGGAAGCCAAGCAGTCGGGCGTCCGATGTTATGATTTTTACGGGCTTGATGAGCGGCGCTTCCCGGGCGTGACCCGGTTCAAACTCGGTTTCGGCGGCGAACGTTTCAATTACCCCGGCACTTATGACCTGGTTTTCCGTCCGTCGACCTATCGGCTTTATGACCGGTTGCGGCGGCTGAAGCGGTCGATGTAAATAAAAATCTCCCCGGCGGGGAGATTTTATAGATTCCGTTGCGGTCTTGAAGTATTTAGAATCAACTCTGACATTGCTATAATTATATCATCACTCATGCTAGAGATCAATAACACGACGCGGCAAAAAATCAATCCGGCGGCCACTGAAAAATTGGTCGATCGTTTTTTGCGCGCCTATAAGCAATCTGGAGCAGAGGTTTCTCTGGCTATTGTCGGTGATGCCCGGATGAAGAGCCTGAACCGGACTTATCGGGGCATTGATAAGACGACCGATGTTTTGTCTTTTAGCCCGGACAAGCCCGGAACGGACCGAGGCGGACGCCGAGCCAGGCAGTATCTGGGCGAAATCGTCATCAATATCCAGGAAGCGCGCCGGATAGGGAAATATCGTCAAATGTTAGCCGAATTAAATTTAAACATTAAAG
Source organism: Patescibacteria group bacterium (assembly GCA_041651095.1). GTDB lineage: Bacteria > Patescibacteriota > Patescibacteriia > Patescibacteriales > UBA12465 > UBA12465. The sequence goes on from JBAZJV010000001.1 coordinate 187,446, forward strand.
GTCGGAAATTAAAAGATTATCTGTTTTATTTCTTGCTCGTCCACGGTCTGCTGCATTTAATCGGCTACGACGATACGACAGATCATGCCCGGCGCAAAATGTTGCGCCTGGGCCGGGAATTTCTGGAAAAATATCAAAAATTCTGAAACGCTGGCAGCGAAGATGCCGGCTGCCTGCCGACGCCGCCCCTAGAGGCGGTTTTTTAATTCCAAAAAATCCGGAAAAATGCTATGATTAAAGCATTAAAGACTGATAATGATTATCCGGCCTAAAATTAGAATTATCATCCTCATGGCGGTAGCGATACCGGTTTTTTTCGCGGCTAAAACCGCCGCCGCGGTTTCCTATATCCACGGCGCGGCCTGGTGGAGCGGCCAGTCGCAATATCTGGCGATGGACTGCATCGATGATGTTTCCGGCGACCGCTTTGACGTTCCCGGCAATCTGACCACGCCGCCGGGTTTCGCGTTCTATTCCGTCCCTTGCACGAATATCGTCCACCACGTCTCCATAGACGATAACGGCAATTTCGCCGGCGAGGCCTGGAATTATACCAAGGGCCTGATCACCTTTGCTGCGACGACCACACCGCCGGATAATTATGCCTTCAGCGCCAATTGTCCGGGCACTTGCAACGGCAGCAACAGCTGTTCGGCTTGCTATAACGAAAGCACCCAGCGGGTCTACGGCTGGGCGCGGGTCTTAAGCGACGGCACCTGGATCAGGCTGGACAGCGCGCCGACCGCGACCCGGACGCCGGTCGCTATCCAGTCCTGGGATCTCAGCAGCCCGGTCCTGCCCGGGCATGGCATCCAGCCCGGCGATTTTGTCGGTTACGCCACTACGACCGATGACGTTATTAGCTTCAACTGCGAAAGCGAATGGAACGGGCTGAGCGTCGGCAATTGCGCTACACGCAACTATAAGGCCTATGTCAGCAACTTGGAAATCGGCCATTTGTCGGCGCCGAATTGGAGCTATAGCGAAGCCTGCGATTTCGGCGCGCGGAAAGTCGTCCTGAAATGGCTGCTCGGCAGCGGCACGCAGACTGCCTATCGGATCATCATCAATACCGTTAACGCCACTTCCAGCCCGGTTTTTGACAGCGGCAAGCAGGTTGCGGCCGATGCCCGGCAGCTGACCTGCCCCAGCGCGCTCTGCGTGAACGCCCTGGATTCGTTGATTTGGACGCCGGCTTATGGCACCAATTACTATTGGTGGATCCAACTTTGGGACGGCGATGACCAGCCGACGACCTGGTATCAATTCGGTACGCTGGACGGCCATAATGGCAACCTTGACGAGTCGACCGACGGGAATCCGGACGGCAACAACAAGACCTTCACGACTTACGCCCATGAATTCCCGAATCCTTTCTTTACCTGGGAGCCGACGGATATCCTGGTCGGGACGACCACTAATTTTACCAGCAACTACTACAGCGGCACGCCGCTGCCGCGCAGCTGCTACGGCAACTGCACTTACCTCTGGACGACGAGCGATCCGCAGGATACTATTGATAGCCCCTATGGCGCCACGACTTCCATCAAATTCTTCCATAAGTCGACCAATACCGTAGTCACTTTGCGCGTTACAGACGCCAATAATTACTATTGCAGCACTTCCACTTCCTTGACCATCAATTACGGCCTGCCGATCTGGCGTGAAGTCAAGGCGGAAGAATATTAAACCGAATGTTATGAAGGATAAGCGGCGACAACCAGGATTCACGCTGATCGAGATGATCGTCAGCATCAGCATCATCGTTATCATCACGGTTTTGTTCATCGTCAACTACCATTCGACGGACAAGCGGACCGACCTGGCCATGGCCGCCCAGAACCTGGTCGCCGATTTGCATCTAGCCCAGAATAATACCCTGGGATTGGTGAAATATAACGGCGATATCGGCGGCGTGCCGCCCGGCGGCTGGGGTATCAGCCTGGATACGGCCAGCACCAGCTATGTCATGTTCGCCGACTTGGACCAGCCGGCCTCGCCCGGCCACCCCAGCCCGGGCTACTTGAAATACGATCAGTCCTCGGAAGGGAATGTCCGTTACGGCGCCCGGGTGACACCGCTGCCGCCGCAAATAGAGATCGCCGAACTCCGGACCGGCACCGGCGTGCTCAATAACCGCGTTAACGTCAGCTTCCTGCCGCCCGACCCGCAGACCAATATCTACCGGGTGGATGCGGCGAGTACTTCGACGGTCCTGGAAATCAAGTTGCAGGAAAAACAGAACAATACTACTAAGACCGTCCGGGTGAATTTTTTGGGCTTGATCGAAGTCATTGATTAGCCATATGAAAAAAGGATTCTCGCTCGTGGAAATAATCACCATTCTCTTCATCGTTTCGCTGGCTCTAGTCGGCATATTGTCTTTGCTTATCCAGAACATCCAGAGCCAGAGCTACAACAAGAACAACCTAATCGCCTACCAATTGGCCCAGGAGGGCGTCGAGCTGATCCGTAAAGTCCGGGATTCTAATTGGCGGGGGGCTAAGCAGCCCTTGAACCAGGTTTTTCAAAACGGGCAATTTTATATGGATTATCAGGATGCGTCTCCTCAGCCCTATAGCGGCTACGCGCCGGAATTGTCTTTGAAACAGGATAGTAACGGCTTTTATTTCCATGACACGGCTAGCGCGGCGCCAGACAGCGGCTTCCGACGCTTAATCGTTTTACAGAATGTCAGCGCCACCTCAATCCGGGTGATTTCCCGGGTTACCTGGACTGATCATCAACGTAATTATGCCTATGATTTGGAAACGATGCTCTATGACTGGCGCTAGACCGGGCGGCGGCCGCTTCGGAAACTGCCGCGCGGCCGGTTTTTCCTTGATGGAAGTCGTGATGTCGGTGACCATCTTCGTCGTCATCATCCTGTCGGCTACAGGTATTTTCAAGCTGGTCATTGACAGCCAGCGGAGCGCGCTCGCGGCGCAGAATGTCCAGGAGAGCCTGAAATATTTCTTCGAAGTGGTGGATAAGGAAATCCGCATGGCCCAGATCAATAAAGGGGTCTGTCCGGGCATCCCGAATAACCGGGTATATACGGTCACGACCGGTTCGCTCGGCGACAGCTTGTCTTTCCGGAACTATTATAACCAATGCGTGACTTATTCCCTGGTAGCCGATGGCACTAACCAGCGCTTCCAGGTCAGCCGCAACGGCATCGCCGATTTTATCTCGCCGAAGAAAATCAAAATAGATACTCTGCACTTCATCCTTAACGATCTGGGCGCGGTTCAGCCCATGGTTACCTTGAATCTACGGGCGCATGCCTTGGACCAGGAGAAGTTCCAGTCGGATATGGTTATTCAGACCAGCCTGACCTCGCGGTATTATAAGGAATAATATGATGAATAAATTGGCTATTATCAAAAGAAAAAAAGGCAGCGCCCTGATCTTAACCATGTTCATCATGTCCGGCATGCTGATTGTCGCGATGGGCGGTGCCTACGTAGTCTGGCTGGGCATCAAGGCCGGCGGCATCCAGGCCCAGTCGACCAAGGCTTATTACGCGGCCGAAGCCGGTGCCGAACGGTTGCTCTACGAATTAAACTATGGCTCCTATGTCTATGGTGCTCCGTCCCTAGCGAGCATCTTTAGCGATACCCTGAACTCCGGCGCCGTCTATGACGATTATTTCATCTCGGCCCCGCCCCTAGTCTTCCAGGCTATCGGCGACTATCAGAGCACGAAACGGAGCGTGGAAATCCGCTTCGGAGATTGACCGATGATTAGCGGTTTTTTGCCCTTATTTTTCCTTGGCAAACTACTCGGGAAATGGTATAATTTGGATATGGAAAAATTTGCTAAAAATCGGCCATATTTGTTTTGGTCGACCACTAATTACCGGTCATTGTCACCGGCAGTGATTTTAGAAAATACCCTAAATTACGGAGATTTTTCAGATGTGCAGGAGTTGATGAGAGGGTTAGGGAAAAATCGGGCCGCTCTTATTTTTCGGCAACAACTGAAGAGCAAAAGGCATAATTATCAGCCGGCCGTAGCTAATTACTTTAAACTCTATTTCCGGAAATATGCACCTTGATATCTTGGCTGCCAAACAACAACGCCTGTTGCCCTGGCTGAAAGAATTCCGGCCAGATTTCGGTTTGGTCGGCGGCACGGCCTTGGCTTTGCAAATCGGCCACCGCCAGTCGATAGATTTTGATCTGTTCACTTGCCAAGAATTCGATAACTTAACTCTGCAACGCCGAATCTTCAAAAAAGAAAAAATCAGCAAAATTTTGGTTGACCAGCAAGGCGAGCTAACCGTTGTAGTCAAGGGCGTTAAAATCACTTTTTTATATTATCCTTTCAAGATCAGCTTTGCCGTGCCTTTGGCGAGCACTATCAAGATGGCGGACATCCTGACCATCGCGGCTCTTAAAGCTTACGCCTTAGGGCGCCGGGCCAAGTGGAAAGACTATGTGGATCTATACGTGATTTTAAAAGATTTTTACACTCTACCGGAAATAGTTAAAAAAGCCGAACAAATTTTTAAAAATAATTTTAACGAAAAAATCCTGCGAGCCCAGTTGGCTTATTTTAAAGATTTGGATTATTCGGAAAAAGTCATTTATCAGCCTGGATACAAGATGGCCGACGCCAGCATCAAGAAATTTTTAACAGCCGTTAGTTTATCATAGGCTAATTGTTTTAATGCCCCGATTCTATAGTCGGAAAACCGGAATATTACTTTTTGCTTTATTATTAAGCGGCGGTTTTTTGTTATTCTCTAACGCTAAAAACGCCCAAGCCTATCATGCCACTTCCAGCTATAATAAAACTTTTAACGATACCCTGACTTCCCAGAATTGGAACGACCTGTTCAGCGATTTTGTAAATACCTGGTTGCCGGTTTCTTTGAACGGCCCGGTCGGCATCGCCACGGGAGCGCCGGCCGCCGGACTGAGCGTCAACGGGCCGGTTAACGCGACCAACCTGTTTACAGGCGGATTGTTCACGACCGGCAACGTCGGCGTCGGGACGACCAATCCCGGCTCCAACCTGCATATCGTCGGCAGCTTGGACGCTTCCGGCACGGTAAACGGCACCGGCCTCTGCATCGCCGGCGTTTGCAAGACCGACTGGAGCGGCGTCGGCGCGACCAGCGGCTGGACGATAAACGGCACGACGGTCTATAAGACGGATACGAACGGGAATGTGGGAGTGGGGACAACCAACCCCGCAGCGACTCTTAATTTAGAAAGATCAAACGCCGCAGGAGCGCCATCCTTAAGACTTTCATTGTCGGACAGTCCGGCGTCATATAGAGTAGATCTGAAGGCGCAGTATGACGATGTCACATCACTTGCCTTGCAGCAATCAGGACAGAACATACTGACGGCCGGCCGATCTCCGTCGAAGACTGCCCTTTATACCTTTAATGGCGGAGGAACTTCAAACGAAAGGATTACAATCCTCGGCAGTTCAGGCAACGTCGGCATCGGGACGACTAACCCCGTCCAAAAGCTAGCCATAGCCAATGGGCGCTTGTTAGTGGATAATTATAATACTTATTCCGAGGGTTCCATACAGAATAATTTAGCGGAATTTACTTTGCGTACAACGAACGGGCCCAATTATTCATCGGTTTATTCTTATCAGACCATTGATTCTAGTAATGGCGGGAGCAATAACGCGCAGGCTAATTGGTTATTAGCTGTAAATAATGCGACGGCCGGCGACTACCAACTAGGAGGGCTTAGCTTGTACCCCGCTAACTATTGGACCGCGTCCAAGCGTGGTTTGTATGTATATTCCACCAACGTTCCGATTAAGTTCGCCACCGGCATTGGAGCGCAAAGTTCCAAGCTTTATGGCGCTGATGACGCCAATGTCAAGATGACCATAGATAATAACGGCCGAGTCGGAATCGGAACGACGAACCCCGGCAACCAGCTGACGGTAAACGGCCGAGGCGGTTTCAATAACGACCAAGTCACTATCGGCGGCACTTCCGGCTTAGCGGCGGAAAGAATATATCTAAATTACGATGGCGCCAATACCTTAGGGAGACTTAATGCCATCAGCGGAGTAGGTCTGAGTTTTGGCAGCAACGGAGCGAATGATCGTCTGGTTATTACCTCTGGCGGCAACATCGGCATCGGGACTACTGCCCCCGGCTCCAATCTCGACGTCGTCGGCAGCATCAACGCTTCCGGCACGGTGAACGGCACCGGTCTCTGCATCGGCGGCGACTGCAAAGTCAGCTGGCCAGCCATCATTGCCGCCGGAGGAGGGAATCTTTGGAGCGGCACGACGACCGGAGCGATTTGGAATGCGAATTCCGGGGATGTCGGGATCGGGACGACGGCGCCGGGGGCGAGAATAGAAATAAAGGGAAGTGGTAATACGTTTGCTACTACAAATTTTAGGTTAGCTAATTCAGATAATACAACAATATTCACAGTCCAAGATCATTCCGTGGGTAAGTTTACGGGGCAATTTCAGATTTTAGGTGGAACCGGGACAAACCAATTATATGTTCAGGATGGGGGGGCATATATTGCCGGCAACGTCGGCATCGGAACCAGCACGCCGACACAACAGCTGGCAGTCGGCGGAAATGGCAATATCTGGTTAGCTGGCAGCAACCCGGGTATATTCTTGATGGATACTCCCAGCGCGGACGGGTATGGTTATAGGATTTATAACGATGGCGATTCTATTGTAGGCAACTTAGTGACTAATGCCGGCGCCGGGGCGACTCAGATATTTGATTTTAAATACGGCAATCCGTCAGTGTATTCATTCACCGGCAATACCGTCAGATTTGGCATCGGCACTTCTACGCCGACGGCCAATCTGGAAATCTACCAATATTCCAGCGACGCTGATTTGCTGAAGCTCTCCTCGGCAGGAGGTTCCAGTGGAGACTTGTTAACCGTAAGAAACAGTGGCAACGTCGGTATCATGAAATCCAGCCCCGGCGCCAACTTAGACGTCGTCGGCAGCATCAACGCCTCCGGCACGGTAAACGGCACCGGCCTCTGTATTGGCGGTGACTGCCGTACTTCCTGGGCAGCGGCCGGCGCCTATTGGACCGGCTATGGCAGCGATATAGCCAGCAATAACTCCGGTAATGTCGGTGTAGGGACGACAGCCCCTTCCCAGAAGCTTCATGTCGCAGGCGGAGCCTATATAACGCAAAGAACCGGGATTGGCGTTACCCCTGGCGGCCACGGGTCCATCTTATCTGCTCAACTTGATGGGAGCAACGGGCAGAGAGGTGTAGTGGTTTTCAATAATACAGGCGATACGGACAATGACCAGCAGTTGTTCGCAGGCCTTAATCATTCCGGCAATTTCACATCTTGGATAAACGGCGCGGGCTCAGCTTACTTCGGCGGCAACGTCGGGATCGGGACAACCGCTCCTAGTAACAGGTTGCATACGGTTGGTTTTGGATCATATCCAGGTAACTTATCTGAAATTCCGCAGTACTCTCATATAAGGTTTCAACCGCGAAGCGATCAGAACGGCTCTCTTTTTATAGCTGGCAATAGCGATTCATCAACCCTTATTATTCAAGGCGCTTTAGACGGAACTACCGCTAGGGCAATTTCATTGAATCCGTACGGCGGCAATGTCGGTGTGGGAGTGATGACTCCGGCGGCTAAGTTACAGGTTGCTGGCGGGCAATTGTATCTAAGCGGGAAGGGGAGTGCCACGGGACTGACTTTTACTAACCACTCTATTTATCAGGATGCCAATAATATTTTGATCCTTGATTCTTCCGGAAATCAGAATATGGCTTTTATGCCAGGAACGGGTAATATCGGCATCGCCAAGACAAATCCCAGCTCCAACCTGGATGTCGTCGGCAGCATAAACGCTTCCGGCACCGTGAACGGCACCGGCCTCTGCATCGGCGGGGACTGTAAAGTTTCTTGGCCGGCCATCATCGCCGCCGGCGGAGGGAACCTCTGGAGCGGCACGACGACCGGGGCGATCTGGAATGCGAATTCCGGGGATGTCGGGATCGGGACGACGGCGCCGGGGGCGAGAATAGAAATAAAGGGAAGTGGTAATACGTTTGCTACTACAAATTTTAGGTTAGCTAATTCAGATAATACAACAATATTCACAGTCCAAGATCATTCCGTGGGTAAGTTTACGGGGCAATTTCAGATTTTAGGTGGAACCGGGACAAACCAATTATATGTTCAGGATGGGGGGGCATATATTGCCGGCAACGTCGGCATCGGAACCAGCACGCCGACACAACAGCTGGCAGTCGGCGGAAATGGCAATATCTGGTTAGCTGGCAGCAACCCGGGTATATTCTTGATGGATACTCCCAGCGCGGACGGGTATGGTTATAGGATTTATAACGATGGCGATTCTATTGTAGGCAACTTAGTGACTAATGCCGGCGCCGGGGCGACTCAGATATTTGATTTTAAATACGGCAATCCGTCAGTGTATTCATTCACCGGCAATACCGTCAGATTTGGCATCGGCACTTCTACGCCGACGGCCAATCTGGAAATCTACCAATATTCCAGCGACGCTGATTTGCTGAAGCTCTCCTCGGCAGGAGGTTCCAGTGGAGACTTGTTAACCGTAAGAAACAGTGGCAACGTCGGTATCATGAAATCCAGCCCCGGCGCCAACTTAGACGTCGTCGGCAGCATCAACGCCTCCGGCACGGTAAACGGCACCGGCCTCTGTATTGGCGGTGACTGCCGTACTTCCTGGGCAGCGGCCGGCGCCTATTGGACCGGCTATGGCAGCGATATAGCCAGCAATAACTCCGGTAATGTCGGTGTAGGGACGACAGCCCCTTCCCAGAAGCTTCATGTCGCAGGCGGAGCCTATATAACGCAAAGAACCGGGATTGGCGTTACCCCTGGCGGCCACGGGTCCATCTTATCTGCTCAACTTGATGGGAGCAACGGGCAGAGAGGTGTAGTGGTTTTCAATAATACAGGCGATACGGACAATGACCAGCAGTTGTTCGCAGGCCTTAATCATTCCGGCAATTTCACATCTTGGATAAACGGCGCGGGCTCAGCTTACTTCGGCGGCAACGTCGGGATCGGGACAACCGCTCCTAGTAACAGGTTGCATACGGTTGGTTTTGGATCATATCCAGGTAACTTATCTGAAATTCCGCAGTACTCTCATATAAGGTTTCAACCGCGAAGCGATCAGAACGGCTCTCTTTTTATAGCTGGCAATAGCGATTCATCAACCCTTATTATTCAAGGCGCTTTAGACGGAACTACCGCTAGGGCAATTTCATTGAATCCGTACGGCGGCAATGTCGGTGTGGGAGTGATGACTCCGGCGGCTAAGTTACAGGTTGCTGGCGGGCAATTGTATCTAAGCGGGAAGGGGAGTGCCACGGGACTGACTTTTACTAACCACTCTATTTATCAGGATGCCAATAATATTTTGATCCTTGATTCTTCCGGAAATCAGAATATGGCTTTTATGCCAGGAACGGGTAATATCGGCATCGCCAAGACAAATCCCAGCTCCAACCTGGATGTCGTCGGCAGCATAAACGCTTCCGGCACCGTGAACGGCACCGGCCTCTGCATCGGCGGGGACTGTAAAGTTTCTTGGCCGGCCATCATCGCCGCCGGCGGAGGGAACCTCTGGAGCGGCACGACGACCGGGGCGATCTGGAATGCGAATTCTGGCAATGTGGGGATTGGGACGACAAACCCTCTTTCTAAATTTGAAATTTATGGTGGAAATCTAAATATACGTAATAATGATAATGGAATAAATGTATTAGGTTTAGGTCTAGCCACATCAGATAGCGGCGCACCTGGTGGTGCATATGGTACCTCTTTTATTGTTGGTAACTCTAGCACTGGTTCAGGCCATCCTTCTTCACTTGCGTTCTATACAGAATCTAGTGGTGCTGTTGGTGAACGAGTACGTATTGATTCCATAGGCAACGTCGGGATCGGGACCACTAGCCCGGCTGGAAAGCTGGAAGTGAGTGGGACGGCAATAATAAATAACACCCTGACATTAAATGGCGCTGGTTCGGCAATAGAACAAATTTGGAAGGGGGGCACCTGGTATCACATAAAAGCAAATGCGAGCAATTTGTTTAATATATTTGAAGATAACTATGAAACTACAAGGAATATTGCTTTAGTGGCCGGAAATGTCGGGGTGGGGACGACAGCGCCTTCTTCAAAGCTGCAGGTTGGCGCAACGACAGGAAGCAACTTTATTACCTTAGCTGGCGGCGTCACCGGAGCAAGCTATGGTATTGATTGGTCATTTAATAACCCGGGCGTAAATAAGTATGCCCAAGTTATGTTCTCTTATGATGATAGGTCCACAAAGGGGCTCCAATTCAATATCAATAATGGATATCAGATGTCGTTTAACAGGATCGATACCGTTGGTACATTCCAAGCTAATTTAATGACAATACTATCGGCCGGCAACGTCGGCATCGCCAAGACTAATCCCGGCACTACACTGGATGTTACTGGCGGTATTAACGCTTCCGGCACGGTGAACGGTACGGGTCTCTGCATCGGCGGGGACTGTAAAGTTTCCTGGCCCTCCATCGTTTCGGCCGGCGGCGGCAATCTCTGGAGCGGCACGACGACCAGTGCGATTTGGAACGCTAATATCGGCTATAATGTCGGTATCGGGACGACTAATCCGCAGGCCACCCTGCAAGTGGCTGGCGGTCTGTCATTGAACCGGACGACGGTAGCGGACGCTGACTATACGACCCAGTCTACGGATTACATCATCGGTTATACTACGCTCACCACAAATCGGACAGTTACCCTGCCTAATGCTTTATGCACGCCGGGCCGTTTCTTCGTGGTCTTGGATGAAAGCGGCAGCGCTTCGGCCAGCAAGAAGATCATCATTGATCCGGAAGGCGCGACGACCATCGTCGGCCAACCTACTTTTACGCTCTCCGGCGCCTACAATTCTGTCTACGTTTTCTGTGGCAGTTCGGCTTGGTATGTGTTATAATATAATAACAAGAGAGCGGAGGAAAACTCCGCTGCGGTTAGATATATTATGAAGTTTAGAATAAAAAATCTCGGGAAGATTTTTACCCTGGTCTTTTTGGTTATCCTGGGGGTTTTTTATTTCTCGGCCATCGCCCGCGCCGCTTTTATCACCTCCGGCGGTTCGCAGTGGACTGACGTTTCGGGCGGCATATATTATACCGGCAATATCGGGGTCGGAACGTCAACGCCAACCGGGCCGCTAGATGTTATGACTAGCGGTGCGGATGGTGGATTTAGAGTAAGGTATAATGGTAATGGAGCCGAATGGTTTAGTGTTGGCAATGGTGGTACCGGAGTTGTCAGATTTGGTGCTGCCGGAGGATATACTGATGTAGGCGGTGCCGGAAACTTAGGCGGTCGTATGAACATTAGCTCTCTTAATACTGGTGGCTCCGTTCCGCTAGTTTTAACTGGAGTAACCAGCCAGACGGCTAATTTATTTGAAATTAATGATATTGGCGATCAATCAGGAAACAAGTTTGTCGTCCAATTTGGCGGGAATGTCGGTGTTGCTAAGACCAACCCCGGAACCACTTTAGATATCGTCGGCGGCCTGAACGCCTCCGGCACCGTAAACGGTACCGGGCTCTGCATTAGCAGCGACTGCCGTACTTCCTGGGCGGCGGCGGGAGCGTATTGGACGGGGAACGGGAGTAATATTTATAGCAATAATTCCGGGAATGTGGGAATCGGGACGACGACACCAAATTATAAATTATATGTAAATGGGATAACATACATTTCAGGAGATGTTTTAGGGGGTGGTTTTGTTACGGATAATGGTTTCTATGCAATGAATACTAAATATGGGTGGAGCGATTATTATAGTATCTATGCAAAGACTGGTATAAATGCTCAATTAAATAATACGACCCAAGGGCCATTTAATATTTGGTCATCACAATTGAATGTCCATTCGGGTTTGTATGTCTCGGGCAACGTCGGCATCGCCAAGACTAACCCCGGCACGACCCTGGATATCGTCGGCGGTATCAACGCTTCCGGCACCGTCAATGGCACCGGCCTCTGTATCGGCGGAGACTGTAAGACTACCTGGCCGACCATAGTTCAGGCCGGTCTGCCTTCCGGCACGGCCGGACAGACCCTCTATAGTGACGGGACTCAATGGTTAACCAGTTCCGCGTTGATTAATAACGGCACGAATATCGGGATCGGGACGACGAATCCTGTTGAAAAATTATCCGTAAGCGGAAATATGTATATTACAGGAACGAGTTCATTGATAGGAAAAGTTGGAATTGGGACCAACTCTCCTGACCCAGTTAGAAAATTAACCATAAAAGCTGGAAGAGATGCACAAAATTATGGCGGATCTATAGCTTTTTATAATGATAATTATTCTTCCGGAAGAAATTTTTATATTGGTAATGTGTATGATGGAGTAAATGCAATGCGTTTTCAAGTTGGGCGGTATGATAATTCTACATATAATGACTTTTTTTCTATTACAGAATCTGGCAATGTCGGGATAGGGACGACGGCGCCCGTGGGCGCGCTAGACACAGTTTTAGGATCAGGAACATGGAGTAAATATACTGAGATAGTATTAGCTCAAGAAAGTGATAACCCCTCCGTTAGAATGTATCGACCAGCCGGATCTGGGACATTAAGAACGCCCTGGTGGATTTCAATTGAAAATAGTGCTTTACAATTTAAGACTGGCAGTAATGCTGAATTAGGCAACGAAAGCGTTGCTTCAAAGTTAACAATATTGAATGGTGGCAATGTCGGCATCGCGAAGACCAACCCCGGCACGACCCTGGATATTACCGGCGGCGTCAGCGCCTCCGGCACCGTAAACGGCACCGGCCTCTGCATTGCCGGCGACTGCCGCACTTCCTGGGCGGCAGCGGGGGCTTATTGGACGGGGAACGGTAACAACGTATATAGCAATAATTCCGGCAATGTCGGGATCGGGACGACCAACCCGGTCGGCAAGCTTGATGTCCGGCCGGCTGGCAATAACGGCAATGGTAAAATTTATGTCGGCGGCGATAATACTTATCCGCGCCTGTATATGGGCGGCGATAGTACCACCGTGGCCGGCGTATTCAACCGGACGCAGGGTAGCGCTACTATGTATTTCGGAGAATTTTCAGATACGGGCGGCTTTGAGATGCGCGGCACCGGCAACTATAATTTCGGCGCCGACCGCCTGTTCCTGTCATCCGGCGGCAATACCGGTATCGGCACGACCAATCCCTTATCCAAGCTGGACGTCTATAATGGCAATATCGGCGTCTCTAATAATGTCGCCTCCGGCGGCAATGCGAGCGGCCTCATTTTCTATCACACCGCCGGCTTGGGCAGCAATTGGTACTCCGGCCTGGTTCCTTATGTGACCAGCAGCTATGATCGGGTCGGTTTGAAATTCTTGACCGCGAATTCGGGGGCGGCCACGGAAAAAATGGTCATTGCTCCGGATGGTAATGTGGGAATCGGGACGACGAATCCGCTTACTAAATTGCATATTTCCAGTGGAGATTTTTCGATTAATCGCGCCAGCACATCTACTTTTGCTAATTTAGGTTGGCAAACGGCGGGGGCGGCTAAATGGTGGTTAGGATTAAGAAACGACGGAACTGATCAATTATACCTATATGATCAGGCTGCCGGACAAGCTAGGGTTACGTTCAGTCAAAATGGCAACGTCGGAATTGGGACGACGAATCCAACACAGGCTAGATTGGTGAGCGCTGGAACTGCATCAGTCGGGCCGTATGTTGGATTGAATGATAATAACGTCAAGATATTTGAGATAACTTATGGCGCGGGCCGCGATGGAGTATTAAAACTTTTTAAAAATGATACGACATTAAATGTCTTATTAAATTCCAATGGAAATAGTTATGTAAACTCTGGCAACGTCGGCATCGCCAAGACCGATCCCGGCACCACCCTAGATATTGTCGGCGGTTTGAGCGCCTCCGGCACGGTGAACGGCACCGGTCTCTGTATTGCTGGCGATTGTAAAACCAGTTGGGAGGCGGTCGGCGGCGGCGGCTGGTTGCTGAATGGCATCGACACCTATAAGGCTGATACGAGTGGGAATGTCGGGATTGGGACGACAAATCCTAATAATAAGCTAGAAGTAAACGGACAGATAGCTCAAAATGCTGCTAGTGGCGGCACTATTACTAGTTTTTCTTCTGATACACTTTTAAGAATGTGGGCCGATACTGGAAATAATTGGGGGGCAATTGAAGTAACTAATGCCGCTAATAACACAAAAAAGAATTTGGTATTAAATCCTTGGGGCGGCAACGTCGGGATTGGGACGACGAATCCGGGAGGTGCGAAGTTATTTGTAAATGATGGGATAACTCATCTCGGAGGGTATACGGGAAGTGACATATTACAGATTCAACCGGGAGATGATAATAATCCGAGTTATGCGGCTATAGTGGTTGGAAATTCGACTTGGACAGGGTGGCCATTTGTTGTGAGGAAAAACGGAGACATCGGTGGTAATACAATATATTTATCAGGAAGTAGCAATAACTATTTTGCCGGCAACGTCGGGATTGGGACAACGAATCCGGGGGCAACTTTAGATGTAAATACATCAAACGCAATGCCATTTAGAATTAGAAGATCAGGAGCTCTAGGTGGTGGATGGATGGGTGCAAATAATGTGATGAGCGGATCAGTCTCGGATTTACTAATTGTACCTGAAAATGATGGAGTAGGCGCTGGCGGCATCGCTTTTTATTCAACAGCTGGAGCTACTGAAGCATTTGCTATGGGAATCAATTCTTCTGGCAACGTCGGGGTGGGGATGACAAATCCGACCGATCGGCTCCAAGTTGGTGGCACAGCAGATAATAAATTAAGTCTTAGTGATTTAAGATCCGGCAGAGCGATCGCAGTCGGGCAGAAGAATCAGATATCTTTCTACAACTACGCCGGCAGTGGCCCCCCTATTTCTACTACGACTATAGGGTCAATAGTGGAATTTACGCCCTCAGGAGTGGGCGGAAATACTGGTATATTTTTCGGAACTACTGATTATAGCCTTGGTTATGGTGAAAGGATGAGGATTTCGTCTAGTGGCAATATCGGCATCATGAAGACCAACCCCGGCACTACCCTTGATGTCGTCGGCGGCATTACCGCCTCCGGCACGATTAACGGCACCAGCCTCTGTATCGCCGGCGATTGTAAAGCTAACTGGGCGGCGGTCGGCGGCGGCGGCTGGAGCTTGAATGGCATTAATACCTATAAGACGGATACGACCGGCAACGTCGGCATCGGTACGACCGATCCCGGCGCTTATAAGTTGAATGTTGGCGGCGATATTTATGCTGCCGGCGCCTTGACGGTGACCGGCTCCATTACGGCTTCCGGCGGCAATAGCGGCAATTGGAATACGGCCTATTCGGAAAGGGCGCAATGGGACGGCGGTTCGACTAATTTGGTGGCGGCCACCGGTCGCACCTCTTTAGGCCTCGGTTCTTTAGCGACGCTCAATTCCATTAATAACTCCAACTGGTCCGGCACGCAGTTATCGGTCGCTAACGGCGGCACTGGCACGACCACTCTGACCGGCATCCTGAAAGGGAACGGTACCTCCAACTTTACGGCGCTGACCGGCACCAGCGGTTACGTCACCCGTTGGACTGATAATAATACTATAGGTATCGGCACGCTGTATGATAATTCTACCAACGTCGGCATCGGCAAAACCAATCCCGGCGCGACTCTAGATGTAGTCGGCAGCATCAACTCTTCCGGCACGGTAAACGGCACCGGTTTGTGCATGGCCGGCGACTGCAAGACCAGCTGGGCCAGCGTCACCGGCCCCTGGACAGCGAATGGCACCCATATCTATAATAACAATTCCGGCAATGTCGGCATCGGTGCGACCAATCCGGCCGCTAAATTGGATGTGGCCGGCGTCGTTAATGCCACCGGCGCGTCGTTCACCGGCTCGGTCAACATGAATAATAATAATATTACTAATATTAACAAGATTTATGTTGGCACGATCGACCCGTTGTATAAGATAAAAGGCATCAATTATGCTACCTATGCCGCCTCCGTAGCCGGTGGAGTCAAGGAAGAGTATGTCGGCCGGCTGGCCATTACCCGTAAAGCGTCGGCCAAGGAATATGAAGCAGCGATAGATTTCTCTAAAGCCGCCGAAGGCAGCGACCTCTGGCTCTGGCGCAAGATCGTTGATTTCAATGCCGATAACGTGGAGGTCATCGCCACCCCCTATGGTCGGGCCGCCCAGGTTTATTATATAATAGAAGGAGAGCGGATAATTTTCCGCTCCGATCGGCCGGCCGAGATTTCATACCGTCTGACCGGCAAGCGTTTTGACTGGCGAGAATGGCCGACGGTGTCGGAAGACCAGGCTTTACAGGGCAGAGAAGTGGATTAAGTTTAAAAATTAATAAATTTATATATAATTAAATTTATGGACAACAAACCTATGGACAACAAGCCAGTGGGCGGCGCCAAGAAGATCTGGATCCTCTTGGGGGTGCTGGTAGTCATCGTGATTATCATCATTGTGGCTGCTATGCAGGGGAAAAAGCCCGCCAATCAGGGAACTAGTCAAGAGCCGCAGACGAGCGGCAACGAAGTCGAGACGACCGGTGCCGAGAAGACTCCGGCCGGCGAAGAAGGCACGACGCCGGTGCAGAACCTGGAAGACAATAAAGTCTACAGCCTGGATGACGCCAAGGCTCAGATTCCTGGCGCCAGCCTGGTTACCGCCGGCGAGCAGAAGGTCGTAACATCGGAAGGCAAGGCCGCTCAGAACGATGCTATCCCGAACAGTCCGGCTGCGCCGAAACCGGTTTTGGTCGCCAAAGATCAGCTGCCGGCAGCTGCCGTCAAGCTGGAAGTCGGTAACGGCAAGATTACGCCCGCCTCGTTTACGGTCACTGCCGGCCAAGTCGTGAATCTGGCGGTTTCTTCCGCCGATAATCAGGTCCACGTCTTCATCTTCACCAATTCCGCGGTCGGCGCCATCGCCATGGGCGTCGGACCGGGCGAGACCAAGGCGATTACCTTCAATGCGCCGGCAGCCGGCAGCTATGATTTCCGCTGCGACGTTCCCGGCCATAAGGAAAAGGGCGAAGTCGGCAAGATGATCGTCAAGTAATAGTCGGCCAATCATCAGTTTTCATACTAAGAACGCCCGCCGTCCGGCGGGTGTTTTTAGTTGGAGAATATGCTATAATTAGCTTATCATCCGTTAATCATTCTTAGGCTCGCCGGCATCAGGCCGGCCATCATTATGCCGCATTTTTCTTCCGGGGCGCGTAAACTGTTTTTTATCTTCGTCCTGGTCATCATCTTCGTTATACCCGTTTCTCTGAGCGTGCTGGACTGTGTCCCGCCGGATGCCGCGATTTCTCCGGCTGACACTGTGGCTACTGGCACGCCCGTCGTTACGGTTACTTCTTCGTTGCCCGTTGTTTCGTCTGGCGCCTCTTTATCGCCGGCCGCTGTTCAGCCGGCCAAGCCAGCCGGCGGATCCCCGATTGACTCCCTGGCCGCGGCGCAGCAATTCGGCTCCTTCGCTTATAGCCAGGTTAATTTTCATTTATCAGGCAGTGCTATTCGTTTTGACAACGAGACGCGCGGCCTGTCTTTTTATCCGGATTACGCCATGAGCGGGGCCGGCAGCCAATTGCTCGGCACCGCCGTACAAAAATCCCTACAAGACGCGGCTGCTAACGATTTTAACGGTCCATACGCGGACCGCCGCTGTCTGGGTAATGATTGCCTGGAACAGAAAGACTGGGAATTATTTTATAACGACCGGTATTTGGATTTGCCGCTTAGCAGCAGTTCTTTAACCGCCGTTTCCATCGCCGGCCTGCAGAAAATCTGGCTGGTCGGGTTGACTTTCCGAGCGGGCGAAGGATATCGGGGCCGAGCCTTTCGTTTTGACGGCCGGGAATTTACGGAAATCGTGACGCCGTCGCCGATCACTTCCTTATACCCCGGTCTATTTGGTTTCGGCGGCGAGGACGATGATTTTTTGGTCTTATATAGCGCGGATCAGGGCACGGCTTACCGCATCCGCGGCGGCCGGTTTACCGAAGCGATCAATATCAGTCGCTTCTTCAATATTCGCGGTCCGTTGGCCGCTTTCAAGGCGGAAGCGATCAAGGTGGTAAACGGCAGCGATACCGTCTGGTATATTTATAGCTCCACTTTGTCCCGGCCGCGGCTCTTGAAACTCTGGCAGAACCGGACCGCGGAAATTGTCGGCAGCCTGTCTTTCGATAATTTTCCGGGCAGCCGGGCCAAGGCCGCCCTATTTCGTAAACTGGACGTGAGCACCGGGCAGATCCGGCTGGCTGCCCTGGTCCGGGATTACCGGGGCGGGGAAGATTGGCAGATCTTTAGCGACCGTGGCTTTAAAAATACCAAGCCGGTTTCGCTTGCCACGCCGGCGCTGGGGAAACTGTCCGGCGGCGCCGCTTACCGGATAATTTCTATCGCGAACAGTGCTTTGGATATTGATCCACCCAGCCAGGATAAGGTGAAATGGCTATTTTCAACCGATAATAAAAATTGGCGAACCGTGCCTTTGGGCCGCAACTTGGAGTTTAAGACGGCGACGGCCAACTCCTATTTTTTCCGGCTAGATTTCCCGGCCAGCGGCGATAAGTTCTTTTCCCCTTTTATTAGTGCGATTTTCTTTGATTATTATTTCCAAAAGTGATATAATTAGCTTAGGCTTAAAATAGGTCTAAATTTAGTTAAATTAAATATAACATTTAAAAATAATCTCATTATTATGAGCAAAAAGACTTACCTTTGGCTGGCCGTGGCGGTCATTGTCGTCATCGCGGCCATCTACGTTCTCGTCTCCTTGAATTCTCAAGGTTTGAACGGAGAATACGCCGATCAGGGCCAGGCCCAGACCCTGAATAACAACCTCATTCCGACCGGCAATGAAGCGGCCGCGCTCAAACAGGGTGATGTCATTCCGGGCTATGCCACGGACAGCAATTCCATCGAGCAGGCGCCGATAATCATCACGGCCGAAGCCAAATCTTTCAGCCCGACCGCGGTGACGGCCAAGCTGAATTCCAAGATTACCTTCATCCTGGAGGCGACCGACGACGCGACCCACTCGTTGTCTTTTTCCAGCAAGCAATTCGGCTACATCCAGGACGTCAATTTCTCCAAGGCTAGCGGTCGCAAGTCAATAACCTTCCCGGGCAATATCGCCGGATCTTTTAATTTTTACATCGATCAGGAGAGCAATAAGGGAACCCTGGTGGTTAAATAGCCTAGTTGAGCGTTTAATTTTTAAAATACCCTTATGAATTTTAAAAAACTAAAACTAAGCAAATCCTTGGTGTTTGCTTCAGTTTTTATTGCCGTTGCCGTCGCGGCCGCTTTCTTGTCGCTGCGGCCGGTCGGGCCGCCAGCCTTAGCTGCCAGCGACTGCCGGCTTAACGTGACGGCCAGCGGCAATATTTCCGTCAGTCCGGTTTCCGGCAGTAATTGTACTATTACGGCCGGCACCATCGAAGGCGTTGACAGCGGCGACCTGATTATCCCCGCTAACAAGACGATTACCATCGGCTCGGGCGCCCAACTGGTTATGGATCCGAACCATCCTTTGGATAAGACGGCCCTTGGCACCAAGATCATCATCGAGAAGCCGAGCGCGGCGGGCGGCGCTATCGTCAAGGGCTATATCTGCGCGGTTGACGCCGATAATGACGGCTACGCCGATAAAGTCGGGAGTAACAGTGAGCCGATCTATCAGTATTCAGCTTCGCCAGATTGTCCGGCCAACACAGTTCGCAAAGCAAGCCTAGGCAATAACATTACCCAATTGGACTGCGTCTCCGGCACCGGGCAGAAGTTGAACGCGACCTGCTCGCCCAAGCTCGGCAATTGGGAAGATATAGGCGGCTGCGGCGATTATGCCCCCGGCATCCAGTACCAAAAGATGGATTGGACCCGGACGACTTTGACCGCAGCCAACTGCGGTGGTAATGACTGCGTCCTGTCCGGTACGGACTATGATTATACTACGACTTGCGAATGTAACCCCGGTGCCACTACCACCTATTCTTGCGGTACTGGCAACTGTACCCGTTCCGGCACCAAGACTTGCGGTAGCGACCGCAAATGGGGCGCCGGCAATTGTGTGGCCGGCACACCCGGCACCTGCCAATCTTTGGGCTATGAATGTGGCCAGGATTTAAGCGACGGCTGTGGCAACTATAACCTGAATTGCGGCAATGATAATAGTTCTACCAGTTGTACGGTCGGCGTTGGCGCCTGTCAAAACACCGGTACCAAGTCCCGAACCTGCTCCGGCGGCGTTTGGGGCACTTATGGCGCTTGTTCGGCCACGGCCGGCATCCCGAGCACGGAAATTTGCAACGGCGATGATGATGATTGTGATGGGTCAACTGACGCTATTGACTCCGATTTGCTTCCCCAGACTCAGAGCTGCACGGTCGGCGTTGGCAATTGTGCCCGCACCGGCACTCAAAGTCGGACTTGTTTCAATGGTGCCTGGCCGACTTGGGGCGCTTGTTCCGCCACGCCCGGCACGCCGGACACCTGCAGTTCCTTAGGTTATGTTTGCGGTAGCAGCGTATCGGACGGTTGCGGCGGCACTCTGAATTGCGGTACTGACACTTCTTCGACCAGCTGCACGGTTGGCGAGGGGGATTGCCAACGTACTGGTACTAAGACTAGGTCCTGCTCCGGCGGCGCCTGGGGCGCCTATGGCGCCTGTTCAGCTACGGCCGGGGCACCGACCAAGACTTGTGCGACGGCGGTAGAGGACGGAGCCTTTTGCGGCACTCCGCCAAATGGTTGTGGTGGCACATTAAGTTGCGGTTCCTGTGGTACCGGTTATACATGTTCTAACTATAAATGTGTTTTTGATGGTGCTAACTTCACAACCGGTTATACAGACGTTGATAAAGATGGATATGGCAGCGGCAGCTATGGTATTTGGGCAAATAGTTCTTCCTATAACGTCGTTTCTAACGATTCCGACTGCGATGACAGCAATGCCAGCATCACGCCCGGTTCTTACGCCACCTGTGATTCTAACGGCGACGGAGCGGCTTGCGGCTATAAACACTGTTCGGCCGGTTCCTGGACTTCTTGCCAAGATGACGATTCTGCTACTTATTATCGCGACGCCGATGGTGATGGAGCTGGCGATCCTAGCGTGTCGACCACCGCTTGCCAGTCTAGCTGGGGTCCACCCGTCTGCCATTCAGAGCCGGCGATTTGTCCGAGCACTTGGTGTAATTCTTCCTCTAGCGGATATTATATAACTTGTAGCTGTTTCCAGATAGTTTGTCCGCCGCAAGCGTCACCTGTCAAAGAATTTATTTCTTATGGTGGCTATACCTATGTCCGTACATCCAATGATTGCAATGACTCCAATTCCAACATAACTTCTAGTTCCAGCAGTACTTGCGACTCTAACGGTGATGGCTCATATTGCGGCACCAAAACCTGCAGTAATGGGCTCTGGAGTTCCTGTACCGGAGATCATTCTTTGCAAGCGTATTATTATGACTTTGATTATGATGGACTTGGTAATCCATCTCAAACCATATATGCTTGCACCGATGTTCACATTGGATATCCTAGCTCCACTGATGGTACTGACTGCAATGATAACGACGCAAATATTAAGGCATATGTTTTTAATACCTATTCTTGTTCAGTCGGCACTGGCGCCTGCCAACGCAGTGGAACCTATGACCATTATTGTTTAGGCGGTGTCTGGGGGTCTAATAATTGTAGAGCCACAGCCGGTTCACCAAGTTCGGAAACCTGCAACGGTGTTGACGATGATTGCGACGGCTCAGTTGACGAAGGCTTGAGCCAGAGCACGAGCTGTTCGGCTGGCACCGGCGCTTGTTATCGCACTGGTACTATGAGTAGAACCTGTGCCGGAGACGGTTCTTGGAATCCCTGGGGCGCCTGTTCAGCCACGGCCGGCTCGCCCAGCTCTGAATCTTGCAATGGCGTTGATGACGATTGCGACGGGTCAACGGATGAAGGCTTGAGCCAGAGCACGAGCTGTACGGTCGGCACCGGCTATTGTGCTAATACCGGCACCCAGAGCAGATCCTGCTCCGGCGGTTCCTGGAGTTCCTGGAGTTCCTGTTCGGCTTCGCCACTTTCACCGCCATCTTGTAGCTATTTCGGCTATGTCTGCGGCAGCAGCATGTCAAACGGTTGCGGCGGCACCATGAATTGCGGTTCAAACTCCCAGTCGCAGAGCTGTTCAGTCGGTACTGGCGCCTGTTACCGGACCGGCACCCAGAGCAGATCCTGCTCCGGCGGTTCCTGGGGTTCCTGGGGGTCCTGTTCGGCCACGGCCGGCTCGCCCAGTTCGGAAAGTTGTAATGGCACTGACGATGATTGCGACGGCTCGACCGATGAAGGAACTAATTATAATCAGTCTTGCAATAACGGACAATCCGGCAGCTGTTACCGGACCGGTACTTATTATATGGCCTGTAACAACGGATCATATATCCAGACCACTGGCTGTTCCGCTCCTTATGTCGCGCCCGGCACCTGTTCTTCCTTGGGGTATTCCTGCGGCAGCAGCATGTCCAACGGCTGCGGCGGGACGATAAATTG
Organism: Patescibacteria group bacterium; assembly: GCA_041651095.1. GTDB lineage: Bacteria > Patescibacteriota > Patescibacteriia > Patescibacteriales > UBA12465 > UBA12465. The sequence continues at coordinate 210,110 of JBAZJV010000001.1, forward strand.
CGGCGCCAATTCTCGCACCAGATCCTGCACGGTCGGCGGCAGCCCGGGCTATTATTATGACACTTGCTCCGGCGGCAGCTGGTCTAACGGAACGACGTGTTATAAGTCATAAGATAAGAAATTACTGTATAGATAGCAGAAAGCGCTGAAGAGCGCTTTTTGCTTTTATTAGCCTAATATTATATTACAATTTGACAAAAATTAGTAAAAATATTGACAAAAATCAAAATGTGTAGTATAATATAATCAATTAATGAAGTGAAATGGGCACTAGTTAAAGCCCTTTAAAAATTGAATAAAAAACAAAAAACATATATCCGTAAGGAGGATACAATGAAAAAGTTAAATTTAATGTTGTTATGGTTTTTACTTGTTCCGCTGTTCATAAACGGACAAGTAAAGAATCAGATGGGCTATCCTCTGATGAATTTAGAGGTTAGCTCAAGGGAAGCGCCGGTAGAAAACTATTACCAGCAACCCCAGAAATTATACAAGACAACGATTACTTCTGTTGATCACTCGAATTTAGTTACAGTGCGTGATCAGTACCCCGGGAATACTTGTGTCCCATTTTCAGTAACATCCGGTCTGGAGTTTGCTCATAATATGAAGCACGGTAGCAAGCAAGAGCCGCTTTTTTCCCCAAGTTTCATTTATAATTTTATAAATGCTAATAATTTGGGCAGTGGCAAATCCAGCGCATTTGGTTTTCTGCAACGGCAAGGGTGTGCCAAGGAGAGCTTATTTCCTTATATGGCCAATGATTGGAAGACTTTACCTAATTTTCGGGTAATGGAATCCGCTTTGCCATATCGTATTGACAGTTGGAGCTGGTGGTATATGGGCGATACGTTGCCTCGTCCCGATCCAGGTTCTTATCCGATAGCGGTAGCCGGTCCTCTTGGCCTTAATATTGCTAAGCAAGTTTTAGCATCGGGTAACCCAGTGGTTATGGACTGGGGCATCACTGAAGGCTTTAGCGAAAAAATGCACTCAGATAATTGGGTGTATAGCTACGCTAGATTCGGCCAGATGCCATTTATCGGATCGCACTCACTATTAATGGTTGGATATGATGATAATAAAGATACCCCTGACGGTCCTGGGGCCATTCGGTGCCTAAATTCCTGGGGAAACAATTTCGACAACGGATTTGTCTGGGTAAGTTATAAGGCGATTGCCATGCAACAGTATAATGGTAGGTTTTATAGCTTTAAATTAAGGAATAATTACCAACCGAAATTGTTTGTAGAGCTGTCTTTGGACAGCCTAAGTTTAGGCGAATATGCTTGGACATATAGCGGTCTTAAAGTTAATGGCAATACCTATACCCAATCATCTCTCAGCTTCCAAGGGGCAATTAATTATGTTTATCCTAAGGAATTGGTTATTGATCTTACTGATTTATTCAATGGCGATATTGCTTCCGCCACATTCTTTTTACAGATGAAGGACAAACAGGGCAGCGCGCTTAATCCAGTCATAAAATCATTACATTTCGTTGATACTAGTCGTAATATAGATTACTATGTTACGGCTAATACTGCTGTCAGCGGCAACACTTTTTATGCCGAATGGGATTTTAGGGCCACTGATTTTAGTTTGTCGGTTCAGCCGGCCGATTCCGTCGAAGTTTATGAGCAAAAACCACTATCGGTCAAAGTCGATGCTACTCCGGAAAAACAATTACATTACAGTCTGATTACAGTCCCTGTAATTGACGGTCTAAACATTGACAGCTCTGGCAATATAAGCTGGATTCCGGATTATAATCAGTCTGGTGTCTATAAGTTCATCGTTAGAGGAACGGATACTGAAGGCGCCAGTTCTACTACGGAAGCCACGGTGACGGTATTACATACCAACCGGGCTCCAGCTTTCTCTCAAACCCTTCAAGACCAGTCGGTGTTAGTACACAATGTCGGTCAGCAGCCATTCTCGTTCAACTACGCTGCTTCCGACCCGGACGATGACCAACTAACTTTTACCCTAGCGAAAGGGCCTGCCGGTAGCTCTATCACTACAACCGGCCAATTCACCTGGTTGCCCACTCCGGATCAAGCTTCTCACAGCTTCCCGGTGGTAGTATATGTGTCTGACGGCGCGCTTGTTGATTCCACTCTAGCCGTCCTGACGGGTTCTACGTTAGTCGGTGTTGAGGATATTGTAGGTCTTCCAACTGAATACTCATTAAGCCAGAATTATCCCAACCCCTTTAACCCCGCCACGGTTATCAGATTCGCTCTACCTAAAGCATCTAATGTCACCATAAAAATCTACGATTTGCTGGGCAGAGAGATCAGTACCTTAGTTAACGAAGAAATATCGGCCGGCATACATGAAGTAAAATTCGATGCCAGTCGCTTAGCGAGCGGAATATACATCTATCAGATTACAGCCGCAGATTTCTCCGCCGTTAAGAAAATGACCCTCACTAAGTAGGGCATTAACCTAAATTTTTAACCCCTCTGTTTACCAAAACAGAGGGTTTTTTATTTTCTTGACCCGGCTCGCTGTTAATTGCTATACTTATAAAAGATTGCTATAATATAAAGAGCCAACTACTTATTTTATTTCAACTTCCGCCGTCCGCCGGCGGAGCTTTAATCATTATGAAAAAATCATTAATCGGTCCGATCCTGTCCGTTATCGTGATCGTTCTGGTCGGAGCCATGTTCGTCTATTTCTACGTTTCGCTTAACCGCATGGAGCAGAAACTTTTAACTATCCAGACGGCGATTGCCGATGACGCCGGCAAGATTAATGCCATTGTCGGTTTCTTTAACGCCAACTCCAATGCCCAAACTAATCAAAAATAATCTAAATAATAATTCTATGAAAAGAGAATTTGTTTTTCCTCTGGTGGTCGGAGTCATTATCGGCGGCCTGCTGATGGTTTTCTGGCAATTTAACGCCCGTTTGAGCAACATCGCCGCCGGTGTCGCGCAGCTCGAGCAGGCGACCAGCCAGAATACCAAGAACGTCGGCGACATCATCACTTTTATTAATAACGCCACCGGCCAGAACGGCCAGGCCCCGGCTAACAACACTCCTGCCGCCCCGGATAATAATCAATAATCATCGCTCTTGATCAGATCGCAAAACCCTGTCAAAGACAGGGTTTTTGTGTTATGAAAAACCCGGCTTTCGTATGGGTAGCTTTTTCCCCTGTCCGTTTGACAATAAAGGGTAATATTGGTAAAATATTTTGAAAGTCTTTTTTCTTAAATAAAAAGATTTTTCGCTCTTTAACAATGAAATAAAAACCAGAAAATAAATAACCATAAATAATAATCACAATCAAGACCGGAGGTCATGATGAAAAAAAATCAGAAGCTAATTAAACCAGAACGCCCTGCCGGTTTTCTGGATTTTTTACCATCGGATTTTCTAGCGCGTGAAAGCATGCTGAAAATCATAAGCCAGGTATTCCGCTCTTACGGTTACGATTCAATTGAAACTCCGGTAGCAGAGTTTCTTGATGTCCTAACCGGGGAAGACGAGACTTCAAAGAATATTTTTTTGCTCCGCGACCAAGGGCGAAAATCGCAAGAGCAGCTCATCGCTCTTAGTTTTGATCATACTGTTCCGTTGGCTCGGCTCATTGCCGCTAATCCCTATGATCCAAAAAATAAAACCGGAATCAGATTGCCTTGGCGCCGGATGGTCGTCGGACCGCGTTTTCGAGCTGATTCACCACAGCAAGGTCGTTACCGACAATTTTACCAATTTGACGTCGATATTGTCGGGACAAAATCAATGCTGGCGGACGCCGAAATCATCGCGGTTATTAATGAGACTTTTAGGGCTTTAGGAATTGAGCGCTTCTTGATCAAATTTAATAACCGTAAAATCCACAAAAACCTGCCGGAATTAATCGATTTACAGGTCAGGCCAAAAGTAGCCAAGGAAGATGTGTTAAACTCTATCTTAAGGATTTTGGATAAGGTAGATAAAATCGGTTTGGACGGCGTGGAGCAAGAACTAAGCGCCGCGCCGGAAAATGAGTATGATCCGCGGCCGAATCTTAACCCCGAACAAATTGCTAAAATCAAATCATTCCTCTCTATCACCGGTAGTAACGAAGAAAAAATCAAATCAGCTCGACAAATTTTCCAAGGCCTGGAAACGGCCGAAGAAGGTTTGACTGAACTCGAAGAAATCCTTAAATTCTGCGCTGACTTTGGAGTTCCCGGTCAGAATATCCTTATTGATTTTTCCGTGGTTCGCGGTCTGGCTTATTATACCGGGCCAGTCATGGAGACCTCTCTCTTAGATGCTCCGGATTTTGGCAGCATCTTTTCCGGCGGCCGTTATGATAATCTGATGGAAAGATTCACCGGGCAGGAATTGCCGGCCGTTGGCGCTTCAATCGGCGTTGATCGTCTGTTTGCCGCTTTAAAGCATTTAGGCCTTATTAAGACTGATAAATCGTCGGTGACGGAAGCGGTCATCCTGAGGATTGATGAAACATTGGACCAAAAATACCTCCAAATTGCTAAGGACATAAGAAGCTCGGGCTATAATGTGGAAATTTGTCTTTTAGAAGACACGACCTTTAAATCCCAATTCAACTTTGCCTTGGCGCGGGGAGCGGATTATATGATTATCTTGGGTGCTGACGAAGCGGCGCGCGGGGTAGTCAAACTAAAAAATCTACTTGCTCGGAGCCAGACAGAGTTGTCTTATTCGGAGTTGAAACACTATTTTGAGAAGCTAGCAATAACTGAATTATCACAAAAAATGGTAAATGGAGTAAAGCATGAAACCTAAAACAAAAATAGTCCTAGATGGACATAGTTTAACCTTGGAGGATGCTGTTGCGATTGCTCGCGGCAGCTTCGACCATCAAGGTAACAAGATATATCCCTTTATTTCTCTAGATCCAACAGCTAGTCAGATATTAAAGGAGTTCAGAACAGGGTTGGAATCAAGAATCAAAGCCGGCGATGTTATTTATGGCGTTAATACCGGTTGCGGCGACAGAAAAGGCGTTGCTATCCCGACAGAAGAAATTGACGATTATCAGGCTCATTACATCCCGGCACATTGCGTCGGTTTCGGCCAGCCTTTCCCGGAAGAAATCGTCCGTTTAGCTATCATCCTGAGAGTGAATTCTTTCGTTCTCGGCCATAGCGGCGTACGTTTAGAGCTTTGCGAGAAATTATTGGAAATATACAATAAGGGCGTCATCCCCTTTGTTCCGGAACAAGGTTCGGTCGGCTCAAGCGGTGATTTATGCCCGTTGGCGCATATGTCCGCTACTATCCTGGGTATTCCTGGGCAGAAAGCTTATCAGAACGGAGTATTGATGGAAGCTACGGATGCTTTACGGCTGGCTGGCATAGAACCGATAACCTTAAGAGCTAAAGAAGCGATGGGCTTAACTAATGGTTCAACGTTTACTTTAGCCATTGGCCTATTGGTACTTCACGATGTTAAAAAACTGATTTCTTTCTCTCATTTCGCGGCGGCCTTGTCCCTGGAAGCGATCAGGGGCGAAAAAGCAGCTTTTGACCCGCGGATCCATGAAGCTCGCAATAATCCCTATAGCATAGAAGTAGCCAAATTAATCCTGGAATTAACCAAAGATTCTCAAAGAATGACGGATGAGTCCAGACATTTTTGTTTACCGGCTGAGGCTAAGATTAAAAAATACACGCCTCGCGTCCAGGATGCTTATTCTTTCCGAGGTTATCCGCAAGTCGCCGGTCCGGTAATAAAGAATCTGCAGTATGCTTATGAAGTGTTTATCGCGGAAATGAATGCAGCAACCGATAACCCCTTAATCTTTAAGATAGAACAGGAAGGCGAACCGGATAGATTTGAAACTTTATCCGGCGGCAATTTTCACGGCGAACCTTTAGCGCACGCCGCGGCGATCCTAAAGTTAGGCGTACAGGGTTTAGCTAATATTTCCGACCGTCGGTTCTATGCCTTAACTATGCCTTCAACCAGCTATGGCTTACCTGACGATTTAGCCGGATCGGTTAAAAATGAGTTGAATACCGGTTTTATGATCTTGCAATATACGACCGCCGCTCTAGTCGCGGAAAATAAGATACTCTGTCATCCGGCGGTTATTGACTCTATCCCGACTTCCGCTAACCAAGAAGATTATGTCAGTTTAGGAACGATTGATGCCCGTTATCTATTGAAGGTCGTTAATAATACGTATGGCATTATCGCCGCGGAATTACTGGCCGCCGCGCAGGGAATTTCCTTAACGGAAGATGAATTAAAAATTGTCAGGTGCGACCAGCTTGGCGAAAAGACCGGATTGATTTATAAAAATATCCGGCAAATTATCCCAGCGACACTTGAGGATCGTTATCTTTATAGCGATTTCCAGAAAATGTATAAATATTTGCTGGATAATGAACCTGAAGATTTATTAGTTGATTGATAATTAATTAACCGCTTTATCCCCGGCTTCTAAAAAAGGAGCCGGTTTTTATTTTAATTAATATTGACAATATTTTTTAAAAATGTTATAGTGCAAGAAGTGGTTTTGTACATTTATAAAAATACTAATTAATTTAACTTAAATCTTGGCAGGAGGATGAATAATGTCAAAGTTAGTTTTACTCGATCTTGATTTAACCTTGATAAATCGGGAATATCACTTAACTCTCCCTTTAGATCAAGTCCGCCTGATAATTGGCGCAGCAAAGGGGAAGGGGGCGGTAATCGGGCTTAACTCAGATTCCTCTTACCATACTTTATCAGGTTGGTATGAGCTCCTAGGGCTGAATGGCCCGATCATTTCCGAAAGAGGAGCCAGAATCTGGTTGCCCGGCCAAGCCGATCAAATAGAAGTTTCTTCGTTGGCTGCCAATTTATTTCCCCGTTTAAAGGCGGATTTTATCCAAAATTTATTATCAGCCGGCGAACAGGTGCTAGTGGGTGATGCTAATAAGCTCCAGGCGGCATATCAGCCGCATCTCGGACAGAAAAAAATCATTATTATTAATGATTATCGAGTCAGGAGTTTAAGCTTTTTTGCCCGCCGGGTGGCAGAAGACGGTAAATTAGTTATCGATTCTGAATTATTAGATAAAGCCGTTGCTTTGTTAACCTCTTTAATCCATAACTATCCTTGGCTCGAGCAAGATAAAGATGAAGACAAGAATCCTGATTACGGCATCTACATCCTACATAGTTTAAGTTCCCAGAAATATCAGGCAGCCGCCAAGTTATTAAATAGTTTAAATTTAGATCAGATGTGGATGGTTGGAGACAATTTACCTGACTTTATCGCTGACCCAAGAGTAAAGCACGCGGCCGTTTCTAACGCCCGCGATCAATTTAAAGCAAGGGCTGATCTGATTACCACGGGAGCGATTACCGCGGGAGTAATGGAGTTCCTTCAGAGTTTATAATAGTTTATAACGGTAGCCGATTTATTGGTTGCCGTTTTTTAATTAAACCCAGTAAATATTGATTTTATGGCTTTAATCTGTCATCATTATTTTAGTAAATATATGTCAGATAAATGTACGACGATTATTTTTGATTTAGACGGCACCCTCTATAAATTGCGGGGTGGCTCTTATAGCCAGTCGCCTTTAAAGCGCTATGTGTTAAAAAACGCCGCCGCTTATCTCGCCGCCAGATTAGCTAAGAGTAAACCTGAAGCGGCTCGGATTTTGCGAGGAATACTGAAGAAATATAAGGAAGAAATAAGTATCGGCGTCGAAAAAGAGTTTAAGCTTGACCGCCATGATTATTTCCGGACAGTTTGGAATATCCCCGCTCGTTTGGTGGTTAGTAAAGAAAGAAACTTACGCCGGAGTTTGCTGGCTTTGAGTAAATGTTACCGATTGATCATAATATCCGACGCGCCGCTGGTTTGGATCAAGAACGTCCTGATTGAACTGGGAGTTTATGATATTTTTCGTGGCAGGATATTTTCCGGTGAGAGCGATAATCGCAAAGGCTTCCAGTCGGCCTTTCCTTATATCATCAAATCGTTGAAACTTAAGCCCCGCGACTGTATCTCAGTCGGCGACCAAGAATCTAGCGATATTATTCCAGCTAAAAAATTGGGCCTTAAAACAGTTTTCATCAACCAATTAAAAAAGTCTACTTTGGCGGATTTTAACGTTAAGTCAATCGGTGAGTTGACAGAACTGCTGTTAAAATAAGATTATAAATATCCTTGACTCTTTTTTGTATATATGGTATACAAGAAAGAGTCGTTTTTTAACAAATTAATCGAGGTCTTATGAAAGACATTTTAGAATATCTGCAGGATCTGCTAAAAGCAGAGCATATCGGAGAATACGCCCCGGGACACATGGGAGCAAAAATATTGCGCTTTCGATCTTTGGGCGATTCCAGATCACTAATTGTCAAATTAGCTGAAAATGGTAATTTGACGGCTATACAGGACATAGAAGCTAACCTGATCGGTTACAGCAGTATCCAGTCGCTAGGCGGAGAGCATATTTTGCCCCTTGGCCTGAGAGAACTGACTTTAGAAAATTGGAAAGCCTTGGTAATGGCTGATCTTGGCAAATCTCTGCGACAGACGAACGGCGGTATTCCGGCAGCAAAAATTTTGTGGAGAAATTTTCAGAACTTGATTATCGCCACCAGACAAAAGGCTCTGGTTAGCGCCAATGATTCCTTTCTATTTATCAGCGAGGTTTTATCAATTATAGAGAAATTTGGCGGTCAAGATGAGTTTGGTCTATTGGATCTTATTAAGCAGGCTGATTTATCTGATGATTACGGTCAATCAGCCCTAATGCTGCTTGATTTTACGCCCGATAATCTTTTTTTAAACGACGGGCGCCTATCATTCATAGATCCGTGGAAGCAGACAACCTATCTTGGCCATCCGGCGATCAGTATCGGACAATTCCTGACTTTAGCTAAGATATATAGCTTAGCGGACAATGAAAAAATCGCTGATTTTCTTCGCTCAGCCTGTTTGACGGAATTACCGGCTATACTGGGCTGCAGTATTAGCTCAATCAATAAGGCAATCCGTTTGGGGGTTACCTTGCAATTAGTCCTTTCGGCCTATGTCCGCCAAAAATCTGACCCGCAGTCATCGAACATTCTTAAGAGTGAAGCCAAACAATTATGGCAACTATAATCAGGTGATGTTATTACCAAGCATCACCTTTTTATTTGATAGTTATTAATTTAATATTTTTTAGCTAAGATTAAAGCAGCTTGACAAAGTTTAAAGAAGGGGCTATTATATTTAAGTAATATTAATGAAATGACTAATTATCGATTGATTACAATTTCCGTTCATCATCATATTAGCTCCTTCCGGGAAGAGATTAATTTTGGTTAATTATTTTTTGCAGATAACCTTACTTAATCCCTTCCCAGAAGGGATTTTTGTTTTATAGTAAATAAATAAGTAAATAATAGTACTTTTATAAAATCATAATCAAGGAGAATATATCATGGATAAGCCTTATGTAGTATCAGCCGATATCCATCTGCTGCTGCAAGAATGGGCCAAGCAAAAAGGTTTGATTTTGCCACCGTCAGCATTCTTTACCCAACTAAGGCGAGAAATGGTGGCTAAACTAGAAAAAATATTCGGCCGGGTAGAATTGGTCGGCGAAGAAAGATTACGGCAGGGGTTTAATGATCTCCTAAAGGATAACGGTTTGCCGGTTATTTCTTTGGATCGTATCTATGTTGCTACCGAATACAATTTAGAAGTGACTAGAATTGTAGATAGCAACGGCCGAGATCTAGGGTCGCAGAATAGAGCGGGAACGCCTAATTTAGATAATCAATTAAGGTTAATCAAGGACAGCCTGTCTCAGGGCGCCAATACCCGGGAAGTTGTCTTAGCCGATGATGTTATTTTTTCCGGAGATTTATTGTTAAAAGCCGTAGATCTACTGAAGAAAGTCGACATTAAAGTAGTTAAGGTCTTCGCCGGCATCGGGATAACCGAGGGGGTTGAAAAGATTGAGGCAAGAAATATCCCCGTAAAGTGCGTCTGTGAATATTCAGAGGTCATCGATGAAGTTTGCGAACGAGATTTTTACCCAGGCGTTCCTTTGTCTGGTCGGCTCGTCGCTGGCACTGAGAATATCGGTTCTCCTTATTTGTTACCGTTCGGAAAACAAAAAAAATGGGCGTCAATTCCCGAAGAATATCAAGTAGATTTTTCCCAGTTTTGTTGGCGGCAAACCATCCTTTTGTTTTCGGCGATTGAGCATTATTCCCAGCGGGTGGTCTACTGCAGCGATTTGGGCCGACTGATCGTAAATTTACCGACTAATGGGACACGGTTTGTAGATGCCGCCGCTGATACCCTGAAGCTAGAAATGCAGCCGGAAGTTGAGGTTTAGAAAAAATAACCAGTAATTTAAATTACTGGTTTTTTATTTAGATTGAAAATCTTTAATAGAATCTGCCTGTTGAGCTTCTTCATCTTATAGCCGGTTAAACCTTGATGCGCGCCAAATAAAAGTGGAATAAACTTATCTCGTTTCGTTTTAATCGGTTTCAAGTCTTTTAAAAAAAGACCTTTAACTTCCGAGGTTTTAATCTTATCATAAACTAAATAGAAGTTCTTTTGCTCGATATTTTTAGAAGTTAAGAGTAAATCATCGTCTGTTATTTGCATTTGATTTTTTAAGAATTCAGTTATAATCTTGGTAAGTTTTTCGAGTGTTAAGGCGAAAGACTGTTTAGTCCCACATTCAATTTCTAGCCCTGACTTAACATACTGAGTAAGGGGCCCACTTTTTATCTTTTTTGATGAAGGAGGCCAAATTAAAATTGTTTTAATCTTAAAAGTTAAGGCCAGCGCTAAAGATTCTCGGCTTAATTTTGGGAGAATAATTACTATACGGTTATTGGCCTTTGTTTCATGGATATCTATAATGTAATCAAATTTTTTAAATAATTTCATTAATTGGGCCGCTCGCTTTATTTCATAAATTTTAGATTTTTCGTTTCCTGGTGCCGCTCGGTTAAGATCGGTTTCACTAAATCTGATATTCTGTTGGACAGCCCGTGGATTGCCGATTACAGTTTTATAGTTTTTTAAGCTGGACTGTCGGGTTAGTTTTTTAAGTAAAGCAAGCCCAATTGGCTCATTGCCGTGCGTTCCGGCGACTATTAATATTTTTTTTCTATCGGCGTATTTCATATATTTAGATTATAGCAATAAAACACCATTTTTAAAATCATTATTAATAGTTGACAAATAATAGGGAAAAGCGCAATATTTAGTGATAATTATTTAAACAAATTCTTTAACAATTCAACTTTAAATTTACAGGAGGTCGGTCGTGTCGTATATAATTAATTTAAAAAGAGACGAAGGAGAACGGGAAAAAAAGATGTTTCTTTCGCTCGTGTCTACACGAGGAAAAAAAATATTAGAAATCGGTTGCGGTCAAGGATACTTTTCCGCGATTTTAGCTCCTGAAGCAGAGCAGCTGACCATTACCGATATTTCTGCAACAGACATTAAGATGGCGCTTGACATCTTAGCTATCTATGATCAGCGGGTCCAAGCTTATCAAGCCTCTGGTCAAGACTTATCAAGATTCACTGCCAGTAGTTTCGATTTAGTGGTTTTCCCTTATTCTCTCCATCATAATAATAATCCGGGGTTAGCCTTAGATGAAGCTTGGCGAGTCTTGAAAATTGGTGGAGAAGTAGCGGTAATTGAACCTAGGCACCGAGGTGATTATTGCCAATTTCTGGCTCCTTTCTATAGTGAAGAAGAAAAACTTGCCTCGGCTGATCAAGCTTTGAAAAAATTTATCTGTAGCCGTAAGACCAGCAGAGAGTATTCTGTCGATTGGTGTTTTGAAAGTATTTCCGATTTACGCCAACTATTGGTATGTAGTTTTAATCTTTCCGCTGAAGTGCTGAATAAGACGTTGGCCTCTTTTCCTGCGTCAGGGAAAATCATTATGAAAGACCTAGCCATAATTTGGCTCTTAAAAAAGTAATTAGTGAAACTCTGGTAAATACCGGAGTTTTTTATATTCGTTGATATTTGACTTTTTCTTTAATATTTGTCATGATTATTCAATAAATCATAAGAAAAGCGCTTAAAAGTATGAAAGCATCAAGCAGAAAATTACAGATTGGCGTGATGGGTTCGGCGGCAGATTTAAACTATTCTAAAAGATTGGAAGAGCTAGCTTTAACGATCGGCCAAGAAATCGCCAAAAGCGGTAATATTACCGTTTATGGCGCGGAAAAAGATTATGACTCTCTTTCTACGGCAGCTTCCCGCGGAGCCAAAAGCCTCCAAGGATTAACAGTCGGAATAACTTATGGTAAAGATAAGGATATTTGGGATAAAGAGGGAAACACTGATATTATCGTTGCTACCGGATTAGAAAGGGGCGGCGGTCGAGAGTTCGTCCTGGTTAACTCTTGTGATGTTATTATCATTGTTTCCGGCGGCTCCGGCACCTTAACCGAAGCAGCTATCGCTTATCAGTTGAATATTCCAGTTATTGCCTTAACAGGGACCGGCGGTTGGGCTGATAAATTAGCCGATACTTATCTTGATGAACGTCAACGCTTTAAGATTATTTCGGCCGATACCCCTCAAGAAGCGGTCGCCCTGGCAATCAAGCTGGCCAGGCAATAAATTTAGCCCGCTGGTTTTATAAAATATTTAATTTTAATATCATTAGATATTTAACTATTGACATATTTTTAATATATGTTAATATTAAATATCAAAATAGTACTTGCGAAATAAAAGAACAAGGGTCCGTAGCTCAGTTGGCAGAGCGTCAGATTGTGGCTCTGAAGGCCACGGGTTCGAACCCCGTCGGGCTCTCGAGCGGTGGTTTAATACAAACCACCGTTTTTTAAAAGGTCAGGAAACCCCGCACGAGCACCCAGCGAGTGCGGGGATGAATGACTCCTTGTTTAGCACGCCGCGCAGAGGCGTGCTAAACTATAGTCATGAGAATCCGAGCCTTAAATCATTCA
>JBAZJV010000002.1:0-172800 GCA_041651095.1 Patescibacteria group bacterium
TGAGTGATTTAAGGCTCGGATTCTCATGACTATAGTTTAGCACGCCTCTGCGAGCCGTGCTAAACAAGGAGTCATTCATCCCCGCACTCGCTGGGTGCTCGTGCGGGGTTTCCTGACCTTTTAAAAACACCCGCCGCCAGGCGGGTGTTTTAGTAGTAAACCGGCTTACCGGCTCAATTCGTTAATCAATTTCTGCAAGTCGTCTTTGATTTCTTCATCCTTCAGGCCTAATTTAAGGTTGGCCCTTAAAAAATTGAATTTATTACCGGTATCGAGCCACTCGCCGCTCAGCTTCTTGCCATAAATCGGCTGGCCGCTTTCCAGGACCTGCTCGAAAGCGTCGGCCAGGCGGATTTCGCCGGACTTGCCGGAATTCATCTGGCTCAAAGCGGCGAAGACATCCGGAGTGATGACGTAGATCCCGACCGCAACCAGATTGGACGGCGCTTGATCGACCGCCGGCTTCTCGATGATGCGCTTGATCTCATAGACGCCGTTGCCCAGATCGACGCCGTCGATGACGCCGAACTTGCTGACCTCTTCCGGCGCCACTTCGGCTAGTCCGATAATCGGCCGGTCGTACTGACCGAAAGCCTCGATCACCTGGCGGGCGATATCGGAATCATACAGGGTGTCGCCGAACCAAACCAGAACCGCCTCATCTTCACCGATCAGGTGCGCGGCGCAATTGATGGCATGGCCGTCGCCGAGCGGAATCGGTTGGCGGACATAAGTGAATTTAGCCAACCGTTCGATTTCTTTTACCTTTTTCAAAAGTTCCAGTTTATTCCTTTCGACCAGATTCTTCTCCAATTCGAAAGAATAATCGAAATGATCCTCGATCGCCCGCTTACCGCGGCCGGTTACGAAAATAACTTCTTCGATGCCGGCGGCCACGGCTCCCTCGACCAGATACTGGATGGCCGGTTTGTCCAGAATCGGCAACATCTCTTTCGGCTGAGCTTTGGTCGCGGGCAGGAAACGGGTGCCGAAGCCGGCGACCGGAAAAATCGCTTTGTTAATTTTCGACATATTTTTGCTTAGTTTTAAAACCCCATTTAAAAAAATATTTCAGCCAGGAAGCGATATGCACCCAGACCAGGCGATCGCGGAACAAGGCGATGTACCAAGGATATCTGGCGCTCAGACGGCCGTGATCATGAATGACCACCGCTTCCGGATTATAAACCACTTGAAAACCTTTTGTCCAGATTTGCCGGGCCAGATCCGTATCCTCAAAGTACATGAAATAACGTTCATCGAAACGCGGTGCGAAAACCTTACCCTCCGCCAACCGGAGTTCCCGCCGGAACAATAAACAGGAGCCCATGAGCCAGTCGACCGGCCGGACGCTCTCGTGGTCATAGTCGTTCATCGTGAAGCGGTCGCGGCTGGTCTTAAAGTAATCTCCCAGGAAAGTGCGGCGCAAAATCGGCATAAAGAAACTCGGCCAGCGGGCGCAGGAAGACTGCAGCGAACCGTCGGGATACAAAATCTTGGGGCCGACCAGGCCGACGTTCGGATGCTGTTTCAGGTAATCCAGCAGGGTGGCGACCGCCCGGCCCTGTACGAAAGTATCCGGATTCAAAATCAGGATGAAGCGGCCGCCGGCGAGATCCAAGCCCAGATTATTGCCGGCCCCCATACCCAAATTACGCGGGCTGACGACCAGCTTGATTTCCGGATAAACTCGGCTGATCTCGCTCAAATCATCGCCAGAATGATTCTCGACGACGATGACTTCGTAGCTGACGTCCTGCCAATCGGAATTTTTAACCGCTTTCAGGCAATCAAGCAATTTATCGCGGCTGCGGTAATTGACGATGATGACAGATAAATCCATATTAAATGATTTTTTTAACCGCCCACCAGTAAGCGGCCAGGAGCGGATTGACTAGATAAGACAGGATCGGATTGGCAATCTCCTGGAACTCGATGCGGCCGGCAAAATCCCGGGCTAAGGCGGAAAACGGCACGGTCCGGAGCTTCTTAAGCTGCCGGCGGGCGACGACGATGCGTTCGCAGGTCGTGAAACGCAAAAAATAGCCGTAAACGTGCTGTTCGGTCCGTAACCAGCGGCGCAATGCTGAATATATTAGCATACCTAAATCCAGAAGCAAGGCCGGCAGGCTGATCAGGATCAGCAGATAGTGGGGATAAAAGGACAGCATGGTCAGATAACGGTTGCGTTCCATATAATAGAGCATGCCGACGCTGCGGGAAAATTCATATTTATGGAAAATCACGGAACGCGGCGCCAGGATGATGCGATAGCCGGCCAGACGGACCTTGAGCCCGAGCTCCAGATCGTCATGATACATGTAATATTCTTCATCATAGCCGCCGACTTTCTGGAAAACTTCCGGACGGATAATGAACGAACAGCCGCTGGCATAACCTTTTATTTCCGGATAGCCGGCGATCTCCCGGTCCGGCTCCCCATAAGCGGAAGTAAAACCGAAGCCCAGGAAATGAATGATGTTGCCCAAGCTGTTTATTTTCGGTCGTTCTTTCTCGGCCGCGTTTTTCGGATAAAGCAGGATTTTGGATTGGGCGATGGCGGCCGTCGGGTTCTCGTCCAGAGCCCGGACCAATTCACTCAGCCAGGCCGGCGCCATTTCCGTATCCAGGTTAGCCATGACCACGTATTCGCAGCCGTCCGTAACGGCTTGCCGGAAACCTAAGTTATTGGCCGCCGTATAATTGCCGTTAGGCCGCGGCAAAACTACGGCTTCTGGATAGTGAGCGCGCAAAAAAGCGCCCGATTCCGGCGTCGCGGCATTATCCACGATATATATCCTGATCCGATCCGCCGGGTAGTCTTGGGCGCGCAAAGAATCGCGGCAGGCGTCCAAAAATTTCTGCGCGTAATCCTGATAATTGACTAAGATGATGCCGACTTGCTTCACATGTTTAGCTGATAAAAAGTCCGACCAGCCGCCAGGCCAGCCATAAGACGCCGTGCTGCCAGCGCGGTTCCCATTTGGCGAAATAGCGCAGCATGGAATCGCGGAAATATCGCTGCCCCTGGCTGCGCCGGACCTGCCGGAAACTCTGCCCGACATAATCCAGGCAGCGGGCCGCCGGCGTATACCAGATTTCACCGCCGGCTTCCCTGACTTGACGGCAGAAGTCGACTTCCTCGAACCAGATGAAATAGCGTTCGTCCAAAAACGGCTGAGCCGCGCCTTTTATCCGCTGATAAGCGGCCCGATTGATCAGGAAGAAGGCGCCGCGGAGGGAATCGACTGCCGCCGCCGACTCGTAATCGAAATCCGCGCATAAGTATTTATTGACCACCCCGGGAAACAGATGCGGAATCTTCAAGACGATCATCAGCTGATCGAATAAGCGGGGAAAGCGCCGGACCTGTTTGACGATCTGCCCGCCCGGGCCGACCAATTTGCAGCCGGTCACGACGGCTTGCGGCCGATCTTGCGCCCAGGCCAAGACTTTAGCCAGCGTGTCGGCCTCGACCCGCATATCCGGATTGAGCAGCAAGATGAACCGTCCGTCAGCCAAGCGCAGGGCCTGATTGTTGGCCGCGGCAAAACCGCGGTTCTCCGCGTTCTCAATGAGCCGGACGCCGGGAAACTCCTGTTTGACCATGGCCGCGCTGCCGTCATTAGAAGCGTTATCGACGACAAAAACCTCAAACCGGATATCGCCGGCCGAAGCCAGCAAGGCGGACAAGTTGGCCCTGAGTTTTTCCCGCACCTGCCAGGAAACGATGATGACTGATAAATCCATATTAACGGCTGACCTTGATTAATTTGAGGCGGCTATTAGCGCCGCCGATGATTTTGACCTGATAGCGGCGCACGCCCAGGCCGGCGGCCAAGAAATTTATTAATTCCTGATTGGCCCGGCCCTTTTCCGGCGCGGCGGCTAGCGCTATTTTTATCGTCCCGTCAGCCATTTTATCTAAAAAGCCGGTCGTACCGGCGCCGGGAACGGCTTTGACTCTAAAATAAATTTCTTTATTTTTAGCCAAATTATCAATAAATTGTTCTAACATATCAAGTTATCTCGGCAAACCGGACGCTACCAGACACTAAGCGCGGCCTACTCTTATTCTATCCCCTTTTTCAGCTTTTTGAAAGCCTAAGAGGAACATAAATTCCTATCTGTCAAGATTTATTTTATTTGAATAATAAGTTAGAATATATGTGCTTTATAATTTTTTATTTCAACCATATGAGCGCGGAAAACCAGACCAAAAACGAAGATAAAAAAGAATCTTACCAGCGTCCGTCCTGGGATGAATATTTCATGAAGATCGTAGAAATGGTCGGCAGCCGCGGTTCCTGCGACCGATTTCGCGGCGGTTGCGTGATCACGCGCGACAAAAGAATAATGGCTACCGGATATGCCGGCTCGCCGGTCGGTTTGCCGCATTGCGATGATATCGGACATGAGATGCATACTGTGACGAATGAAGACGGAACTACTTCCCGACATTGCATCCGGACTATTCATGCCGAACAGAATGCCATCTGCGAAGCGGCGCGCATGGGCATTGCCTTGGAAGGCGGCACCTTATATTGCCAAATGACGCCTTGCTATACTTGTGCCAAAATGATCATCAACGCCGGGATCAAACGGGTCGTGGTCGGGCAGGACTATCATGCCGGAGAGCGCAGCAAGGAAATATTCAAAGAAGCTGGCATTGAATTTGTTCAATTGTCCGACGCGATGACCACTTACGCGGACATGAAATAAACCGCTAATAAATAATACCGGTCCGCCGGGGCTTAAACCTATGAAACAATATCTTGATCTGCTGCGCGATGTCTTGGCTAACGGCCAGGACCGGAACGATCGGACCGGTACCGGCACGCTGAGCGTTTTCGGCCGCCAGGCACGCTATGACCTAAGCCGGGGTTTCCCGCTGCTCACTACCAAGAAAGTCCATTTGAAATCAATCATCTATGAATTATTGTGGTTCCTGAAGGGCGACACCAACATAAAATATCTGAACGAGAACGGAGTTACGATCTGGGATGAATGGGCGGATGAGAACGGCGATCTCGGCCCGATCTACGGCCGACAATGGACGGCCTGGACCGGACCGGACGGCACGAAAATCAACCAAATAGCCGAGGCGGCGGAGATGATCAAGCGCAATCCGATGTCCCGCCGGATTATCGTCAGCGGTTGGAACGTCGCGGATCTGCACGAACTTATCAAGGGCAAGAAAACGGCGCCGCCGCCCTGCCATACCATATTCCAATTCTATGTTTCCTCGGACGGCCGTTTGTCCTGCCAATTATACCAACGCAGCGCCGATTTATTTCTCGGCGTGCCGTTCAATATCGCTTCCTATTCCCTCCTGACCATGATGATGGCCCAAGTTTGCGATCTCCGGCCGGGGGAATTCATCCATACTTTCGGCGACCTGCATATCTATAAGAACCACTTGGAGCAGGTGAAGCTGCAGCTCACCCGCGAACCGAAGGCTTTGCCGCGACTGGCGATTAATCCGCAAGTCAAGGACATCTTCTCTTTCCAATACGACGATTTCGCTTTGACCGAATATGATCCGGCGCCGGGCATCAAGGCGCCGATCTCGATTTAAAACCTTAATCAAACCTTATGATTCCCGTAACCATGATGATGGCGATGACCGTTGACGGCAAGATCGCCAGAGACAAAACGCAATTCGCCGACTGGACCAGCCGTGAAGACAAGAAACTGTTCGTCGAAATCTCCAAAGCGCACGGCGTGGTCATGATGGGTGAAAATACTTTCCAGACTTTCCCGGCGCCGTTGCCCGGCCGCCTGAACGTGGTTTTTTCTGAGCATGAACACGAGCCGCAAGCCGGCGTAAAATGGGTCAAGGGCGAACCGGCGGCGGTTCTGACCGAGCTGGAACGAGCCGGATACAAATCGGCGCTTTTAGGCGGCGGTGCTTTCCTGAATTCCCTGTTCCTGGAAAAAAAATTGATTACGGAAATCATCCTGACGGTGGAGCCAAAAATCTTCGGGTCCGGCCTCTCCCTGTTCAGCCGGGAACTGGATGCCGATTTGCAGCTATTGGAATTTAAAAAACTAAACGATAATACCCTGATGCTCCGCTATCGGGTACAATACTGAGCTATGTCCAAGACCATCATCGGCTTCGTTGGCGAAATCGCCAGCGGCAAGGATGTCAGCAAAAAATACCTGGAAAAGAAATACGGCGCGTCCAGCCATCGCTACTCCACGGTCCTGCGCGATATCCTGAACCGTCTCTATCTGCCCATAAATCGCAATAATATGCAGGATTTATCCTTGGATTTGCGAACGCGTTTCGGCAGCGACCTGCTGGCCCGGGTCATCATCGAGGATATCGATCGTAACCGGGATGAATTGATCGTGATCGACGGCGTCCGCCGTTTGGAAGATGTCGCCAACCTGACTAAAAAGTTCTCCGGCCTCTATATCGTCAGTATTGACGCCGACGCAAAAATCCGTTATAACAGAGTGATTGCCCGAAACGAAAATATCGGGGATAAAGACAAGACTTTCGAACAATTCCTCCAGGAAGGACAGGCGGAGGCGGAACGGGAAATCATGACGGTCATGGCCAGCTCCGACTTCCGGGTGGACAACAACGGCACTCTGGAGGAACTTTACCGGCAGCTGGATAAGATCGTGGCGGAAATCAAAGCTAAGCAGAAATAAAACATCAGCGGAAAATATGAAAGTTACGCCGGGAAAATTTATCGTCATCGACGGCACGGACGGCAGCGGCAAGACGACCCAGCTCCAACTGCTCAAGAATCGTCTGGAAGAAGCCGGTTTTGTCGTGGCCGTCGCCGATTTCCCGCAATATAATACCAAGTCGGCCGGCCTGGTGGAAGAATACCTGTCCGGCAAATACGGCCGGGCCGAAGAAATAGACGCCTACAAGGCTTCGATTTTCTATGCCGTCGACCGTTACGACGCCAGTTTCCGGATCCGCGAGTGGCTGGCGGAGGGTAAGATCGTTCTCTCCAACCGCTACACCTGCGCCAACCTCGGCCATCAGGGCTGCAAGATCGCCAATCCCCTGGAACGGAAGCTGTTTTTCAATTGGCTTTACGATTTAGAATTTAAAATTTTCGAAATTCCCCGCCCCGACCTTTGCCTTATTCTCCACGTCGAAGCCGAGCTGTCCCAGCAGCTGGCCAAAGAACGGAGCCGCGCCGATTGGAACGGCAAGACCCACGACATCCATGAAGATAATCTGGAACACTTGAAAAAAGCCGAGCAAGTTTATCTGGAAATCGCGGAGAGTTTCGCCGATTTCAAGCTCATCAACTGCACGAAGAACGGACGCATCCTGGACCGGGAAGAAATCAGCCTCCTGGTCTGGCCGGCGGTCCATCAGATAGTAAACGGCCTGGCGACTGGCCGGGATTTCCAGGCTATCGGCCACTTCATCGGCAGCAACCGGCAAATAGTCAATAAGCGGGAAATCATTTTTGACCGGGGAGCGGCCAAAAGCGACGGCGCCGGACGCGATGCCAATATGGTCCTGAGGGTGGAGCGGGTCAGTCCCCAAGCCAAGCTGCCGCAGAAAGCGCATCCGGGCGATGCCGGCTATGACCTTTATGCCAACGATTATTATTCCATCGCTCCCTACGCGCAAGCCCTGGTTTCGACCGGCTTAAAAATCGCCATACCGGCTGGCAATGTCGGATTGGTCTGGGATAAGAGCGGCCTGGCGGCGGGCGGCGTTACCATGCTCGGCGGCGTTATTGACGCCAATTACCGCGGCGAAGTGAAGGTTATCGTCAAGAATCTAAGCGAAGAAATTTTCAATATCGTGCCGGGACAGAAAATCGCCCAACTGCTCATCCAATCCGTCGGCGATCTGCCCGTCAAGGAGGAACCGCTCACGGATGAAACAGCGCGGGCTGCCAACGGCTTCGGCAGCTCCGGCCGGTTTTAAATTCACCCGCTTATCCGGTATTTCCGGATTATTTGCTATAATATAATCATGCCATACGACGTCATCATCGGCCTGGAAATCCATGCCGAGCTGAAAACCAAGAGCAAGATGTTCTGCGCCTGCGATAATGATTCCGAAGGCCAGGCGCCGAATACGACCGTCTGCCCGATCTGTCTGGGCCACCCCGGCACCCTGCCGGTACCGAACAAGCAGGCGATAGACTGGACCATCCTGACCGGCCTGGCTTTGCATTGCAAAATAAACCGCGTTTCCAAATTCGACCGGAAAAATTATTTTTATCCCGATCTGCCCAAAGGCTACCAGATCTCCCAATACGACCAGCCGCTCGCTTATGACGGCTACCTGGAAATAGACGACGAAAAAATCAGCATTACCCGCATCCATCTGGAGGAAGACACCGGCAAATCAATTCATTACAAGGATCAGGACTATACTCTTTTGGATTTCAATCGCGCCGGCACGCCGCTGATGGAATTAGTCACCGAGCCGGTTATAAAAAGCGCCGAGCAGGCCAAGAAATTTTGCCAGTCATACCAGCAGATCCTGCGCTACCTGCGCATCGCTTCGGCCGACATGGAAAAAGGCGAAATGCGTTGCGAAGCTAATATCAGCCTGCAGAAACCGGGAACCTGGGAATACAAGGACGGCCAGATCCTGCCAACTAAAAAGAAGGGGCGTCTGAACGCCAAAGTGGAAATAAAGAATATAAACTCCTTCAAGGCCGTGGAAAGGGCGATTAATTTCGAAATCAAGCGCCAGTCCGCCTTATTGGACGAGGGCGAAAAGATTACCGGCGAAACCCGCGGCTGGGACGAAAATCGCAGCGAGACTTTCCGCCAGCGCATCAAGGAAACTTCCGCCGACTACCGCTATTTCCCGGAGCCGGACATCCCGCCTCTGAAAATAAACGAAGACTTCTTGGCCGACCTGGCCGCCCAATTGCCGGAATTGCCGCCGGTCAAGAAACGGCGTTTCATCAAAGAATACGGCTTTACGCCGGAAGTGGCGGAAACTCTAGCCAGCGACCGCGACCTGGCCGCCTGGACAGAGGCCGTGATTTCCGAGCTTGACGCCTGGATAGAAGCCAATGGCGACGAGGAAGAGCGCCAGGAAAAACGCCTGGCTAAACATGCCGCCAACTGGATCACCAGCGAATTATTGAAGCATCTGAAAGCGGATAACAAGAAAATTACCGCCCTGAAAATGACCGCGGAAAATTTCGCGGAACTGATTTGCCTGATTTACCAGGATAAGATCAATTCTTCCGCCGGCCAGCTCATTTTAGAAAAGATGTACTGGGAGGGCGGCGATCCGACCGATATCATGAAAGAATTGGGCTTGGAGCAGGTGGACAACACCGAGGAATTGGAGGCCGCGGTCCGGAAGATCATCGAGGCCAACCAGCCTCAGGTCGCGCAATACCGGCAAGGCAAAACCAATGTCTTCCAGTTCTTCGTCGGCCAGGTCATGGCGGCGACCCGCGGCAAAGCCAATCCGAAAATCGTCAAAGAAATCTTGGAAAAATTATTGAAATAAACAACTAACCGTACTTTCAACAATCGAGGAGAAGGGACATGGCGAAACAAAATCGCAATCAGATTAGCAGCACCCAAAAGGCAAATCGCGGCGCTAAGCAAAAAACCGATAAAAGACCCACTCACCGCTATAACGACGGTGATCTCAGCGGACTGAATTATCTGGAAGAAGCGATCTTCGAAATGGACGATGATGATTTCGAGGACGACGATTCTGTATTCTTCCCCGGCGTTACCAGTATTGGTCAGGCCGACATGCCAGAAGTGGATTTGTCGGATGATGAATTTAAATAATATTTTTAATCAAAAACCAGGGAGACCAAATGACTAATAATACTGATTCTGAAGTATCCGCGGCAGATCAGGAAGAAATTTCTAATAGTATCGCTTTCGGTCAGCCGGCCAAGACGGAAAATATCGCCCGTCGCCGCTTGGTTCTCACCGCCGTCGATCAAGAACTCGGCGGAATACCAGATACCTTCACTATTTTCCGCTTTTCTCACCCAGAAGCTTGGCAATTCGGTTACGAAGACCGCTGCTGCTGCCGCTGGGACTGAAATTTTAAAACCCACCCGCGCAAAACCCCGACCTAGGCCGGGGTTTTTTATTTATATATTCTTTTTACGCGTCGGTCAGGGGGATCAACCAATAATACTTGACTATACGGCGCGTCGCCATTGGCTGACTGCCCGCCGGGCGGACGTTTCGTTTTTCACCCATTTGATAAGCGCGCCCTGCTTCTGCCAGCGCTTGAACCAGGTCTGCTGCCGCTTGGCGAAACGATAAGAAGCGGTCGTCAGTTTCTCAACCATTTCCTGATAACTCAGCCGGCCCAGCAGATGCTCGCTGATGAACCGGTATTCCAAACCGAAAGCATGCAATCGTTCCCAAGACAAGCCGGCTTGATGCAGGCCCTGCACCTCCGCGACCAAGCCTGCTGTTTCTAGCCGTTCCAAGAGACGATATTCGATCCTCTCACGCATGATTTTGTCCGAGTGAGACAAACCAAGGATTAAAAAATCATAAGGTGATGGCTGCTTAAGCGATCGGTCGCCGCCCGCCTCAATGATTTCCAGGTAGCGGACCAAGCGGCGCGGATTATGCCGGTCGCTATTATTGAGCCGGCGGGCAAATTCCGGCTTCAGCCTGGCTAATTCCGCAAATAACTCTGCGGCTGCCTGCCCCTCTCGCTCCCGCCTTTTCTTGATGTTCGGGCGAACTTGCCCCAGTTGATAATTATCAACTATAGCCTGCAGATACAGGCCGCTGCCTCCGACGATTATCGGCAATTTCCCTTTACGTAAAATCTTTTCAATCGCCGCAAAGGCTAATTTCTGATATTTAGCCAGATCGAAGCTTTTGCGCGGATCAGCGATGTCTATCAGATGATAAGGAATTTCCCGGCCGTGCAGGCGATAAGCCGCTAAATCCTTGCCGGTCCCGACATCCATGCCCTTATAGACTTGCCGGCTATCGGCGCTGACTATTTCGCCGTTTAACTCAGCAGCCAGCTTGACGCCCAAAGCTGTCTTGCCGCTGGCGGTCGCACCCAAAACGACCAAAACCTTTGGCTTGACGCCTTTTTTAATACCTGTCTTGTGGATAACTTTATTTACCATATATACATATCATGCTAAAATTTAAGTAACCACGGGTTCGTTCTTTATAAAATCAAATCCAATGAAGGTTTTAGCAAAGAGCTGAACCATAACAAATAACCTTACCAAAGGAGTGTGTACAATGAGAAACAACAATTTTAGTCCGGCCAATTTGTTCAAAAAGAAAAATGCAAACTTGATGAACAATAACAGCGGTTTCCAACATTCAGCTCAGACAGTTGATAATGCAGCTACAGGTGCAGGCAATGGTGCGAATTATTTTCAAACCGAATAATTCTAACCAGATGATTTTTTACAAGATCGGAAGAATTTATTTCCGATCTTTTTTATTTTTCCGCGCTACCGGCTGCTTATGTTTCCGGAACGCCGCCACTGTCAGCCCCTCCAACCCGAAAGCTAAAACCTTATCGATTTTCACTTTGACGAATTCTCCGATCAATCCGCTCCGGGCTTTAGCGTTAGGGCCGGCAGACGTCTTGATCAAAACCGTATTATAATCGCCGGTCTTGCCGTAATATTTGCCACGCTTATTTTTCCCCTCCACCAAAACCTCGACAGTCTTCCCAAAATATTTCTGCTTATTCTTAAGCGCCGTTTCTTTCAAGACCTCATTCAAAAAATGGGCCCGCCGTTTCTTCTCAGCCGGACTGACATTATCTTTGAGTTTAGCCGCGGCAGTTCCCGGCCGCGGGCTGTACTGGGCGATATAGGCCAGGTCGAAATTTAGCTTTTTAAACAATTTGACCGTATTCATAAACTGCGCCTTGGTTTCACCCGGGAAGCCGACGATGACATCGGTCGTAATGGCAATGCCGGGCCGGGCTGCCCGCACTTTCCGAATCAGACGCTCATAGGCGGCAGCCTTATACTTACGGTTCATCGCTTGCAAAATCTGATCGTCTCCGGACTGGACCGCCAGATGCAAATGCGGACACACCTTGGACGAGGCGCCGATAACCTTGATCAGCTCATCGCTCATGTCTTTCGGATGACTGGAAGCGAAACGCAGCCAGAATTTGCCGGGCATCTTAACCAGCTGACGCAATAACCAAGGAAAATCATATTTCCCGTCCCGATAACTATTGACGTTCTGGGCGATCAGGACGATCTCCTTATAACCGGCCTTAACCAAACCGCGGACTTCTTGGAGCACATCTTGCGCCGGCCGGTAGACTTCGCGGCCGCGCGCATAAGGCACGACGCAATAAGCGCAGAAATTATTGCAGCCGTTGCCGATAGGCACGTAGGCCGAAAACCGGCTCTGATAGCGGGGCGGAATCTGCAGATATTTTTCGCCGGCACTCTGCCGCACCTCTTCCAAGCTGTAATAAGGATTGAATTTCTCGCCGGCCAAGAGCTCCGGCAGCTGCAGCATCTCATTTATCGGCAGAAAAATATCCGCCCGGCCGTCCAGGCGTTCCTGCACGTCAGGGCGGCGGCTCAAGCAGCCGGTGATGACGACTTTGGTCCGGGGATGGCGGCGCTTGATCTGGTCGACCAGGCCATAAACGCGGTCTTCGGCCATCTGCCTAACGCCGCAGGTATTGAGGATGACCGTGCCGGCTTGCTGGATATCGGCGGGCGCGAAGCCGCGGCTAATCAACAAAGCCGCCAAGCGTTCGCTGTCCGCCTGGTTCATCTGGCAACCGATCGTCATGATATTATAGGTCGGGTCCTGATGGTTGGTTTTTTTCTTCATAGGCCGGGGTGCTGGTCGCGCCAAGCGGCGCCGTGATCATCGCCCGCTCAATCCGATACAGGCCGAACCTGGCATTCAGCTTGCGCACCAGGCGCATATTAAGACCGTAGACATTTAATTTCCGCTCGTCCAGATAGGCGACATCAGCGTCGTTCAAGTAAAAATTATAATAATAGACCGGATAAGCCTCGATCAGTTTAGCCGTCGCCCGCAAGATCTCATCGTCCGGAATAGTCCCCATGATGACACGGCGTTCCGGCCAAAAGAACTTGTCATAATATCTGGTAATGATGATGGCGTCCGGTTCGGTCAGGCTCCAGACCCGCTCGGCGTTAAGCTTTTCCGCCAGATTATTATAGTATAGATAAGCCAACCCCTCTTCTGAACCGTATAATACGAAAACCAAGCTGATAATCAGGTAGATCAAAACGGCGACGGCTTGCAAGCCGGTTTCCCAAATTTGCCGCGCCCTAATGGCGCCGCGGCGGCTCACGGCCAAGCACGCCCGGCTCACCCGCACTATGGCCAAAGCGGCGAGCGGCATTAGACCGAGATAGAGCGGCAGCCAATAACGGGTATAGGAATTGCCGATGGTGAAGCGGGTCAGATCCGGATTGTCGTTGAATTTCCAGCTGCCGTAATAGAAAATTAACAAGGCCGAGGCGGCCAGCCAGGCCAAGATATAGGTTAGATATTTCTTCTGGAAACGGCGGCAATTCTGGACGATCAAGATGAGCAAGCCCAGGGCCGCGGCGTAAACCAGCGGAGCGAACATCTCCAAGACATAATGCCGCAGCATCTCTATAGACTGCGAATAATTGAACCCGAAATAGAAGACCTGCCGGAAAATCTGCCCTAAAGCGTGGCGGTAATATTGGAATTGGCCGCCCCAGGTAAATTGCCAGATCGCGCCGCCGGTCCGGGCCAGATCATCCAGCGAACGGTTCATCTCGTTATAACCGCCGTGCCAGAAAGAACCGTACAGGATCTGGTTATAATAGAAGACCGGCAGGAAGGCCAGGGCCAAGCCGGCGACAATCAGCATCAGCTTGGTCAGACCGAGACGCCGCAGATAGAACAGTCCGAGGATCAGCAACACCGGCGCCAGCCATAGCAACTCCGAAGTGCGGGTAATAAGCGCCAAACCGAAAAGCAGGCCGGCGCCTAAGGCGGCCGCGCTCTCCAGCCAGAAAAATTTGGTTCTAAACCAGACAAAAAACTTCTGGCGTTCCGGGGCCTGCCCTGGCCGTCCCAGGCTGAGCACGAACAGATATAGCCCGGCAATCAGGAAAACCAGAAATAGGACATTATGGAACATGCTGCGCGCCGTATAATAGATATAGACCGGGAAACCGGCTAAAAGGAAGGCTGACCACAAAGCGATCCGCTCGGAAAACAGCCGGCGCACCAGCAGATAGAAAAAAATAATGCCTAAAGCGGCAAATAAGGGGGTCAGGTAAGGGATAATGCCGATGCCGAACAGCGCCCCCAGGCTGCCATAGACCAAGATAATGCCCAAGAAACTGACCGGCTTGATCAGGCCGGCATCGCTCCGCACGCTGCGTGGCATTAACAGGTTGTCGCCGATGACGCTGGCCGGATCAAAAACGGCCAGCTGTCCGGTCTGGGCAAAATGCTTGGCAAAAAAATAATTGGCGGTTTCGTCCGGCGAAGACCATTTGACGTAATTACTATCCTGGGTCAGATAATTAAAACTCGCCGTACCAATAAAAAAAACAACGGCTAATAAGCTGGCAATAATCAGATTTAGTGGTTTTTTCCAAAACATTGGTTTAGCGGCATTACGTGATTATCTTATCTAAGATTACCACTTTTAGCAAGAATTTGCTATTATTAAATCATGCCCAGAAACACAATTTTTCCCGCTAAGATTATGAATAATCTTAGCGAAGACCTGCTTGTCCTAATCGCCCTCACCGCCGTCATCGGAGCGGCCGTCTATTATTTCTACGCCCTGAACTGGCCGGGCATCATTATCAGCCTGATCTTGATTATCGGCGCTTTTATCTTATACCGCCGGCGGCGCCGGCCGGAACATGAGCCAAGCGGCGGAGCGGCGGCCGCCACCCGGCACGGCAAGATTATCCTGATCGTTTACGGCCTCAGCTATTTGGCAATGATGCTGATCCTGCTGGCGGCCCGGACCGAGCGGGCCCTGATTTCGCCCTGGGAAATGGTTAATTATGGTTTTTTCTGGCTCTACGGCCTGGCGTCCCTCTTGCTCGCCCTGTTATTGCTCCTTAAGGAATCAGGTCGCTGGAAAATCCTCTTGTTATCCGCTCATTATTTCCTGTCGTTTGCCGTCGCTCTCATCGTCTATCAAATCGGTTACGGCTTTGATCCCTTCGTCCACCGGGCGACTATGGAACTCATCGCCGCCAAGGGGCTGGTGCTGCCGAAACCGCCATACTATCTGGGCCAGTACGGCCTGATCGTCATTATCAGCCGGCTCAGCGGCTTGACCATCCATTTCCTGAACCAGGTCCTGGTGCCGCTATTAAGCGCCCTATTCCTGCCGCCGGCCATCTACCGCTTCCTGATTTCGGACGACCAGACAGCGACAACGGAATCAAGAACCGGTAACCTTAATTATCTGGTCATCCTGTTTCTGCTGGCTATGACCTTTTCTCCCTTCATCCTGACGACGCCGCAGAACCTCGGTTATCTGTTTCTAATGCTAACGGTCTTAGCCGGACTGAGCCGCCGGCCGCTCGCGCCGGTCTTTTTGCTGGCTCTGGCTACCGTTGCCATACATCCCTTGACCGGCTTGCCGGCCCTGGCCTGGGCAACCTGGCTAGCTTATGAGCGGCGGCGGGAAAAACTGACGCCCCGAAGCAAAAAAACGCTGGCTTGGAGCATCTGGCTTTTCATTGCTCTGGGTCTGCCCGGCGCCCTGTTTTGGAGCAACGGCCATAGCCTGAATAATCTCAATAGCGGCTGGTCCGCCTGGTTCGCGCCGTTACAACAGCTGATCGCCGAACCAAGTTCGGCCGGCCGAGAAGACTGGCTATTGAATCTGATTTATTTTCTGGCCCATAACTATAACCTGCTGATTATCGCGGCTATTGTCGCCGCCTTCTGGTTCGCCCGCCGTCTAGAACTGGCGCGGCGCCGCTTGCTGCTCAACGGGCCGTTGTTTATGAGTACTGCCCTGATCACCGCCTATCTGCTTAGCCGGCAGATAAATTTCAACGACTTGATCGATTATGAGCAGGCGGCCTACGCCGACCGCCTCCCGATCATTGTCATGATTTTCTGCCTGCCGCTGTTAGCGGAGGCCGGCCGAGCGCTTATCGGGCGCATCCTGACCCGGCCGCGCCTGGAACGAGCCTGGTGGCTGGCTTGCGGCTTGATCCTCCTTTTGGCTAGTTTATACCTGTCTTACCCCCGCTTCGACAAATACTGGAACAGCCGCGGTTACAGCACCAGCGCCAATGACTTGGCCGCCGTCCGGTCCATAGCGGACCGGGCGACCGGACCCTATGTTGTCCTGGCCAACCAGCAGGTCAGCGCTGCCGCCCTGCAAGAATTCGGCTTCGACCATTATTACGAGAGCGCGGCCGGACCCTTATATTTTTATCCGATCCCGACCGGCGGACCGCTCTACCAGTATTATCTGGATATGGTTTATAAAAACCCCGTCCCAGCTAATCTGGACGGGGCCTGCCGGCTGGCCGGCGTGCCTGCCGTTTATCTTATCGTCAATAAATATTGGCACCAGAGCGGACGGATAATCAACGAAGCCAAGCTCCAGGCGGACAGCTGGTGGGATATCAATGGAGCGGTCTATATCTTCGCCTATAGCTGCTAGCGGTTCTCCCAATAGTCCCAGACCGGGCCGACCGAGAAAACCTTGTTATTCCCTTCCTGATGGATGATAACCAATAGTCGCAAATGGCTTAAATCTTCCCGGAGCGTGGCGCTCTTGCGGCCGGACAAAGTGATGGAAAGCTGCTTGGCCGCGGCCGGCGAGGCGGCCACCTGCAATTGCTTGGTAAAATCAGCGATGAATTCATTATCCTTTTCTGTCAACTTCACGCCGCTCAATTCCTTGACGACTATCTGTTTCAGCGATTCCAGGTTATCGGAAAAACCGCGAACGTCCTGCAAGGCCAGGCGGACGTCCGGCTCCAGCTGCAGAGCGGCGAACATCTTGAGCAGCATATTATTATTCGCCAGCAATTCATTAAGCAAGGCCAGATTGGGTTCGACATAAGAATTTTCGCTCCAGCGGGCCAGATTATCCAGACTCTGGCCTTTTTGAACCGGCGCAACCAGGAATTTATCCAGCGGCAGCTGCAAGTTGATCCAAGCGGCGGCGGCGGTCTGCAAAGTCCGGCTGGGCCAGGCCTGGGAACGGGCGAAGGCCGGCAATTGGCTCTTGTCCGCACCCAAAGCGGCCTTGATCAAACTTAGAGTCGTCCAATAATTATTCAGGTGCCAGACGCCGCTCTTATCCAGCTCCTGGCGCAAATCTCTGGCGGCGGCGGCATAACCGACGTAATTAGTATTTTCCGTAAAATAATCTTCGCCGACCACCGGGTGAACCAGGTTAATGACATCCAAAACGATGCCGTTGCAGCGGTGGTAATCATTGGACGGACGGCTCAAGCAGGCGGTGGCATTCACCGGCCGCGTGCTGCTGCCGGTATAGGTCGTGACGGCCGGTGCCACCAGGCGGTTGAAAATATAATCGTTGGGCCAATAAGGCTCGGCCAGCATCCGGAGGCCGAGCTGCGCTCGGTTCGCCGGATCGTTTTTGGCCAAAGCGCCGGAAATGGCCGGAAAATCATGGCTTAATAAGCGGACGCGCAGTTTTTCCAGGTTGGCCGTCGCCTCCTTGTTCTGATCGTCGAAAAGCTGTTCGAGATTATAGTCGGCCCCGAACAGATTGACTAAAGCGTCGCGATAATAAACATAGTCCAGCTGCGCCCGCAAGCCCTTGAAAAAAGACATCACCTTATAAATCCTGGCCCATTTGTTCTTGACTTCGGGCAGGCGGGAAAAGTCCTGGGCGATCAGGCTGGCGGCCGTGAGGTTAATGCGCCAATCCGCCTGATCCAATAAACAATCCGGGCAGTCTTTGCCCTTATAATTAAGTGGGAAAACGGAATTCAACCAGCGGGTAGTCAGATAGAAATTATTCAATTTGGCGTTGGCCAGATAATCGGCCGGCACGACGAATTCCGCGTAATTACGCGGATAGAGCGTGACCGGCGACTTGGTCTTGGTCCGGCCGTCGCGGATCAGCTTGACTTCGGCCAGGACATCGTCCCGCAGGTAAGGCGGCACCACGAAATAAAAATGGTCGGCTTCCGACGAGGTGAACAAGCCCGCCGGATTGGCTTCTCCTTTGGCCGCGACTTGGGCCGTGGTCGGTTTCAATAATTCCAGGGCGACGGCGAAGAAGGCCATTTCCAGCCGTTCGCCTTCCAGGACGGAATCGTTAATGTCGCCGATAGCGGCCAGACGGCTTTCGTAGCGATTCTTGGCGACATTGTACATTTCCCGGCTGATTTCCCAGAGATTGTCATAAAAAACGTTTTCCTCCACGTCCTTGAAGGTCTTCTTAAAAATATTCTGGTAATAGTAAATCAAAAAATCGCTGGTGATGACCAAGGGGATCTGGCGGCTGCTCAGGCCGCTATAGAGCGAATAAAAATCCGGCGCTTCTTTCGGCCAGGGATTGGCAATAGTCGTGAAGCCATAGTTATTGAGATTATCCAGGCCGGGATCCAGATCGAGTTTGCGGGAAACGTCATAATAGTTCATGACGTCTATCTTGACGTTAAGGGGCAGCTCATAATCGTTCAACCGGGACTTGAAAGAATTATCCGGCGCTTCGTAAAAGTCGCTGAAAGCGAGATATTCCACGGCTTGTCCGGAAGAAGTCGCGGTGTCGACCGAAGTCGTAGCCGTTTCCGGGACGTTCAGGTTCGGCAGGGTGGCCGGCGCGCTAGTCGCGGCCGGCGTGGAAGTCGCCGCCGGATTCTCCGGGCTCGCCGGCGTCAGCACATATTTGCTGGTCACGAACCAGATGCCGCCGATCAATAAGAGGCCGCCGATCGAAAAACCGGCGATCATCAGAAGCTTCTTCAGCGGCGAAGGCGGCTCCGGACTATCGGGAATGAATTCGGCCGGCGCCGATTGCTCCAATTCGGAAGACAGGATTGTCGGCTCTTCCAAGGGCATAACTTTATTTCAGATATTTATATTTATTCTGCAGATGCTGTTCATAGGTCCGGGCATAGATGACCTCTGGCTTATCCGGCGGGGTCAAAAAATAATTATAATCCGTCGACAAGGGATAAATGGCCGCCTCGATGGCTAGCAGGCCCGGATTGCAGATCGGGCCGGGCGGCAAGCCGCGATGTCGATAAGTATTGTACGGTGAATCAACCTCCAAGTCTTTGCCGCTATGGCTCGGCTGATTGTCGTTTAGGATGTAAGACAGGGTCGCGTCCGATTGCAGGGGCTGGCCGATCTTGAGCCGATCCCAGAAAATGCCGGAAATTATCCGCGCGTCGCGGTTATCGTTCTGCTGATAGTCAAGCGGCGCTTCCTTCTCGATGAGTGAAGCCATGGTCACGATTTCATAGATAGTCTTGCCCTGCGCCTTGATCTCCGCTCTCAGCTGCGGCGTCAATTTCTGGCCGAAATTGCCCAGCATCTTATCAATGACTTCCGGCACGGTCGAGCTGGCATAAATCCGATAAGTGTCCGGGAACAAGTAGCCTTCCAGGCCATAGTATTTCGGCTTATCCGCCAGAAAATCAAATTCCGCAGACCGGTCTTTTAGCGGCGGCAAATCTTTGGCCTGGCGGTAATCGACTTGCGGAAAACCGGCGACCTCCAGAAACTCTTCACTCTGCCATTTGCCTAAACGTTCGAAATACTGGCCGATATCGCGGCTGGTCCGGCCTTCCGGGATCTGGATGGTTTCTTCGGCCCGGGGAACGATGACCGGCGCTGGCGGCCGACGCAGGCGGCGGTATAATAATCCAGCTAAAACCAGTCCCGCCAGCAGCAGGGCGGCTAAAGACAAAACCAAAAGATATTTAAAAATCCGGCGCATATTATTTGCTTAGCCTGCTTTACCGGCTCGAGCAAGCTGTTTCTGCCGGGTTAGCTTGCGTCGGGCAGCCGAAGCGATGATTTCCGAACTGGCTCTTATCTTGCGGCCCAAGCCGTCAATCATCTTGATGCCCAATTTCTGGCAGACCGGATATTCCGGCACGTCGCCGACGCTGTGCCGGTCGCCGCCGTTGGCGAAAATATGCGGCTTAAGCTTGGCCAGGGAGCGGCGGACGCTCTTGTCCCGATCAATGGACAAAAAAACCTCATCGACATGCTTCAGAGCCTTGACGATCCTCAAGCGATCGGCCTGGGACATGAAAGGCACGCTGCCCTTGAGTTTGACCTGGTAATCATTATTGACGATGGCGACCAGTTTATCGCCCAGCTTTTTAGCCCTCTCGATCATATCCAGATGGCCGATATGGAGCGGGTTGAAATAGCCGGAAACGGCCACGACGACCGGTTTCTTAGATACTTTTTTACTTTTAATCATAAATAAAATAAGCGGTGTTTAACTGCTCATATTATAGCAAAAGACCTCCGGTCGGACAAATAAAAAACGGGAAAAGCCAGAAATAATTTTCTGATCGTTTTCCCGTTATATTGCTTAAATGAAAGTCACGCCGCATAAGGTGTCTTCTCCAAATAATCCTACTTTTTCAAACACCAAACCGCCTTTTCTCGTCGACAAGCTGAAAGTACTGTCTTCTTCGCCTTTAAAATAACAAGCTGCCATGAGCAAATCGACCGGTAAAAGAGAATCAAATAATTCCTTGGGATAGCCAATGGCGGCCGCAAAAACATCGAAGACCCCGGAAAGGATAATATCTTCAGGCAGAACCGATATGAATTTCCTAGCCTCTTCAGCGGTAAATCCTCGCAGCGCCAAGGGGAAATAAACAGCCGGCACCACCCCACCGGTCATAGCGGCTAATAGCCTGATATATCGACTATCACGGCGAAAGTCGATATTTTTAATCAGCGTCCGGACACGGCTGTTAAAATGTTGCGGGGCAAAAAATTTGAAGTAATATTTGTCCAGCCACGGCATAAAAAAATTTTCCAAGACAAAGCCGCAATCTTGGACTTCTACTTTAGGGAGAATGATCTGGAAATGGCTTTGGGACAATAGACCGGCTAGACGAGGGTCACTTTTGATTCGATCAATAATCTTATTGGTTCGCCTGGAAAAGGTTTCGAAATTAATTTGATCATCACCAGGCACAAAATCCGACATTCTCATAAACTCAGATACCGGTTTGTCAGAGGGGCGACATATATTATAATCTTCATGCGAAACATCAATATCTAAATTAATCGGCGGGATAAAACGACCGGATTTATCGACTAACTTAATCGTAGAAGCTTCCAGCCGGCAAACCTTATTCCCGGCTAAGATGTCTTGCGCCGCAGCTAATCCGCCGACTTTGTTCACCAGGGCCATGATCCGGCCATCAGGGAATTGATTTAGAGTTTCCAGAACGTCATATCCCGGATTTCCCACTTTACTGATTGGCATATAAGGATATTCCGGTTCGAACAAACGGACTGCCGCCCGATCCGCCAGAATTTCTTCTGCCGCCAGTATGCCGCCCAGTTTAAAGATAAAATCTAATTTACTGGTGGCATTAAAAGCATTTAAAATTTCTTCTGCTGTACTCATGATATTTTCTCCTCCCGGACTAATTTGCCCGGAAATAATTTACCACTATCCCCGTGGTCAGAGGTTTCTCAGCGATGAGCTTATTTAATTGTAAAGAACTGAGAATAGTTAAGATTACCATTATTACCATAATATGTCAATTACAAAAAGCCGCCCCTGAACGGGGCGGCTTGTTACTATTTACCTTAAATTTCACTCCAAGATTACATCATTCCCATGCCGCCGTAATCCGGCGCCTCATGGTTATGGCCGCCTTCCTTCTTCTCCGGCTTGTCGGTGATTACCGCTTCGGTGGTCAAAAACATCATGGCCGCCGAAGCCGCGTTTTCCAGAGCGGAACGCACGACCTTGGTCGGATCGACGATGCCGGCTTTGACCATATCGACGAATTCCCCGGTCGCGGCATTATAGCCTTTGACCGTTTTCGCCGCTTTGTTCTCTTCGATGATCCGTTGCAGGATCAAGGAACCGTCCACGCCGGCATTGGCCGCGATAGTCTTGATCGGTTCCAAAATCGCCTGATTGATAATCTTTTCGCCGACGGAACGGTTGGCGCCGTCGCTTAACTCACTCTCGAATTTGGCGAAATCATGCCCATAGCAAGCGACTGCTAAGGCCAAGCCGCCGCCCGGCACCACGCCTTCTTCAACCGCCGCCTTAGTGGCGTTCAAAGCGTCCTCGATGCGGTATTTCTTCTCTTTCATTTCCGTTTCCGTAGCCGCGCCGACTTTGATGACGGCGACGCCGCCGCCCAGCTTAGCCAGGCGTTCCTGCAGTTTTTCTTTATCAAAATCGGAATCGGATAATTCTTTTTCCTTCTTGATCGCCTCAATGCGGGCTTTGATGTCTTTTTCGTTCCCCTTGCCGTCGACAATAGTCGTATTATCCTTGGAAGCGACGACTTTGCGGGCCTGGCCCAGGTCGGAAAGCTCCGCCTTGTCCAGTTTCAGGCCGACCTCTTCGCTGATCACCCGGCCGCCGGTCAGCACCGCGATATCTTCCAGCATGGCTTTGCGCCGGTCGCCGAAGCCGGGCGCCTTGATGCCCAGGACATTAAAAGTCCCGCGCAGCTTATTGACCACGAAAGTCGCCAGCGCTTCGCCTTCGATATCTTCGGCGATGATGACGATGTCTTTTTTGCCGGACTGGATAACTTTTTCGAGCAGCGGCAGGATCTCCTGGATGGCAGCGATCTTCTTGTCGGTGATTAAAATATAAGGCTCGGCCATCTCCGCTTTCATCGTATCCTGATTGGTAATCATATAGGGCGAAACATAGCCCTTATCGAACTGCATGCCTTCCACCACTTCTTTTTCGATTCCGAACGACTGCCCTTCTTCGACGGTAATCACGCCTTCCTTGCCCACGCTCTCCATGGCTTCGGCGATAATAGCGCCGATTTCCGCGTCATTGGCGGAAATAGAGGCGACCTGGGCGATTTCTTCCTTGGTCGAGATCAATTTAGACATTTTCTTCAACTCGGAAACGATCTCACTGACGCGTTTCTCGATGCCTTTGCGGATCTCTATAGGATTGACGCCGGCCGCGACCAGCTTCAAGCCGACGTTGATGATGGCCTGAGCCAGGACGGTCGCCGTGGTCGTGCCGTCGCCAGCCGCGTCATTGGTCTTAGCCGCGACTTCCTTGATGATTTCCGCGCCGACGTTTTCGAACTTGTCTTCGAGTTCCACTTCCTTGGCGACAGTCACGCCATCTTTGGTAATAATCGGGGAACCATAACTTTTGGCAATCACCACGTTGCGGCCTTTCGGTCCGAGCGTGACTTTCACCGCGTTAGCCAATTGATCCACGCCTTTCTTCAGGGACAGGCGGGCTTTTTCGTCAAAAATTATCTGTTTGGACATATGGGTTTGCTTAATTAATGATTTATTCAATAATCGCGATAATATCGCTTTCGTTTAAAACTAAATATTCCACACCGTCGACTTTGACTTCATCTGGGGAATATTTCTTGAAGACGACCTGATCGCCAACTTTGACCGACATCTTAGCGACCTGGCCGTTATCCAAGACTTTGCCGGTGCCGACCGCCACGACTTCGCCCCGTTCCGGCTTTTCCTTGTCTATGGTATCCGGCAGAACGATGCCAGACTTGGTCACCTCCTCCTTGGGAAGAGCTTTGACGATAACATTGTTAGACAGTGGTTTGAGTTTCATATTTTTGTTTTATATTAAATGAATTTTATTAGCACTCAAATTGTCCGAGTGCTAAATCTGTTATTATTTTAGAGCTTTGCCAAAAGATTGTCAAGGCGCTTTAAATGCCCGCCTTAATGAATATTCGGCTCCTATGCCCAGCCGACCACGGCATATTTGGTAATAGCGATAACTTTATAGTACAATAATAATAAGTTAAAAAAAAATTATGAACATATTCCACGCCCTGATTCTCGGCCTGATAGAAGGCCTGACCGAATTCCTGCCGATCTCTTCGACGGCTCACCTGGTCCTTGCCGGCGAATGGCTGCGCCTTCCCTCTTCCGATTTTTTGAAGACTTTCGAAATCTCCATTCAGCTCGGCGCCATCCTGGCGGTCGTCGTCTTATACTGGAAACGGATCTGGTCGAGCTGGCAGCTCGTCGGCCGGATTATCGCCGCGTTCCTGCCTACGGCAGTTATCGGCCTGGCTTTTTATAAGACCGTCAAAGACTATCTGCTGGACAATACCTATATCATCGCCGCGGCTCTGTTCCTAGGCGGCATCGTGATCATTTGGTTTGAAAGATCTTATTCCCGCCGGCTCTCAGGTAAAGTCACGACTGTCGCCGCAGCTCTGGCAGACAATCAGGCTGTCTTGCCGCCCCAAACGATTTCTTATCAACAGGCGGTCGTCATCGGCCTCTGCCAATCGCTGGCGATCATCCCCGGCACCTCGCGGGCGGCCGCGACGATAATCGGCGGCCTGGGCCTGGGCATCAAACGTCAGGAAATCGTGGAGTTTTCGTTCTTGCTGGCGATCCCGACCATGCTGGCGGCGACCGGCTTGGATCTCATCAAGAGCCGGGCGGCGCTAGCGGCGCTCAGCGGCTACGACCTATCGGTCTGGCTGATCGGTTTTGTCATGGCTTTCATAACGGCGATCATCGGCGTCCGCTTCTTCCTCCGCTATATTCAAAAAAATGATTTCGTCGCCTTCGGCTGGTATCGCATCGTCTTCGGGCTGGCCATACTGGTCTGGCTCTTCCTGGCCTAATCAACTTGAGTTACTAATAAAAAACCCGATATTTAATCGGGTTTTTTATTTAATACCTATTAATCGGCTTCTTTAGAGCCAAGTTGCCACAAAAAATCAAAATAAGATCTCAGGGTATTGGAGAATTCCTTGCTTTCAATAATAAAGCCGAAATTCTCCGCGGTAGTGGAAATCATCGCGACCTTGAAATCATAAATCATGATCATGGAAGCATAAAACATATTGGGCGGCAAGTACCGCACATGGCGCTTCCACCGATCGCTTTCCTGGCCGTAGACTTCATCATGCACATCATCGGATTTAGGATGCAGGGCATAGGAAACAATATTGTTTTCCGCTCGTCTTTTGATATAGCTGGCGGAAAACTGCCGACCGGCGAATTCGATAAAATCTTTAACCCGGACAATCTGCTGAACCTTTTTGCTCCGGCATTTTAAAGTGTCTTCGTAAATTCTTTTGACTCCCTCGCGGCCTTCAAAAAATTGCAGGCGCGGCCGGAGCCCGTAAGAAGCAAGTAAATGGTTCAAATCCGGCAGAATAGCTTCCATGACTTTTTTTCGATTTTCTATGATGCCTAAAATAGCGCCCGGCTCCTGAGCCTGGAAAAATTTCATTTTCCCTTTAGAAAACAGGCTGACCAGACCCAAAGCAGCCAGCTCATCCAGGATCCCGTAGGCGGTCGTGCGCTTAATCCCGGATTTCCTGGCAATTTCCGGCACCTTGGCTTTCCCCAACTCTAAACAAGCTAAATAGATTTTAGCCTGCTTTTCTGTCAATCCGGCCTGGATTAATTGTTTTTCGTACATATTTTTAGACAACAATTATATGATATAATTTATGCTAAAATTTGTCAATATTTATAAAATTATCTTAAATAGTAGACAAAAAAATAGACTAATTATTTGACTTGTAATATCATTAAATGTTAATCGAGAAATTAAAGACATCGCCGTGATTAACCAAGCACTTTAACAATTTAAAATATAAAGGAATGAAAACTATGAAAAATCATGACCAACAAAACCGCTTAAATCTCCGCGCCAACTGGCTGAAAAGTAATTTGCCGGCCAAAATCGTTAATTTATGCCGCCGAAATAACATTAATATCCCGGTCGCCGACCCGACGGCCGCGCTATCTGAACCAGATGATTGGGGCAATTGGCAATGGCATGTGCAGCATCGACTAAGCTCGGTAGAAGAATTGCTGGCTATCCGGCCGGAATACGCCGGACAGGAAACGGCCTTAATGGACTGGCTGGAATCTTACGATCTGAGCATCCTGCCGCTTAATCAATTTCAACCCGACGGCATTAAAAAATTCTTACCGCAACCCGGCTTGATCCTGGCCTCCGATCCTTACGGCGTACAACAAGAACATGCTTTAGTTTTACAGGAAGAAAACGGTAAAAAGTTTTATCTAGCCACCCGCAAACCTCAATATGTCACTTTCCTGCCGATTATCAGCGGCGGCGCCAGGCGGATCTATTGCCCGATCGGCTGCCATGGCTGTTACCGCGGGCCGCAAACCAGATTTAACGAGCCATTGAGCCTGATCAAGAAAGACGGCTCTCGGGAGGAAATCTTCATGCTGCAGCCCCTGGAACAAATCGTCGGTTTGGTAGAACAATGGAATAACGATCCGCAGTATAAGGAAGTTTATGATATTCTGATATCCGGCGGCGAACCGATGATGCTCAGTAACGCAGCCTGGAAAGCTTTGCTAATAGAGCTGCAAAAAGCCAAGTACCTGCGTAGTTTCCGGATCTGTACCGGCGCTTTGTTTCTCGGTTTGCCTTTCCGCTTTGATGAAGAATTCATTAAACTGCTTACGGATTTCCGCGATCAGACCGGCATAACTGTTAAGTTAAGCGTTCATGTCAGCCACCCGGACAACATTACGCCGGAAGCGATCCTCTATGCCCGCCGTTTAATAGAGGCCGGCATCGAGTTGCTGCCTCAATGCCCTCTGGAGGCCGGGGTAAATTTCTGGCTCAACGATTTAGAGCGCAGCGAAAAAACTTTAAGAGAGCTGGATCGCCTCCTCGCTACCGCCGTCGGCATTCGGAATTATAAATGGATTATCGATATGCAGCGCCGGCGTGTTAATGAA
The DNA here is from genome assembly GCA_041651095.1 of Patescibacteria group bacterium. GTDB lineage: Bacteria > Patescibacteriota > Patescibacteriia > Patescibacteriales > UBA12465 > UBA12465. Next base: position 26,878 of record JBAZJV010000002.1, read on the forward strand.
GGCGTTTCCATCCTCAGCGCGATAAAAGTCTGGCAGCATCTCCATGATTGCCACCAAGGCGAATCTGACATTACCCGTCCGACTTCTTTAGCTTTATTCTTCCCGCACGAACGGGGCAATCTGAATCTATCCTATCATTCGCTCTGGGCCATCAAGATGCGGGTCGAGAGAAAATCCGGATTAGTCCATTACCAGATTCCCCACCCGGCCGGCGGTTGGCTTGATTATGAGGAACCGCTCTGGGCCGGAGTCAACGACAGCCGAAGCATCCTGGAAAAGATGAAGGAAAAATAAGTCCGGGCAAATTAAAAAGGCTATTTGAAAATAGCCTTTTTTTAATTTTATTGATTGACTTCAATCCAATTCCGGCACCTGCTCAATACGGCGGGTGTGTTCATCTACCGTAACTGCTATAAATTTAGCTTTACCCAGTAAATCCGGATAATTGTCAGCCAAAATCTTCTTGATATAGGAGCGGAAAAAATTAGCCTTTTCTTTAGCCCGATTCTCATCGACCCCTTTCTGTTTAAAGGGTGCTGAGGATAGAACTAAAAATCCGTCATCACTGATCCGTCCAGATTTCATATTATCAGCGATGATGCTGATCGCCGTAATAATCGGCTTGGATAAATCCGGGTCAAACGGTCCGACTAGCAACGCGGTATTCGGTTCGTGCAACCAGTCAAACCCTCGCCCGACTCCCAAAACCCATTCGTTATGCTGCATTTCGGTCAGATCACGGTTAGACTCCCGAACCTCCCTAATATGATTAATGTTGCCATGGATCAAAGGGATTATGTCTTGTCTAACCACGCTGTCCATATCCGGATATAATTCATTGATCACTCCTGACAAATAGTCAGATTTATCCGACATCTTTTCGGAACAATAAACTATATTCGAACCTTTCGGATCTTGAGGATGAAAAACCAAGGAATCGGTATCAGTTTCCAGTCCCATAACGATCGGGAAGACTACCTGATTGTTATGACCGAAAAAACGATTTACCTGATTATGGAATTTCACCGTAAAATCGAAAGCAGCGTCGCGATCGTAATGAAATCCGGCACAACCACGATGTCCGTCGCCCTTAGAGTAGTGGTAGGTGACAATAATTAACGACTTCCGGCCCTTTGAGATGCCGTAATCAACCCAGTTTTTCACATCTTCGCCCAAGAGAGGCCAACCTAAATCAAAATAGCCACCGATATTACGGTAGGGGCGGAGGATGCCTAGGGGGGTATGGGTAACTAACGGGATGTGAATGCGGCCGTCCATGCATTTGAAGGCGGCGATTTCAGTGGGATGGTTGACACGATATAGTTGCCGCGACGGTCTGGTGCGAACAAACTCGTCTGAATGCTGCTTGTTTAGATCAAGCAACCATTCGATTTTTTCAGTAATGGTTTTACCATTCATTTGGTGGGTTCCTTTTTTCTGTTTTGATAAAGTACTATTCATAAAAACATTAAATTATATAATGAATTCTATTTTTTGTCAATACTATCAATATTCTTCAGCTTTCGCCAACGGCTGACCGCCCGTAAACGGGCCAATTCCTTTTCCAGCTTGGCCGTCACATCAGCGAATTGGACGTCATCTATGGCTTTGGCGTTCTGCTTCAGGTCTAGCGCCCGCTGCTGCGCCGCCTGGATGCGCGCTTCATCCAGTTCGTCCGCCCGTTCCGCCGTATCGGCCAGGATAACCACTTTGTCTTTCATGACTTCAATGAAGCCGCCGGATACGGACATGATCTCCCGTTCGTTATTCAGGCGCCGGACTTCGATAACGCCCGGCTCTAAGATGGAAACCAAGGGTATATGATCAGGCAAAACCGTGATCTCGCCGGTAGTCGTCGGCACGCTGACTTGTAGCACCTCCTCGCGCAGGACAGTGCGCTCCGGCGTGACGATCTCGAATTGTATAGTCTTCTGGGCCATAAATATATTAACCTGTTTTTACTCTAAAACCCGGATTTTAAGCAGCGACATCCTCGATGCTGCCACGCATATAGAATAAATCTTCCGACTTATCATCATGCTTGCCGTCTAGGATTTCTTTGAAACCGCGAATAGTGTCGGCCAGTTTGACGTATTTGCCGGGGCGGCCGGTAAAGGTCTCACCGACGAAGAAAGGCTGCGACAGGAAGCGCTGGATCTTACGGGCACGGGCGACAATGACCTTGTCTTCAGCCGACAGTTCTTCCATGCCCAAGATAGCGATGATATCCTGCAAATCCTTATAGCGCTGCAAAATCTTCTGGACGCCGCGGGCGACTTCATAATGCTCCTGACCGACGACTTTCGGATCCAAGATAATCGAGGAGGAATCCAGCGGATCAACGGCCGGATAAAGTCCTAATTCCGCCAAGGAACGTGCTAAAACTACGGTAGAATCCAGGTGGCCGAAAGTGGTAGCCGGCGCCGGATCGGTCAGATCGTCGGCCGGTACGTAAACCGCCTGAATGGAAGTAATAGAACCGTTCTTGGTAGAAGTGATGCGTTCCTGGAGTTCGCCCATTTCCGAGGCCAGGGTCGGCTGGTAGCCGACGGCCGACGGCATGCGGCCCAAGAGGGCGGAAACTTCCGAACCGGCCTGGGTGAAACGGAAAATGTTATCGACGAAGAACAAGACATCCTGATTCTTTTCATCGCGGAAGTATTCGGCGATCGCCAAGCCGGCCAGGGCCACGCGGGCACGGGCGCCCGGCGGTTCATTCATCTGGCCGAAGACCATGGCCACCTTGCTGAGCACGCCGCTCTCTTTGAATTCATGATATAAATCATTGCCTTCGCGGGTTCGTTCCCCGACGCCGGCAAACACGGAGTAACCGCCGTGTTCGGAAGCGATATTATGGATGAGCTCCTGGATGACGACCGTCTTGCCCACGCCGGCGCCGCCGAACATGCCGACTTTGCCGCCTTTGACGATCGGGCAGATGAGGTCGATGACCTTGATGCCGGTTTCCAAGATTTCCGTCTTGATGGACTGATCGACGAATTCCGGCGCCGGACGGTGGATCGGGTATTTCTTATCGGTCTTAGCCGCCGCGCCCCCGTCGACCACATTACCCAAGACATCGAAGATGCGGCCCAGGGTCTCCTGGCCGACCGGCACGCTTATAGGCGCGCCGGTGTCTAAAGCCGTATCGCCGCGCTTCAGCCCGTCCGTCGAACCCATGGCGACCGTCCTAACGATATTGGCGCCGATATGCTGCTCGACTTCCAAGATCAGCTTCTGGCCGCGCAGTTCGACGGCCAAAGCGTTATAGATTTCCGGCAGCTTATCCTCGAAATAGACGTCGACGACCACGCCGATGATCTGCTTGATGATGCCGGTGCTTGATTTGAGCTCTTTCATATTTTTAAATTATTTTAATTGGCTAAGGCATTCGCCCCGGCGGAAATCTCCGCGATTTCCGCGGTAATGCCGGCCTGGCGCGCTTTATTATAAAATAGGGTCAATTCGCTCACCATATCCTCGGCCGCCTCCGTCGCCTGGTGCATGGCTGTCATCCGGGCGCTATGCTCCGAAGCGTTAGCTTCCAGAAAAGCCTGATACAGCTGGGTTTCCAAGAGGCGCGGAATAATGAAATCAAGAACCGCCCGCGGATTTGGTTCGAATTTATATTCAAATTTAAAATCATGGCTGCTTAAGTGCTGCTCGGCTTTCCGGGCCAGGAATTCCTGGCTGATAGCCGCTTTTGATCCCTCGCCGACTAGACCCAGGTATTCATCGGACGCACTGATCTCTATCGGCAGCAGCTGCTTGACGCGCGGCACCTGCTTGGCGGCGTTGACAAAATCGGTATAAGCGACCAGGACTTTGTCGTACCGGCCGGACTGATAGCCGTCCATCACCAATCTGATAATCGGGTAAATATCTTTGACATCGGCCAGGAGATCGCTTTTCTCGAATTCCGCCGCCACGTTATGGCCGCGCGGCTGAACGACCGCGCCTTTCTTGCCGACCAAAATGAAGTCAGTCGCGATCTGATGGCGCTTCAAGGAATCCTCCGCCTTGCCGATGACCGCCGTATTATAAGCGCCGCACATGCCGCGATTGGAGGTAATCAGGATGACCGCCGCTTTCTTGATTTCGGCGCGCGGCGTCAGTAGCGGATGAAGCGCCTGCTCCTGGTCCGTCGCCAGTTGCGCCAAATGCAAAACCGTTTCCCAGCTCAAATTCGCGTAAGTCCGGGTCTTTAAGACGGCTTCTATCGCCTTGCGCATCTTGGCGGCCGCCACCATTTCCATCGCCTTGGTTATTTTCTTGGTGCTGGTGATGGATTTGATGCGGCGGGATATCTCCTTGGTCTTAGCCATATTTCGTCAGAATAACATCTACTTGCTTAAATAATCTAAAGTTCCTTTGTAACCGGTAAGTAATTCTTTTATCTGCGTTTCGATTTCCGGCGTGAGCTCCTTCTTGTCGTTAATCGCTTTCAAGACGGCGTCGTGCAGATCGGCATATTTATACAGGCCGGCTTCGAATTCGCGAACCCGCTCCACCGGCACGTCGTTCATCAGACCGTTGATCAGGGTATAATAGACCAAGACCTGCTTGGCAACCGGCAAAGGCTGGTATTGATCCTGCTTGAAGATTTCATACAGCCGCCGGCCGCGTTCCAGCTTGGCCTTGGTGTCGGCGTCCAGATCGGAACCGAACTGGGCGAAAGCCGCGAGTTCGCGGTACTGGGCCGCTTCCAGACGCATCTGGCCAGCTACTTTCTTCATCGCCTTGATCTGGGCGGAAGAACCGACGCGGGAGACGGACAAACCGGCGTTCACGGCCGGCCGGTTACCCTTATAGAACAGATCCGGCTCCAAGAAGATCTGGCCGTCGGTGATGGAGATGACGTTGGTCGGAATATAGGCGGACAAATCGCCGGCCTGAGTCTCGATGATCGGCAGCGCGGTAATGGAACCGCCACCGTATTCTTTGTTCAGCTTGCAGGCGCGTTCCAACAAGCGGGAATGCAGGTAGAAGACGTCGCCCGGGTAAGCTTCGCGGCCCGGCGGGCGGCGGAGCAGCAAGGAAATTTCGCGATAAGATACGGCGTGCTTGGACAGGTCGTCATAAATGATCAGGACGTCTTCGCCTTTATCCAAAAAATATTCAGCCATGGCGCAGCCGGCATAAGGCGCAATATATAATAAGGAGGCGGGGGTGGACGCGCCGGCCAAAACGACGGTGGTATAATCCATGGCGCCGGCTTCCGTCAATTTGGCGACGATATTGGCGACCTTGGATTCTTTCTGGCCGATAGCGACATAGATGCACTTCATGTTCTGGCCTTGCTGGTTGATGATCGTATCGATGGCAATGGCGGTCTTACCCAGCTGGCGGTCGCCGATGATGAGCTCGCGCTGGCCGCGGCCGATGGGAATCATAGCATCGATGGCTTTGATGCCGGTCTGGACCGGCTGCCGGACGCCTTCGCGGGTAATGACGCCGGGGGCGATTTTCTCGATCGGGTAGAACTGAGAGGTCGAGACCTTGCCTTTGCCGTCCAGCGGTTCGCCGAGCGGATTGACTACGCGGCCGATCAGGCCTTCGCCGACCGGCACTTCCAGGATGCGCTTGGTCGCGTGGACCTCCGTCCCTTCCTTGATGGCCGTATAGTCGCCCAGGATGATCGCGCCGACCTGGCTCTCTTCCAGATTCAAGGCCACGCCGGCCACTTCGCCGGAGTCGGTTTGGAAAGTCAAGATTTCCGACATCATGGCTTCGGACAAACCGGAAATCAGGGCGATGCCGTCGGAAACCTTCAGCACCCGGCCGACCGACTGTTCGCTGATTTTCGCCTGGAAACCGGAGATTTCCTCCTTCAGCTGTTCAATGATGAAATCCTTGGTGGTTGACATAATATTTTAGCTAATTACTAATTTTATTTTTTAAGCTGGCCAGGCTGCTTCTCAAGCTGCCGTCCAAGACTCGGCTGTCATAGCTCAAGACGAAACCGCCTAACAGGCCGGGATCGGTCTTCTCGCTTAAGCGAACTGTTTTGGCGCGAGTACGGCCCTTAAGATAATCAATGATCATTTCTTTGCCGGCGGAGCCTAAATCTCTGGCACTCACCAGTTCCGCCGACAATTCGCCGTACGCCTGATCCCGGATTTCCTGGAAAGCGGCGATGATCGCCGCCGCTTGCGACAAAGCTCGGTCGCGCGCCAGCCGCTCCACAAAATTCTTCAAAACCTTCTTAACGCCGGCCGCGTCCTGGCCTTCCAGGGCGGCGAACAGACCGGCGGCATATTGTCTGGCGGATATCTTCATATTTATTTGACCAGTTTCTTAATCAATTCCCGGTCCTTCTCGCCGTTCATCTTTTCGCCCAGTAATTTTTCCGCGGCCGCGATGACCAGATCGGCTACTTCTTTCTTGATCTCTTTCAGGGTTTCCGCCTTTTCCCGGACCAGCTTGGCTTTCTCCTCGTTAATGACCGCTCCGATATCGGCCTTGGCTTTGGCCAAGAGCTCGCCGCGCTTGGCTTCGCCCTGCTTATCCGCTTCAACGATGATCGCTTCCGCCTGCTGTTTGGCGGCGGCGATTATTTCCTCACGTTCGGCCGCCGAAGCGGCCAGGCGTTTTTCGATCTCGTCGGCCTCTTTCAGGCTCTTGTCGATCTTAGCCGAACGCTCGGCCATGACCTTGACCAAGGGCTTGAAAGCGAAAAAATACAGGACGGAAAAAACGATGGCGAAATTGACGACTTGCGCGACAAACAGGCCGAGGTCGACGTGGAAAGTGGCGATTAATGATTCCATACGCTTGATTAAAATTAAAAATTGAAAATTGAAGATTAATGGCCATTAATCTCCAATCGTTCAAGCTTCAATTATTTGATGCTGAAAGCGATAACCAGGGCGTAAATGGCGATGGCTTCGGCGAAGGCGGAAACGAGCAGCATCGGCACCAGGATCTTGCCGGCGGCTTCCGGGTTGCGGCCGATCGCTTCCATGGCCTTAGAGCCGATCCAACCGATACTGAAAGCCGGGATAATCGAGCCGACGCTGATCGCCAAGGCTTTCGCAAACATGACATTTTCCATAATTTTTTTATGAGCCGGAACCTGAATAAATCTATTGAGGCGCCGGCTACTATTTATTATTATTTAAATTAATGCTCTTCCGCGTTGGTCGCTATGGTCATATAGGTCAGGACCAACATGCCGAAAATCGTCGCCTGGATCAGGCCGACCAAGACTTCTAGGAACAGGAACGGAATCGGCGCGCCGAAAGCCAGGATAGCGGAAATGGAGGCCAAGAGGACTTCGCCGGCAAAAATATTGCCGAATAGACGGAAAGCCAGGCTGGCGATCTTGGCCAGTTCGCCGACCACCTCGATTAAGCCGACGAAAGCCTTGATCGGATTGACCAAAATGATCATCGGATCCTTGGTGATTTTCTTCGGAATTTCCAGGAAAGCCTTGATATTGATGAACTTGTTCAGATATTTCCACCAACCCAGGGCAATGACGCCGAAAATATGGCTTAAAACCACGCCGACCGTCGCCAAAGCGAGCGTCGTATTGATATCGGCGGTCGCGCCGCGCAGGTAAGGCACGAAAATCAATTCTTCCCCCTCTTGCACTATTTGGCCGATGGAACCGACGCCCGGCAACAAGCCCATCCAGTTATTGAAGAGCACGAAAAAGAAAAACGCCAGGACGACCGGCGCAAATTTCAAAGATCGTTCCCGGCTGCCGGTGACGTCGTCGAAAATACCCAAAAAACCATCGACGATCATCTCAAAGACATTTTGGATGCCGGTCGGGACCTGCTTCAGGCTGCGCCGTATAGCCAGGGACAAGCCGATCACAATCACTAAAGCCAGCCCGGCCGTCAATAAAGAATTGGTCACGGCAAAATGGCCGAGATGAGCGATCGGTTCGGCAAACAAAGTATTCTCATGGATGATTTCTCCTGCCATGTTATTTTTTCTGGTTCTTTTGAAGGTCGGCTGACTGGCCGGCGTCCGGATCTTTCTGCTCCCAACGCTTGGCTTCTTTCAGGGTGCTGCTGACTAAACCGTACATCGAAACGAAAAAAAAGAAAGCGATCGTGATCAGGAACAGCCAGGGATCGGTATGAAATTTTTGATCCAGCCACTTGCCTAAATAGAGCCCGATGATTACCGGAAAAGCGATCCAACCGGAAATGTTAGCCATTATCCTTAAGGCGCTATCCCAGGAATCGTGCTTCATATTTTTAGGCCATAACTTTTATAGCGTAAAAAAACCTCTATGTCAACCCTCCGGTTTTTCCGGCCGGGCCGATTTTTTATGGTTAGATTCGGAAAAAAGACCGGGCGGTCGCCGTAGTCATTTCCGCCACCTTTTCCGGCTTGATACCCCGGATGTCGGCGATGCGGTTAGCGACATATTGCACTAATATTGGCTCATTTCTTTGGCCACGAAAAGGTTCCGGAGTCATATAGGGAGTATCCGTCTCAATCATCAGCTTGTCCAAGGGAATCTTCCGAATAAGATCATCCCATTGCTGGCTGAAAGTGATCAGGCCGGTAAACGAGATCAGCAGGCCGAGCTTGAAATACTTCCAGGCCAGATCTTCATCGCCCGAGAAACAATGCAGCACGCCCCAGGGCCGGTCCGTTGGAATCAGCCGGGCGTATTCCTTCTTGAAATCCTGCAGCATGGCCAGGAGGTCGTCGTGCGCTTGGCGGCAATGAATGATGACCGGCAAATCCAGGCTGCGCGCCAAGAGCAACTGCTGAGCGAATACTTCCTGTTGTTTCTTCTTGACGGCGGAGACATCCTTGGTCGGGTCCAGGCGGTAATAATCTAAGCCGACCTCGCCGATGGCGACGACTTTTTCAAATTTAGCCAGCTTCTCATAGCTGTCGTAATCAAAATCTTCCGCCCGGGCGATAAAGCCCTTATCCCCTTCTTCGCCGGTATCGACCGGGCTATTCTCCAAATGCACCGGATGCAAACCGACGGCGGCATAGACGCCCCGTTCATATCTATTGGCATAATCCAGGGCGCGGCCGGAAGTCTTAAGTTCCGCGCCGACTAAGACCATCCAGGTATTGTCGTCTAAAGAACGCCGAATCACGGCGTCGGCGTCATTCTTGAAAGCGGCGAAATTAACGTGAGCATGAGTATCGATGAGCATAAAGTAAAAAAATTTAATTATCGGCCGGCTGAGCATTAACGCGGCTATTGGCATTAACGCGGCCATTTACCGGAAAAGCGGCCGGCGGCATAAGGGACGGATGCGCCAGCTACTTAAAAAACGCGAAAATCGCGCCTTTTGAGTCCTGCGGCCTATCTATAAATACGCTGATTACTGCTGGTCCTTCTCCTGGCTCTGGGGTTGAGCGGGCGCCGGCTCGGTAGTTGGCTGAGCGGCGGCCGGATTTTCCGGAACTGAAGCGGCTTTATCCTTCTGCTCGCAGTTGCATTTGCAGCCGAACAGTTTCATCAACCAGTTGCAATGCTGGCACATAATTTTATATTTATAATGAATAAATACTCTTTTATTGTAGCATTCTAGGCCGAAAAGTCAACGAAAGCGCGGCCATAGGCTAATTTCACGACAAATAAATAAGATGGTAATAACGGCAGAAACCACTATAATCCCAGCTCGGAGATCAGCTGCTTCTGCTTCTTATTTAGGCCGCTCGGTATCTTCACGATGACCTTGACGAAATGGTCACCGACGCCGCGGTGCTGGAGCTTGGCAATGCCTTTTTCTTTCAACTTGAAGACCGTGCCCGACTGGGTGCCTTCGGGAATTTTTAATTTCAGGGAGCCGTGAATCGTTTCCACTTCGACCTTGTCGCCCAAAATCGCCTGCTGTAAGCTGATGGTTTCTTCGGTTCTGATGTCATAGCCGTCCCGGACGAATTTCTTATGCGGATTGACTTTGACGCGCAGATACAAATCGCCGGCCGGCGCGCCTTTTTCTCCGGCTTCGCCTTGGCCGCTCAAACGGATGGACTCGCCGCTATCGATCCCGGCCGGAATGCGGACTTTCAGCTTGACGGTCTGGCGATGGACGCCGCTGCCGCCGCAGCGGCTGCATTTCTGACTATAAATTTTGCCTTCGCCGCTACAGGCCGTGCAGGTCGCCTGGGTCTGGATATTGCCCAGGATAGTCCGCTGGACGCGCACCACCCGACCCGTACCATTACAAGTGTGGCAGGTCTCGACCTTGGCGCCCGGCTCGGCGCCTTGGCCGTGGCAATGTTCGCAAACCGCGTTCTTAGGAAAGTTAAGTTCATGCTCCGTGCCGAAAGCCGCTTCCAAGAAATCTATGGCCAGCGACATCTCCAGGTCGCGGCCCCGGCTCTGGCGCTTGGCGCCGCCGCGCGAACCGCCGAAACCGAAGATATCGCCGAAGCCACCGAACATATCGCCTAAGTCTTCAAAATCGAAATTCATGCCGGCGCCGTTCTGGAAGCCGGAGAAACCGGAAAAGCCGCCGGCATTACCGTAACCGCCGGCTTGGCCGTGCTGGAAAGCCGGACCGAACTGGTCGTATTGCCGGCGTTTGTCCGCGTTGCCTAAAACCTGATAAGCCTCGTTAAGCTCCTTGAATTTCTCGGCGTCGCCGCCTTTGTCCGGATGATGCTCATGCGCTTTCTTGCGGAAAGCGCTCTTGATCTCATCCGGCGTGGCAGTCTTCTTGACGCCCAGGATATCGTAATAATCTTTAGACATAATTAAAGGCGGTTATGCGCGCAGATGTCGGCGTAGAAACGGGCCGACGGCCGGGCTTGACGCTCATAATTTTGATAATTGACTTCATATAGTCCGAAACGGGGATGAAAACCCATGGCCCATTCGAAATTATCTAGGAGCGACCAATGGAAATAGCCTTTGACCGGAACACCGGCCCGAATCACCCGATGCGTCTGTTCCAGAATCTTTCGGATATACCAGGCGCAAAGAAACGGAGGCGGAAAAATTAAACTCTTACCCCCGTCAGACATATTATAAATTGTTAACGAGATCTTTAATTAAGGGGCTTTGCCCTTTGGCTCTCAAGTCTCTGATATAATTTTTAACATCCGCCGGCTTGCTATTATTATCCAGATAAAATGATAATACCTGATCGCTAATGGCAGCAATTTCCTTAAGGCAATCATCAATATCACCGATAGACCAACTAGAATTTCCTTTTTTAATCAAACCTTTTTCCAATAAACGACTAAAGATAGCAGTACCGCAAATATAATATGGCTCGCCGGTGCTGGCTTTTTTATCAGATTTATTTTTTAGATAGTCTAGGTTGGTGCCTAATTTCGCCAGCAACTGGCTCTTCATGTCGACGCCGGCCGGCAAAACCCCTCTTTGAGCGGCCTCTAGTAATATTCTAATATCGAGCGTTTCCGCTTTTAACTCCTCTAAGATTTCCGCTTCAAAGCTCTGGCCGACCCTTTTCCCCACCTTTTTATCTTCCTGATCCAAGACATTGTGGCTGATCTCATGCAGGACCGTCCCGACTTCAGCCGCCCGAGCATAGGCCGATTCTTCTATATGTTCCGTCTTAAACATCTTGCCCAGCAAGGGGACCTCTTTAGCCGTAGCGACTTCCGTCACGGCATTAGTATGCGATAGGATTTGATGCTCGTTGGATTCGCCTCTGGTCATCCAATATAAATTAGGCCCGAATGCCCAAGGTTGATAATTTAATCTGACATTAGGGATCTGATAGTCTTTAGCTAAACTGCGCTTATGGGCATCAAGCATTTTCTGGGCGATTTCCGTGAAGGCCTGAAAATCGTTTTCTTGTTCTTTGGTTTCTTTGGTCCGCAAGCCTAAACGGATTTCCGCATCAATCTTGCCGGCCTCTCCGGCAGACGAAGAACCGCCCTGAGTAACCATCATGATCGGACAATCCGCGTTACTTACCGCTTGAGCGGCCTGATATAGATCGTCCCATTCTTTATCTAGAACTGCCGGCTCGATGCTTTGGGAACCATAGACCCGCGCGGCTTGCTGCAAATAGTCGGCTAAACTCACATAACCGACAGGCAAGCGCCCCGCCGCACTATCCGATTTGACCCGCGCCGATAAAGCTTCCAGACGGGACTGGATCTTATCCCACTCATAAGGAAATATTTCCGTATAGGTCTTAATATCAATATCCTCGCTTCTGGGATCCTTATACAGATCATAGAGATACTGGGAGCCTGGTTCATCATTCAGTTTAGTTTCTTCTGAGCCTCCGGGCAAATCAGCTAATTCGATCTGTTTGACATAAGCATGATCAATATACTTACCTAACATTGCGGCCAGGTCGACGAATAATTTTAATTCTTCAGGACTCAGGCCGATCTTCTTGCCAATCGCCCGCAAAATCTGCGGATCGCCATCTTTCAACCAATGTTCCATGACGGCGATAGACGCTAATTGCCTTTCTGATGAAGCCACTACTAGAGTCCGCCAAGCCTCCGGGTTAACGGTTCTCAGGCTTTCCAATACCCCGAATTGGCGCAGAGAAAAACTCTGGCTGAACTCTGCCGGATTATTCAACAGGGTCAACACCGCGTCCGTCTCCGGATCGTCCGGATTGATAGTTTGTCGCCAAGCCGCTGATTTATTCTCAATTAGCCCCTGGACGGATTGTTCCCAAGTCTGGTTGACCTCGTCTTTAGCGGTTTCAAAGATATCAGCCGCGGAATTAATTTTTTCCTGATTTGGCAAGGCCGGCCAGCCTTCTTTTTCCACTTGGCTCTTTAACGCCGAGCGGATTTCCAGGCCAAACTTAATATAAGCAGGCGGATCTGACTGCTCTTTTCCCGTCTTCAATACGTCCATCCTATTTTTAGGATCAGCGCCCTGAGGAAAACTTTCGCCGAAACGCATATATTTTTGGCTGCCGGCTAGCTGGCACAAATCCGGCGGCGAGTTATTTCTTCTCTTCCACTTCGCCTTCGACGACGTTATCGTCCTTTTTCTCGCTGCCAGCCTCAGACGCGCCCGCGCCCGGATTGGCGCCGGCGGACTGGGCATTGGCGCCAGCTCCCGGTTGCGACTGATACATGGCGGCACCGATCTTCTGGGCGATGGCGTTCAATTCTTCCATCTTCTTCTTGAGTTCGTCGGCGCCAGCCGTATCCTTGAGCTTCTTAAGCTCGGCCGTCTTGTCTTCCAGTTCTTTCTTGTCCTCGGGCTTCATCTTGTCGCCGCTTTCCTTAAGCATCTTTTCCATCGTGAAGACGACGGCATCGGCCTGGTTCTTGATTTCCACTTCCTCCTTTTTCTTCTTATCTTCTTCAGCGTGTAGTTCCGCTTCCTTTTTCATCTTCTCGATCTCGTCCTTGGACAGGCCGGAAGAGGCGGTGATGGTTATTTTCTGCTGCTTGTTGGTCGCCTTATCGGTCGCGGAAACATTCAGGATGCCGTTAGCGTCGATGTCGAATTTGACTTCGATCTGCGGGATGCCGCGCGGCGCGGACGGAATGCCGTCCAGAGTGAAATGCCCCAAAGTCTTATTGTCATGCGCCATCGGGCGTTCGCCCTGAACAATATGGATCTCGACCGCGGTCTGGCCGTCGGCCGCCGTGGAAAAGACCTGCGACTTGGAAGTCGGGATAGTCGTATTGCGCTCGATAAGCGGAGTGGCGACGCCGCCCAAAGTCTCGATGCCTAAAGTAAGCGGGGTGACATCCAGGAGCAGGACGTCCTTGACGTCGCCCTGCAGCACGCCCGCCTGGACCGCCGCGCCCAAAGCGACGACCTCGTCCGGATTGACGCTCAGGTTCGGTTCCTTGCCGAAAAATTCCTTGACTTTCTGCTGGACCAGCGGCATGCGAGTCATGCCGCCGACCAGAACGACCTCTTCAATATCCGACACGGTATAACCGGCATCGGCCAGCGCCTTCCGGCACGGCTCGATGGTCTGGTCGACCAAATCCATGACCAGAGCTTCCAGTTTCGCCCGGGATAATTTCATAACCAGATGTTTCGGTCCGTTGGCGTCGGTAGAAATGAAGGGCTGGTTGATTTCGGTTTCCTGGGCCGTGGATAATTCTATTTTCGCCTTCTCGGCCGCTTCCTTGATGCGCTGCAAAGCCAAAGTATCCTTAGACAGATCGAGGCCCTGATCTTTCTTGAACTCTTCGATAATCCAAGCGATGACGCGCTGATCAAAATCTTCGCCGCCCAGGTGCGTATCGCCGTTAGTCGCCTTGACTTCCACGGTATCGGCGGAAATGTCCAGGACGGACACGTCGAAAGTGCCGCCGCCCAGATCATAGACGACGATCTGCTGGCCCTGCTTCTTGTCGAAGCCGTAAGCCAAGGCCGCGGCGGTCGGCTCATTGATGATGCGCTTCACTTCCAAACCGGCGATCTGCCCGGCGTCCTTGGTCGCTTGGCGCTGCGAATCGTTGAAATAAGCGGGTACGGTAATGATCGCCTCGGTAATCTTCTCGCCCAGCTTGGCTTCGGCATCGGCTTTCAGCTTGGCTAAGACCATCGCCGAGATTTCCTGCGGCGTGTACTCCTTGTCGCCCATCTTGACCTTGACGCCTTCGCCGGCCTGCAAAATCTTATAGGGCGCGGTCTTGAGATCGCGCTGCACTTCGTCTTCGGAAAAATGCCGGCCGATCAAACGCTTCACGGCGTAAACGGTATTTTCCGGATTGATCACGGCCTGGCGCTTGGCGGCCTGGCCGACGATGCGTTCGCCGGTCTTGGCGATAGCCACGACCGACGGGGTCGTCCGGTTCCCCTCGATGTTCTCGATGATTTTAGGGCTCCCGCCTTCCATTATCGTCATCGCGGAATTCGTCGTGCCCAAATCGATGCCTAGAATCTTTGCCATATTATTTGGTTGATTTTATTAATACTTATTTATAGTTTAGCTAGACCCGAAAAATTACGGGCTGATCGCCGGCTCCCGCGCGGGAACCAGCTATCAGCCAACAATTATTTCTTCTTACTGGCGATCTTAATGGTCTTCGGTTTCACTTCCGGCGCTTTCGGAATGGTAATCTTCAGCACGCCGTCGCCGCTCTCGGCCGAAGCCTGGTCGCCGTCGACCTTGGTCGGCAGCGGGATGGAGCGGTAGAAGGAACCGCGGCGGATCTCTTTGCGGTAATAGTTTTTCTCGTCCACCTCGCTCTTCTTCTCGCTTTCGCCCTTGATGGTCAGGACGTTATTCTCGATGGAAATGTCGACCTTATCCGGGTCGATGCCGCCTAACTGGGTTTCCACGATGATATTGTCCTTATCTTCATACATATCCACCGCGGGTGTAAAACCGAACTGGTTACCCCGCAAAGCCGGCAACATGGATTCCATCGCTTTGTCCATGTCGTCGAATTCCGGGAAAAAGGGGGTCCATTTGATTAGTGACATAGATTTTATCGGTCCGGGCTAAAACTCTAATGAGTGGGTAGTCCGGACACCTGAATTAAATTTATTTTTTAAAAATTATTAGTCGGCCGCTTCATTCCACGACCACTTTGGCCGGCCGGATCACCTTGCCATTCAGGCGGTAGCCCGGCATAACTTCCTGCTTGACCGTGTCGCCGCTGCCATCCAAGGCGTCCATGGTATTATGATCAAATTTCTGACCGACGGTCTCGATTTCTTCTATCCCGTGCTGGCTAAGTACATCCTTGAACTGCTTGAGCACGTGGCGTACGCCCTCGGCCCAGGGATTCTGGTTGTCCGCTTCGCCGAGTCCGGCCATGGCCAGTTTCAGATGATCATAGACCGGCAGGACGTTATGCAGGAAATCGGTCAGGGCGTACTTGGCGAAATCTTCCTTGTCCTTGGCCGTCTGTTTCAGGAGATTCTGATAGTCGGCCAGGGCGCGCAGATATTTGTTTTCCCAAGACTCCTTATTTTCCAAACGACCGGCAAATGCCTCCAACATAACAGTGATAGTAGAGGAACAATTCATTTCTTTAAGCGCTATTGCCGGTTCAACCCAAATATATTCGGTCATTTCGTCCGATAAAGTAATCTGGCCGCCGGCTAGATGAGCAAAAAAATTCAAAAATACAAAGTGCTTCTTTCTGGCAAATTCACGCGGATAAACGCCATCGGTCGCCATTAGCAATTCAACCTTATCAATCTCTAGGCCGGTCTCTTCCATAATTTCTCGCCGCAGAGATTCTTCCATGGTCTCGCCCAATTCAATGTGGCCGCCGGGAACGCTCCAGTATTCTCCCCATTTAGGGTTCTTGATCAATAAAACCTGGTTTTGGTCGTTGTAAATTAAGGCCCCGGTTACCGCTTCGGGATATTTTTTTACTTCTTCCATAATATTATTCAAATTTCTGTTTAATGAATTGGGCTAGGGCTAGATTGCGGCCGTAGTCCATACGCAGGGGGCCCAGGATGCCGAAAACGCCGTGCTGGTTGTTCTGCTTGTATTTGACCAGGACCGCGCTCAGGAAATTGCCGAACGGATTCTTGGAACCGATGAGCACCTGCTCGCCGTCGTTCAAATCTTCGAAAACGTTATCGATGATCTCTTCCAGCCGGTCAATAACGCCGGACACGTCACAGACGATATCCACCTGTTTGAATTCCGGCTGGGCGAACAGATTGGCCAGGCCGGTATAATACAAATCGTTCTTATGGAAAGCCCAGAAGACCGCGCCGCCGGAAAGTTCCGCAATAGCTTTGGCCGTCTGCTTATAGCCCACCTCCTCGCGCCGGAACGACTGCTCCAGGGCTTTCAGCTCCGCCTCCTTGAGGTCGCGGCGCTTCTTCTGGTCCATGATGTCCGCCAGGAACAATTCATAGGCGGCTTCGGTCGGCACGCGGCCGGCCGAAGTATGCGGCTGATAGATATAGCCTTCGTCTTCGAGCTCCATCATCTCATTACGCACGGTTGCCGGAGAAATATCCAGCTTGTACTTGTCGACCAGCACGCCGGAAGAAACCGGCTGGGCGCTTTTCACGTACTCTTTGATAATGGTTTCGAGCAAGAATTTTTTACGCTCTGATATCATATGGCTATATTATAAACGAAATTAGCACTCGCGTCAAGCGAGTGCTAACAGGAACCGGCTGATAATATAATTTTAGCTATTATCAGGAAAAACTACATACCATAGTAGAAACGGTCGGTCTGGTATTTGCCGTATTGGCTGGGGTTTAAGAGCTTCTTGGCCGAGAAGCCCTGTTCGTAACGGTAAATAAGCGAATAATTCCGCAACGGATACTCATTGATCAGAGCATCGCTGAACATATGGATTAGGCCGCCCAAAGTCAAAGCGACCAGGAAAGCGGCTACGACCTTTTTTAAACGCAACAGCCAGGCGGCCAAGAGAATCAGCGGCACGTATTCCCAGGCATGGAACCAGATATGGATCTGGTCGCTGGTCAGGAACTGGCGGCCTTCCAAAAAATAGATCGGGTTGAAATGCGGGCCGAAGACCAGCAAATATTCCAAGACGTGATCCAGATCAATGAAGAATCCGCCCAGGACGCCGCCGATAATTCCCCATTTCACTTGATTAAAACGCTTGCCGGCCAGATAGCCGACTAAAACCGCCAGGATGAAATGGATGCTAAGATGTATTGGTAATGGTAACGGGAACATATATATTAGGTAGCTGACGGCACTTCAGATGGTACTTGAGTAGTAAAATACCAATTTAAAATATCCTTGGCAATGGGCGCGGCAATCGCGCTCCCTTCCACGCCTTCTTCGACCAGGACGGCAATGACGATTTGCGGCTGGTCATAGGGGGCGAAACCGATGAACCAGGCGTGCGGCCCTTTCTTGGTCGACCACTGCGCCGTGCCGGTCTTGCCGGCGACGGCGACAGGCAGGCTGTTCAAGGAACGGGCGCTCCCTAAGGTAATGGTCTCGCGCATGCCTTCACGCACGATTTCCAAATTCGCCGGATCAATAAAATTTCGGCGCAGCACTTTCGGCTGGACTGCCTGGACCAGAGAATTATCCGGCGCCAGGATCTCACTGACCAGATGCGGCTCATACAAGGTACCGCCGTTAGCGATGGCCGTCGTGTAATTGGCGACTTGGAGCGGCGTGACCAGGACGTCGCCCTGACCGATGGCGAAATGGTAAGTATCGCCGATATACCAGGGTTCTTTCTTGGTCTGCTCTTTCCAGTCGGCCGTTGGTACGAAGCCGGGCCGCTCGCCCGGCAAGTCCACGCCGGTGATTTCGCCCAAGCCGAAGAGCCGCGCGTATTTTACCAGGCCGCTCACGCCCAAGCCTTTGAAATCGCCGTAACCGCCGCCGATATAATAGAAGAAAGTGTTGACCGACCAGGCCAGCGCCGTCTTGACGTTGGTCAGGCCATGGCCGCCGGCTTTCCAGTCCGGGAAGAACCATTCGCCGATGCGCAGGCCGCCGGTCGAAAGCATGGTGGTCGCGGCCGTAATGATCTTGTCCTGCAAAGCGCCGGAGGCGAAGATCGGCTTGATGGTGGAGCCGGACGGGAATTCCCCGCTCACCGCGCGGTTGAACAAGGGATGATCGGGATCGTTCAAGAATTTATCGTAATCCGCCTGGCTGATGCCTTTGGCGAACAGATTATTATTATAGCTGGGCAGGCTGACTAGAGCCAGAATCTCGCCGTTATTCGGATTCATCACGATGACCGCGGCCCGGTGCAGATTCGCTTTCTTCAGATAGGCCTGGGTTACTTCTTCGGCTTTCTGCTGCAGCGCGGCGTTGAGCGACAATTTCAGGTTATAGCCATCGCGCGCCGGCACTTCGTTGATTATCTTCTTCTGGCGGCCGAGCGCGTCCACTTCGATATTCTTCTTGCCCGGCGAGCCTTTGAGTTCTTTTTCCCAGGCGTACTCAATGCCCATCTTGCCGACGTAATCGATGGGCGAATAGTCGGCGCCGGCCGTCTGCAATTCGGCGTCGCTGATCTTGCCGGTATAGCCCAGGATATGGGAAAAGCTGCTTTCGCCGAGCACGGTCGGGCTGGAAGAAGCGACGGGCAAGAGGTATTCCCGCCGAATCTTGTTGGTCAGATAGACGCCCGGCCACTCCGACAAGTGCAGCATGATGAGCATGGCCCGGTCGTAGTCGATATTATCGGCGACGAACAAAGGCTGGTATGATTCCAGAGAACCGATTTTTACTTTGGAGAGCGCGTCTTTGAGCTGATAGAAAGTCGCGTTGTCGGCCACGATGTCGACCGGCGAAGCAGCGCCGGGCGCGGACAAACGGGCGGCGACGGCCACGGTCGAAGTGCCGGATAAAAGGCCGCTAATCTGGCGCAGCAGGTTATCGCGGGCCAACTCGTCGCGCGGCAGGTCTATTGGTTTAAAATAGAGCACGAAGTTGGCCTTATTGCGGACTAAGGGTTGCCGGTCGCTGGTATAGATGATGCCGCGCTTGGGCTCGATGGTTTCGGCGCGTAGCCGGTTGCCTTCGGAAAGCAGGCTGTAGTAGTCGTTCTTGGTCACCTGCAGCCAGAAGACGCGGCCGCCCAGGATGATAAAGGCCAGGAGGGCGGCGAGAGCGAAATATTTCAAACGGCGCAGATCAAAAGAGCGGGTAACCATTTCCTTGTGGCTGGTATCGACCAGGTACGAGCCTTCGGCCCAGTCGGCATAGTAAAAAGAATCCTTGAGTTCGCCAAAAGGCAGCTTGCCTTCCTGCACTAGAAAAGGATCTTCGTCCTTGGGGCGCAGGGACTCGATAAGCTTGTTTTTCTTGGCCATTCTGAAGAATTTCGGGCTCATATCTTTTCCTTATTCTATCGCGGATCAGGAGAAAGGGCAAGAAAGGAAAATGAGGGGGATTTTATGGGGAGAGGTGGTTGTTATATATAATAAACTATGATAAAATTATTATATAATTTTTTTAATAAAAAAATTATGAAAAAAGTTTCAAAAAAACTGGCCAAAGCTGTGGCTCAAGCTGTTGGCAACTGGATTCCTTGGAGAGACTAGCCAAAAAATAAAAAGCGCCTTAGAAGGTGCTTTTTATTTTAAACATAAAAATATGAAAATAGAAAACATTATTGCGAACTGGCCTAAATTATTTTTGGAGGCTTTAACAGAAAAAAGGGACAACAATCTTATTAAAATATTATCTTCAGCTAATAAATACTGGTGGCTAGCTTATAATATATATGATGATATATTAGATGGAGATAGCGATGCGTTTCAACTTCCAATAGCAAATAATTACTTTATAAAATTTATATCCAGTTATTATAAACTAAATTTACCGAAGCAATTCTATCAAATTTTTGAAAAAACAATAACTAATGTAGAAAAGGCAAATAAATTAGAATTAAAGCAACAAAAATTAAAATTTAATGATGGTAAAATTATAATTCCCCAAATATTACCGGGGTTTACTGATTTAAAAATGCTATCTAAAAAATCATTAGCGTTATCATTAGGACCAATAGCTATAGCATACTATCTAAATTTAGGTCAGAGGAAAGTAAATTTATGTATAGAATTTTTTAAAAATTTTTTAGCTGCGAAACAATTATCTGATGATGCACATGATTGGCTGGAAGATTTACAATCTGGCAAGATTACCGCCGCTAATAGCCTAATTCTAAAGGAGGCTAGGACTAATAAAATAGTTTTAGATTTAAATAATCAACAATCATTATTTAAATTATTTTTAAAAATTAACTCTACAACTGGTAAAAATGTAATTAAACTATGCAAACAAGCCAATAAACTAGCACTTAGAATCGGCTTACAAAAAAATTGCAAATTTCTCAATATCACTATAATTCCTATTCAAAATGCCGCGAACAGAGCTCTAAAGATCAATAACTAGGACTACTAATATCTAATCTAAATCAACTATAAACCCGCATTCGACATGCGGGTTTATGATAAATATACGCTTAAAGAAGGAAGCGCACTTGAGAGACGAAAACTACTAGCAAACCCTAGAAGCAGAATAGTACTAAAAAAAGAAGCTAACACTGTTAGAAAAATAAAAAACATCGGTATTAGTCAGATGTTTTTTAATAGATAGATTCTTTTACATCTTTTCACTGGAAATATCAAAAAATCTCTCAAAGAAGCTAGTTAACTTATTTAAAACGCTTTCTCTCTTTTTCCCATAACCACCAGGAGAAAATCATGATGGTTTATTTACCATAATTTTTGTTATTGCCGTCACTGTTGTAGTAACACTGCCATCACTAAAAGCATTTTTTATAAATGTATAAGTGGCATCTTAACCAAGCTTATTCTCATCCATCAATATAACGACTAAAGCGTTGAGAGTTATATAACCATTTTTAATTAGAAGGTTATCTCTTTTGTCATTTGGATTTTTACTGCCATGAAATAAGTTATTTCTGATAACATGCCAAAATTCAATCATGTTTTTCCAGTCATCCAAATTTCTTATTTTGCCTCGTTCATTAATATTAGAGTAATCCCAATATTTCAAACCATGTACTATATCACTATTCTGATCCACTTCGCCTATCGGTAATTTATCTAACTCATTTTTTATTTTTGTCCACGAAGAATTTAAAATGCCATCTTTTACTTTTTCGATATATAAGGATTTAACATATTCATCATTTTTGAGTTTCCTTAAGGCTTTCCAATCTTCATTTTGATCTATATATATTTTTCTTTTTAGCAAAGCAATAAAAGCTAGATATTCAAAAATAAATTTAGAAAAATATTCTTCTTCCGATGCTTTAGCGTGCCAATTTTTTATCAGGTTATCAAAATTCATATTATTTTATATTATTTTTTCCTATTTCTTTGCTTGCAATATTATGAACTGTCTTTGCTTTTGTTTTTATGTCGTCTGGTAATTCAATTAACATAATCTCTATATCTAATGGGGTTTTACCAGTCGATATTCTTTTAAAAAAATTATAAAAATTTTTATTAGTTAAAACTAATATTTTTCTTTTTGCTTTAACTAACGACAACATGTATATGTCAAAATAGATTGATTTTACCGATCCTACTCCCGCCCTGCCATTTTCTCTAGTCTGATGTGACTTGATATCCCCGATAATATTTTTATCTAGCGACACTATATCAAATTTATGGCTTCCCCCAGTCACTAATTTCAATTTTATGTCTTTATTATAAAACTCACATCCTATTTTTTCTCTCAGTCTCTCCCTGACATAGGGCTCAATTAGCTGCGATAATATTTTTGTATTTGCCATATATTTTTAATCTATAACAAATACTACACTATATTTTGCTCTAGTAACGGCCACATATAACTTTGGGATGTCGCCAGCCTTTGAAATGTCGTTAGTGCTTAAATATGTTAACATTGGTTTTGTCGGGAAAATTAAAACTCTATCATATGTAAGCCCTTTTGAAACGCCAATGTTAATAGCGCGCAAACCCATTGAATCCGAATCTATTCTATATTTTAATATTGCAGGTTTAAACTTTTCTACATAACTTAAAACATCTTTTCCCGCAATGTTAAAAATTCCATCGTGACCTGTTATCTCAATATTAGTTGACGTTGTCTTTGGCATATTAGGAAATAACGCGTCAGCAAAATCACATATTTTTTGATTACATCGATGACATTCACATTTTTCTTCCAACGAAATTAATTTCTTTTTTTCTAATTCCTTCGCCCAGTAAAAAATTCCCCCTCTTTTAAATTTTCTATTCTTTGAAGAGTTATTAGTGCTAAACGTAGACTGACGCGGGTCGCCAACTGCTGTTATAAAAATATTGGAATTAAAAAGTTTTTCCATAATATTTAAATCATAGCCAGATAAATCCTGCAGCTCATCGACGAAAACAAAATCGTAATTTTTCTGAAGACGATGAATTACTAAACCACTGCTCATATCGTCTACATGGACAACAAATTCTGAAACTCTATCTCGGAATATATCATTATTTTCAGAAACAAAATAAGTTTTTGCATGTTCTTTTCTTGAATATTTTACGTAATTTGGTAAATTGGAGAATATAATTCCATTAATTCGCTGCTCAATAATAATATTTTGATATGGATGTACCCCATCTTGAAAAAGAAAAGTGTACCAAGAAAGTATGGTTACGTTTTTAGGAACGTGGCCAATTTTTTTAATAAAAAATCCTCTAATTTGTTCCAAATTTTCATTGGTATAAGTAGTAATTAATATTTTTTTGTCGGGTAATTTCAATGCCTCATTAACAATAAATGTTGTTTTACCTGATCCAGCGCTTGCAATAACAATTTTATTTTTATGAGATAGCGTCGTTGACATAATCTGGCATATTAATACTTTCTTCGCTCTCAAATATTTTTAAGGCACAGTCTGTTTTATTATTCTCCATATACTGTACAAGTGCTTTTTTATCTTTCTTGGTTCCAAAAATTTTATTCAATACGGCTATATCATTGCAGGCGACAATATTTGGCTCTAATGTATTCAATTTATTGTCATCGCTAGAACATACTTTTATTCTGCCCGTGCCTATATACGCTTCATATTTTTCAATTACATTTTTTTGATAATCATGATCATTATCAGTAACAACAACTACATCCTTACCCAGTTCTTTTGCAATATCCAAAAATCTAGTGAAAGAAAGTCCTCTAACATTTATAACATCTACGCCATCTTCGATTGGCAATTTCCCATACTTCATGATATATGCTTTCTGAATTAAAAGTTCATCAGACGGTCCTTCTACTAATATTGATTTATTCGCCAAAATTAGTCTTAGAGTATCGTACCCAGAAAGTTTTTTAAAATAATTTTGAGTATCAATTGGTAAATTTCTTAAAAAGGCTTTGTTGTTATTATAAATAAAAATAAGTTTGTCTATCCCCAACTTATTCAAAACATAGGCACTGTGGGTTGTTATAAATATTTGCTTGCCTCCACACCTATTTTTTATTTTACTTATAAGTTTATTCATTGAAGAAAAAGACAGGTGATTTTCTGGTTCCTCAATTAAAATTACATCTGATTTATCGGCCTGTCTTTCTAAGGCTAACATTATTTTTAAAGCGTTTTGTTCTCCTTGGCCGGCTAACTGAAACGGGATACCGTCTAAATGAGGCACCAGGTTAGTTTCCCAATTTGCTTTTTGTGAAATATCAATCGATATCGCGAGGTCTTTATCAGTGATTACCCCTTTGCGCTCTGTTAGTTTGTCATTAATGCCCTTTATTGATGGCTCATCAGAAAATTTTTCTTTTAAACTCCTGTAAGTAATAGCAAGAGCCACTTTTTCTCTGGCTTCCAGGCCGCTATTTATTATATTCTGCAAATAATAGTCTGTTCCGCTTTGCAGACGTATAGATGTCGCATCTATGAAAGATGTATTTACAGGAAAACTTCTTGGAGCTACGGATTTATTTGCAAATGAGTGCCAGTAGATTTTATAATATTCTGTTGGGATCATCTTAATTTCGGCTCTATTTTCTAGTAATTTACTATAATCATCTCTGTAGTCTTCATCAAATGTAATTTCCACCTTAACTCCTGGGCAATCTTCTCTTTCTGAATTATTATTACCAATCAATATTTCAGTTCCTTCAATTTCAGAAAAATATAACTCAATAATTATTTTTGGTAAGTCTGGATTCCCCCCTTTGTATATATTAGACAAATAGTCATTAACGCATTCCTTATTAAACAAGTAGGGCGATAGCTCCGTTTCTGCGAACCTCCCATTAATCTTTTTTGTTAAGGCTAGATTTATTGCCTCAAGAATTGTAGACTTACCAACTTCATTATTGCCAACTAAAATATTTAAATCTGAATTAAAATCCAGGGTAAATAATTGGAAAAGTTTATAATTCTGTATCTTGATTTTTTTTATCATAGAAATAATCAATTATAGCTATATTCGAATTTAAAAATTTAGTATCAAAATAAAATTTTCTAAAGGGATTACCCCCCCTCCCAGGATATTCGAGTGTTTTATATAAATATCCAACAAACGACCCGTCATAATGAAAACGCCAAACCCGCAGTCGATATGCTGGTTTATGCTAAATATGTACTTAAAGAAGGATATGCCCTTGAAAAACGGGAGTTGCTGGCTAATTTGAAAAAATAGGATTATATTAAAAGATAAAAAGTTGTTATATTGAAGATGAGTACGGCAGAGATTTTATATAATTTTCAATAAATTTCCAATCAGGGTCTTTACCATTTGCTGGCAACTTTATACTCCTTTCTTTTAAGCGAGTTTGACTAGCTTTTCTTCCATAATTATACCTATAACGTTCCAAATTAATAATGGTAGCTAAAAATAAACCGATATATTTATTCATCTTAAATTTTGGACACAATTTTTCTACGTGATCGCTGGCGGAAAAATTAAACGGTTGATAAGCACAAAATCCCAAAACAGCACTATCAACAGTTAATATGTTGCCAGCTTCTGTATGATAATTATAAAAACCAGCAATGCCATTATTCGTTGCCTGAGTAGTCACAAATGGAAATTCCCCTTCACCAAATTCTTCTAAATCAAGAATTGATGTTGTTTTACTGCCAGTAATATTAAAAAGTTTGTCCAACGAAAAACTCTTCCATTTTTTTACTTCCAATTCGTACTTATTTTTGTTAACCGGATTAGAAAGAATATTATTTGTCATTTGATTAGACAGAAGAAACGAACAATATTCTACTAATGTTTTTTCAAAATCTTTTCTAACTAGACCAGAATAGTCTGTTTCCATATATGCCTCCGGGCACCATTCATCTTTTGCTGTTATCTCTTTAGTTACACTGAATCCAGGAATAGTTTCTCTGTTTTGATAATTAACTATCCACTTGTTTTTTATTTTTCTTTCAAATTCTTCATATAAATCAATCCGCCCTTTAGTTTTTCTTTTTACAAAACCATCTTTCTTATAATAGCCAAAATAAGTCTTTTTCCCTGCTGGATGTGGTCTTTTGGCCGTAAAAACCATTACACAGGCAACAACTCCGACATCAGAATTAAAAAATAATTCGTCAGGCATGCTAAACACCGCCTCAAGGGTGTGCTGACTTAAAAGTTTCTTTTTCC
The DNA here is from genome assembly GCA_041651095.1 of Patescibacteria group bacterium. Classification (GTDB taxonomy): domain Bacteria; phylum Patescibacteriota; class Patescibacteriia; order Patescibacteriales; family UBA12465; genus UBA12465. The sequence goes on from JBAZJV010000002.1 coordinate 52,811, forward strand.
ATTCATATATACGACCAGATTGAGCTAATGCGCTTTGCATTGGCACAATAGCAACGCATTTACCGCCCTGCACCAAACATTCCAAGTTATCAAATACGAACTCCAACTCTTCAGTATCCTTTTTCTTGTCAGATTTATAAGGGGGGTTAAGTAATCCGGCAGTTGGTTTAAATTTTTTTACTTTTTTGATTATCTCACCATCAAGACAGCTACCATTTAAAATATTACTCTTCCCGTCTTGATGAATAAACATGTTGCTACAAGCCAAAACAAATATATGCGCCTGATACTCAACACCCACTAGCTGATTCTTTTTTATATTTTTTATTTTACGCAAATCATCTTTCGCATCTTCTATCATTATACTCATTGCCGAAACAAGAAATCCGCCAGTTCCAACACAATTATCATATACAATGGAATCTTTATTAACCTCGGCAATTCGCGCCATAAACTCGGTAATATGAAGAGGTGTCAAAACTATCCCGAGCCCTTTATCACTATTAGCATAACGCAAAAATTCTATATACAATTGGCCTAAAACATCAATGTACTTATGTGTTTTAATAAAATCTTTAATATTTTCATTTATGCTAGAAATTATATCTCTTAATACATTTGCCTTTTTTGACAAGGACGTATCTGTTTTGATAAAGGCGAGTCTGCCACTTATAACATCTAATTTTTCCTTCTGAATCCCACCGTTTTTAAACTCCATATCAACAGTATCAACCAAATATTTGGCCAAGTCCTCTGGCTTACTATAATTTTTATAAGATGCTTCAAATGCTTTGTTTTCTAACGCTATCAAAATACAAGCTATCAATAAAGCTCTTTCACTTTCTACTATTTTATGACTATGTAGCGTGTCATTTAAATCCTTGGAAAATATTATCAATTTATCGTAATCCTGTCTGAATTTTTCTGGACTCTTTATGTAGCCAGTTAGATACTCTTGTGAAGATAAAAATTTATCAGAAAACTTTGGCAATGCTTTTTGCTCACCTTTTAATTGTAAAAAGTGGGAAATTTTAAGTTCTTTTTTATTTTCCCCACTGACAGCTATAGACAATACATCATATTCCCTCGATAGATATGCTGAGTATAATAATGCACCGTCAACAGCGTAATCTCTGTATTGATCTAGGGTGGAGCTTTCGTGTTTTTTAATATCCGCTTTGCATTCTACCAATATCAATAAATCGGGGTTATTTCTAAATTGCATTATAAATTCTGGATGACCAGCTCCATTGCCAGCTTTAGACGCTGTTGATAATAATTTTTTAATTTTAGGATTGTCTGATGATTGCTCTTCAATAATTAATTCTGCTGTGTATTTCTTAAAATGTTCCCTGGTTATATTTTCAGTTTTTCTCTCATTTTTAGCCATATTTTTATTTTTTTCTTTATAGGGGTATTATAGCATTTTTTTAAAATATTCGTAACAGAAAAATAGCTACCAAAAAGCCCCGAAAATACAGGACTTCTGGGTCTATCCGATACCAAATTGTCTTAGCGGAGATAATAGGATTGGAACTTATAAAATAGGCTAAAATCCCCAAAAAATGCTATAATACCCCTATACTTGCCTAAGCTATTATAGCCTAATATATGCCCTACAAACTGGTTCCCACTGCGGACCTGAAAGCGCTCAGCCTGCAAGAGCTCTACCCCCTGGTCGGCTCCTCCCCGAAAGGGATGACGACCCAGGAAGCGATCGGCCGCTCCCAGGCCCTCGGCTATAACCAGATCTCGGCTGCCAAGCGCCGGCAGCCGGTCCTCTTGTTTTTCGGCTATTTCAAGGATCCGCTCATCATCATCCTGATTGTCGCCGCCCTCATTTCGGGGCTCACCGGCGAACTGCGGAGCATGGCCATCATCCTGTCCATGATCTTCCTGAGCGTCATCCTCAACTTCTATCAGGAGCATAAGTCCAGCAAGGCCGCCGAGAAGATCTCCCGCCGCCTGGCTATTCGCGCTAGCGTGCTCCGCGACGGCCAGAAGCAGGACCTCGAAACCAAATACCTCGTGCCCGGCGATATCATTTCCCTCTCCGCCGGCGACATCGTGCCGGCGGACGGCAAGATTATCAGCGCCACCGATTTCTTCCTGAACGAATCCAGCCTGACCGGCGAAAGCCTGCCCGCGGAAAAGACGGCCGGCGGCGACAGCACGATCTTCTCCGGCACCAACGTCGTTTCCGGTTTCGGGGAATTCCTGGTGACCAGCATCGGCCTGCATACGGAATTCGGCCAGATCGCCCAGAAAATCGTCAAGCCCGCCACCGAGAACGCTTTTGAAAAAGGCATCAAGAGTTTCGGCTTCCTGATTATCCGGGTCATCGCCGTCATCGTCGCCATTATCTTCCTGATTAACGCCGTGATGCATAAAGGCATTCTGGATTCTTTCCTGTTCGCGCTCGCCATCGCCGTCGGCGTGACTCCGGAACTCCTGCCCATGATCATGTCGATTAATATGGCTAAGGGCGCGACCAAGATGGCCAAGAACGGCGTTTTGGTCAAGCGCCTCAATTCCATTCCTACTTTCGGCTCCATGGACGTCCTCTGCACGGATAAGACCGGCACCCTGACTGAAGACCACATTACGGTCATCAAGCATATCGATATTTCCGGCGCGGACTCGCTCAGCGTTTTTACCGCCGCTTACCTCAACGGCTATTTCGAAACCGGCCTCAAGAGCATCCTGGACCAGGCAATCTTGGAATATAAGAAAATAGACGTCCGGGGCTATCAGAAAATAGAGGAGCTGCCCTATGACTTCAACCGCAAACGCTCGTCCATCATCTATGAGCACGGTGGCCGACTGACCCTGGTGACCAAAGGCGCGCCGGAAGAGATCTTCAAAATAAGCACGCGCTATTTCAGCGGCGAAGCCGAGCAGCCGCTCACGCCGGAGCTCCTCAAGCAGGCGAAAGCGACCTATGACGACCTGAGCCGCCAGGGCCTGCGCGTCCTGGCCATTGCCGAAAAGAAAATTACGGTCCGGCGGGATAATTATACTTTAAGCGAAGAGCAGGGTCTGAGCCTGCGCGGCTTCATGGCCTTCTACGACCCGCCCAAAGCCGACGTCCGGGAAACCCTGGCCTTCATGAAAAAGCACGGCGTGGCGATCAAGATCTTGACCGGCGACAGCCCCTTAGTCACCCAGAAGATCTGCGCCGATCTTGGCCTGGCCGTGGACCAGGTCATTAGCGGCGAAGAGTTGGATCTAAACCGCCTAACCGACGAGGAAGTCTACAAAAAGACCAAGGACGCTACGATTTGCGCCCGCCTCTCCCCGGGGCAGAAAGAGAAGATCATCATGGAACTGCGGCGTAAAGGCTTGACCGTCGGCTATTTGGGCGACGGCATAAACGACGCCCCGTCCCTGCAGACGGCGGATGTCGGCATCTCGGTCAATAACGCCGTGGACGTGGCCAAGGAAACCGCCGATATCATTCTGCTCAAGAAAGGCCTGCGCGAACTCATGGCCGGCGTCATCGAGGGCCGCAAGACTTTCGGCAATACTATGAAATATTTGCTCATGGGCCTGAGTTCCAATTTCGGCAATATGTTCTCCATGATCGGCGCCAGCCTGTTCCTGCCCTTCTTCCCCATGACCGCCGGCCAGATCCTGCTCAATAATTTCCTCTATGACAATTCCCAGCTGTCTATACCCTCGGATAACGTCGACCCGGATTACCTGAAAAAGCCCAAGCACTGGGACATGTCTTTCATCAAGAAATTCATGCTGGTCTTCGGCCCGGTCAGCTCCCTGTTCGATTTCCTGACTTTCTTCGTCCTATACGGCGTGCTGCATCTCTCGGGCGGCGCTTTCCAAGCCGGCTGGTTCGTGGAATCTCTGGCCACCCAGGTTCTGGTCATCTACATCATCCGCACCCAGAAAATTCCTTTCCTGCAGTCTAAACCCAGCAAATACCTGCTGGCTACTACCCTGGCCGCCGTCGCCCTAAGCCTAGCGCTGGTCAGCCCCTGGCTGGGCGCCATTTTCGGCTTCGCGCCGCTGCCTTTGGTCGCTTTCTTATTCATCTTCATTATCGTCATCGCCTATCTCCTGGTCGTGGAATTCACCAAACAGCTGTTCTACCGGCGGCTGGCGGTAAAACATTAGCCTGCCCCACATGCCCAATCCATTATTATCAATCATCATTCCCGTCTATAATGAAGACCGCCTGGCCGTGGATTCCCTGCCGCCGATTTTTGATCTGCCGATAAATAAGGAGGTCATCGTGGTCAATGACGGTTCAACCGATAATACCGCGGCGGTCTTGGCAGGACTGGCCAAGCAATATGATTTCCGCTTGCTCAATCAGCCGACCAACCAGGGCAAAGGCGCCGCGGTCAAACGCGGCCTGAGCGAAATCAAGGGGAATTATTTCATTGTCTGCGACGCCGACCAGGAATATCAGGCATCGGATATCATCAAACTGTTTACGGCCATGCTGGATGGAGCGGACGAGCGAACCGTCATCTACGGCTCCCGCTTCCTGGGATACCCGCCGCTCACCTTCCATTACCTGGCTAACCGCTTCCTGACCGGACTGACCAATCTGCTCTTCAACAGCCAGCTGACCGATATGGAAACCTGCTTCAAGCTGGTACCGGCCAGCGCCTTGAGCCAAATCAAACTGAGCGGCCGACGCTTCGAGGTCGAACCGGAACTGACCGCGCAATTACTCAAAGCCGGCTACCGCATCAAGGAGTCGCCTATTAGCTACCGCCGCCGCGGCTATCAGGAAGGGAAAAAAATAAGAGCCCGGGACGGGCTCCTGGCCATTATGAGCTTGCTGCGGGAAAGATTAATCCGCTGAAGGCAGCTTGCCTTGCGACCGCAGATAATCGATCTGTTTCAAATAATACAGCGCGGACGCGTCGCCGCTATCCAGACGCAAAGCCGAGTGCCAAGCCGCCTCGGCTTTTTGGTAATCTCGCAACTGCCAGGCCGCCAGTCCCATGGCGTCATAGACGCCGGGCAGGCGATAACCGGCTTCAAGCGCCCGCTGCAAATAGCTGATGGCCCGGCGCTGGCTGGCCGCGTCCGCCGCGGCCGCATACAGATAGCCGAAAGCAGCCAAGGCCTGCCGATTGTTCGGCTGGGCGAAGAGGATTTCCTGATAAGTTTCCGCCGCCAGATCCGGCTGGCCATCAGCCTGAGCTAAATAAGCCAGCTGCAATTTATTCTTGATATCCGACTGCTGCGCCAGCTCGCGCCACCTCGTCCGGAAAGCCCAGACATCCATAGCGTTCTTAAGCGTATCTGGATCGCCGGTTTTCTGATTGACCAAGATAACGGTCTGGCGGTCGAAATAAACTAAAGCCCAGTCCGGATCCTGCAATATGCGCCGCAGGAACTGCTGCGCCCAGGGCGTGGAATCGTGATAGCCGAAATAGACCGTCTGGAATTGGTATTGCGCGCTATATTTCCGCCAGGCCGCCGGATCGGACTGCAGCGGCTTATAGACCGCTGTAAAAAACTCATTGCGATAGGCTTCCGGCCGGTTGTCGACGAAGACGCGCTCTTGCGGATACAGCCAGAAAGCCAAGGCGCTGCCCAGGTCGTAATTATTGAAGATCGGCCCGGCGAGCCGATGCTCCTTAAAAAAGGTTACTGAATCAATGCTGCCGGTTACTAACCCCCAACCCGATTCGGTCTTGATGAAACTGCCCTGACGATTATAGTCGGTCAGCAAATACGGGATGGCGATAATAATGATTAGCAGCGTCAGTCCGGTCAGATAGGGCGGCAGCTGGCGCCGCCAGACGAACAGGAGAGCGGGACGGGCGTCTCGCAGGTAATGATAAACGGCGGACAGGTTATGGCTAATTATAAGTAAAGCGACTAAACCGAATAAAGATAAGTTGCGGGAAGCGAACAGGGCCAAAGCGGCGAAGAACAAGGCCGTAAACGAAACGAACCAGCTCAGGCGTTTGTTCTTGAAATAATAGACCAGGAAGCTGAGCAGGAGCAAGAAAAGCAGCCATTTGAAAATCGCAAAATTATGGTTGATCATCAGGCTCTGCAGGTAGAAAATGGATTTATTCTCGGCTATTTCATAGCCGTAGTTCCGGAAGATATTAAAAGGATAAATCAGGCCGCGCCAAGTATTGGGGTTGAGCAAACCGGCTAAAGCCGCGAAGATTAAGGTTCTGGCCCAAGGCTTAGCGGCCTGCCAGCCGGCAATGAGCCGGACGCGCCACTCGCCGGCTGTCCGAATAAAGGGCGGCAAAAATTCCGCAGCGGCCTTGAAACCGAGGAGAGCCAAGCCGATGAAAAAATAAATGTGGATATTGACCCAGAAAGCGGAGAGTAACACCAGCCACCAGAGATGCCGGTATTTTTTAGTCTCGCCGACCTTATCGATTATCACCCAGCTGACGATAATGAACAGATAGCTGATTATTTCCGGCCGGATTTCCACGCGCTCGCTGAGCAAAAAAATGACCGGCAGGGATAGTAGGCCGGCTAAATAAAAACCGATCTTGCGGCGGGCAAAATTGAAGGCCAGAATAAAGGCACCCAGGATAAGCAGGATATTAAAAACGGACAGAGCCGCGAAACCGCCGAGCCGATAGACGCCATAGAAGATAACGCCGGAGAGCCAATGGTGGTTGATGAAAGCCTGGTCCGGCTCGGTATAGGAATAGAAATTAGTGAAGAGGACGCGGTGGTCCTGGAATACGATCTGGCCGTTGGCCAGATGCCGGCCCAGGTCGCTGGCCGTAAACTGGACCCGTTGGGAAAAGATAATGATAATCAGCGCCAATAGGCCGATAAAGATCAGGCGGCGCCAGAATTTTTCCGTTTTCAGCTGGCTGAACATAGAGTTAATTGGGCTGGCGGCGCTTCAGGCCCAGATAAGCCGCCATCACCCGGAACTCGCCGCCGTCGCGGCGATAGGAAAAATATTGATCTTTTTCATCATGAGTACATTCCTGGCTGATGTCGATATTACCAGCCTTTATTCCAGCGGCCATTAATTGCTCCCTGACCACGCCGGCCAGGTCGATAAAGATCTTATCTGACCGGCTGACAAATTGCGGATAGGCGGCGAATTGATTGGCCACATCATCCTTAACCTCGAAATGACAAATGTGGATATGCGGCCCGATGTGTATTTCCAGATCGCCCGGATCCGTCTTATACAGTTCAATAAATTTGTTCACGACCTCCCGGCTGATGTTGGCGAGAACGCCGCGCCAGCCGGCGTGTGCCAAGGCAATGGCTTGGCGCCGTTGGTCATAGAAATAAATCGGCAGGCAATCAGCCACGGTCAGGCTCAGGACGACTTGCGGCTCATCAGTGATCAAAGCATCGTAATCGGACAAAATCTGACCGCGCTGGCCAGCGCCTACTGTTGCCACTTTTGAACCGTGAACCATCTGCACGCCCACCACCTGATTAACGCAACCGAGCCGGCTAAAGAATTTCCGCCGGTTCTCGGCCGGTTGGTCGTCGCCCGGCGCCGGGTAAACCGTCATATTGCCGTCCGAGCGCCGCGATATTCCCGCTATTATATTAGCACTGCCCGCTGATCCGAACATAAGTTCTTAATTTTCAATCTGGTAATTCATAAATCCATCCCGGCTGCCAGGCTTTTTTGTTCCGCCAGTCCTCCTGCAGCGCCTGCTCCCAGGTCTTGCCGTTTATTAGCACTTCCAGAGCCAGCTGCGGCGCCTTATGCGCCAGTACCGCGACGAAATGTCCGGAATAATCGGTTTTTAAAAAATCCAAAAAGCTTTTCAGCCGCTTAGCCACATCCATTAGGCTCTCACCGTGCGGGAACGCTTCACTGATATGAGCTGCGTAATCGACTAAGCGCTCATCCGCCTGCGTCAGGTCGCCGTAATTTATTTCTCTGAGCCGCTCATCGGGGATAATCGGATAAAATCCTTTGAAGCCGAGTTCGGCCGAATCGACCGCTCGTTTCAGGTCGGAACAGAATAGCGGGCTGAAATCGCGTTCTTTGACCTGCGCCGGCAAAGCCTTAGCCTGGCGGATGCCCAATTCCGAAAGCTCGCCGGGCGCCCAGCCGGTGGATCTGCCGGCTTCGTTGTCGGTCGTGGTGCCGTGAACGAAATAGATGATTCTGACGCTCATAATTTAAACAGCTTGAATAGGCCTATATACCGTCATTTTAGGCCTAAAATGGTAAAAAATCAATCGGTATTGGTCAAATCCGCGGCCAATTTGCCAATATCCAGGCGACAATTTGACAATAAATGGCAGAAATTATAGGATAATTAGTCGTACTTTGAAAATAATCGTTAACTAAATATAGAGGGACCAAAAAAATGGAATCCATAATCAAGGCATTTTGCGCGGCCATAGAAAAATTCATGGTCGAAACCCGCGATCGTTGTCTGGCCAACCAAGGCAGTACTACCGTGGAACAAGTGTTTTCACTCCATGAGAGATATGGCATTTACACGCATCCGCAGATTTTCCTGTTGATACATGGCGCCAGGCACGCCACGATGGGCGATAAAAACATGGAAAAGACGCACCTGATCTTAAACAGCATCATCGACGATCCCGTCTTTCGGGAATCTGCCTGCAGTTGGGCGGAAATCCACTCGCATGTAAAATATCGCTTTCCGAAAGATGTTTATGACCAAGCCGGCGAGCTGCGGACGGTCATCAGGAAGGTCCTGGAAGCGAGCGAACTCCGGACATCCAGCGGCAAGGTTTTAGAGATGCGGCTGACCGAACTACAATCTGGCGTTCGTCTAACCCTTCTGGCTTTAGGCTGGCTGGATTGGATGAGTAAAGCCATACCGATCTTACGGATCTTCGGCAACGGGCATGAAAATTATCCATACTGGTCCAGCGCCGACTACTTCATCAAATTCATGCCTGCCCTGAACCAGCACATCAGTCTTCTGCGCCAAGCGCTGATCAGCGACTTGAAAAGCGTCGGCAAGAAGCACTATAGCTGGTATGAATCTACTAGCCAGGAAATGGCTAGATATTTAAAAGAATATAACAGCATCATCTTCCTGCCAATTCTGAAAGATAATAATCGCTGACCCACGATTAATAAGGGAATCTGAACAGATTCCCTTTTTTATTTTTTAAAATTGATCGGAGCCGCTAAGCGAACAGCTGATTCTCCAGCGGCCGCAGCGCCGCGATTACGAAATCGATATGCTCATCGCGATCTGGGCCTAATTCAGCAATCCCTTGCTCGATATCGGCGCGGCTCACCTTGGCGGCGAATTTCTTGTCTTTGAGTTTCTTCTTCACCGTGCTGGCGTCCATGGAAGCAAAGCGATCCGGCCGCATATAGGCGCAGGCGACCAGGAATCCGCAAAGTTCGTCGCAGGCGAACAAGCACTTGGCCAGCTGGCCCTCTCTGGCGACGCCAGTATATTGGGCATGCCCTAAGATTGCTTCGATAATCTCGGCCGGATAACCGGCCGCCTGCAAGACTTTAACGCCTTCATAAGGGTGCCCGGACTTGGCCGCAGAGTCATAAGTCGGATAGCGCTCATAGTCAAAGTCGTGGATCAAGCCGCAATTACCCCAGGTTTCGGCATCGGCGCCGTATTTTTGGGCATAGGCGCGCATGGCCGCTTCCACGCAGAGCATATGCTTACGCAAGCTGTCAGACTGGACCCACTCTGACATGAGTTTATAGGTATCTTCACGATTGGGCATAAATTTAATATTTAGATTTTAACACCTTAATGATACCCCGAGTGGCATCAACTTCCACCAGATCTCCGTCGTGCAAAGCCTTGACCGCAATTTTGGCTCCGATAATACAAGGCTTACCTAACTCCCGGGCTACAATCGCCGCATGCGAAGTAATGCCGCCTTCATCAGTAACAATTGCTATGGCGCGGCGCATCGCCGGCACAAAATCAGGTGTAGTCATAGCCGTTACCAAAATATCACCTGATTTAAGCTTGCCAATCTCCGTGGATAGCCGGCAAATCTTGACCGCGCCGCGTACCAGGCCGGGTGAGGCAGTCTGGCCCTTGATTTCTCTGGCTCGTTCGACTTTAGCTAAAAGATGGTTAACTCTGATGAAACGTTTAGCCGCCCGACCGGTTAACCAATAATATCGCTTATTCCTGATAATTAGGACATAGCCTTTCTCTCTGGCAATCAGATCTTGCCTCAGCCGGCCGTCTAAACGGCCAGACCGTAGGGCATCGGCAATTTCTATTTCGCTCAAATAATCCAGATATTTATCGGCTAATTGTAGACGGCGACCAATTTCCCGCTTAACCACCAATTGCAAAATCGGATGACTTCTGGTCTGAGTCACTTTTTTTAATTCCTGGAGATAAGAAAGTTTGCGCAGAGCATAAGTCAAGTTCTTCAGACCGACCGGTAAAGACAACGGCTGAAAAGCTTGATCGCGTCTCTTCATCCTGACCCTGATTTCTTGTCGCTTGGCCTGACGTAGCCGAGCCGGATCATTTTTCAACATTACATTTAGCCGTCGCAAAAAGTCTTTCTCTCCCCAGACGATTCCGGTGCGGTAACCGAAAGGCAGAGATTCATAAGATCGAAGATGACGGAGCCAGGCGGCACGGAGACCAGGCGGCAAATTTTTAGCCGCTGACAACTTTTTTATTTGCAATTTTTGGAGCTTAATAGCGATATTTAAAAGCGACGATTCTTCCTTAAAGTTCTCGCTCTGGTATTCTAATGGTTCAATAATGGTCGCCAGCAATTGTTCAGTGTCTAACTCGGGATAATTGGCTGCCAAATAATGCCTCAATTTTTCTTCGGCAGCAATGGCTCCCAACCACCAGGCCGGCGTATTTTTAAGATGATAATCTAGATATTTCCGAACATAAAGCAGATAATGTTCGGCGATCTCCTGGTTGCTTAATGAACCGATAATCTGCTGGCCTAGGTTGCGACTTATATAATCATATAAACCATTAGTCTGGCCTTCCGACCAACGGATAAGCCGATCTAAATAACCGGGTTGACGCTGGAATTTTTCTACCAACCGGGAACTGAATTCAAGATAGTCGGCTTGGGATTCCATCGCCACCTCCAGATCTTTCTCGTCGCTAACATCTATCACCGATTTCAGACCGGCGCCATAGATATGTCTACATTTCCGGCCGGTCGCATAAGCAACAGTATAAACCGACGGGAAAAGAGCGATCGTATCTTTCGGGCGCGCGCGCCAAGCCTGCAGGGATAATCTTTGACAATATTTTTTAGTTAGATCGGGCATATTTAATATTATAACATATCGCTAAAATATGACGTAATTTACTAGATCAGTCAAATAAAAAATCGCCAGTTGATTCTGACGATTTATCTGACTATTGTGTTTAGACTTCCCTTATAATAAAACCCGCTACTCCAAAGCGGCAGCCACATTCTCCGCCATGGTCTTAGTCGTCAAATATGGCAGCGCATCAATATCCGGCCGGGATAGCCGGATCATGTCCAGGTCCGGACGGTACAGCAGATCGATACCGTTCATTCTTTCGCCAAGTTCCGCGAGACTTTGCAATCTGCGGTGTTCTTCGCTGTCTATAACAAAGTCGACATCGCCGATTTGCGGCGATTTAGGATCGGGGCGGCGGATATATAGATAAGTATAGGTCGTTTCCGGCAGATCTCCGCGCGCCGGAATGGTGATCGACTCATGCAGGCGGAAATACTTTTGGTTCCAATTATCATTTCGATCAGTAAGTTTCTCGCGCAAAGCCGTTAAAAAAATAAATTCGTCATCATCATGACAAAAAATACCGATATTGCCGGCGACCGGCAAATAACGGCCCAGCGCCAGCTGGCACAGTTGAAAACAGGCAATATGCGTGTATTCGATCGCCTTTCTTAACTCGGCTTCGCTTTTAATCGGACTGAATCTAAAATCTGACATATATTATTTCGACACTTATCTATCGGCCGCCCGCTTGATTGTTTTTACTACTCCCCGTCCGGCCGCTACTTCCACCAGATCACCATCGTTTAAAACTTTAGTCGCAATCTTAGTTCCAATGAGACATGGCTTTTTTAATTCCCGGGCAACAATGGCGGCATGGCAGGTCAGACCGCCTTCGTCGGTAACAATAGCGGCCGCCTTTTTCATAGCTGAAATATATTCCGGCGAGGTCATCGGCGTTACTAAAATCTGACCTGTCTTAAAATCTTTGACTCCGAAAGAATTATATATTTTCTTGACGCGCCCAGTCACAACCGCGCCGGTGCAAGCCGTCACTCCTTTTATAATCTCCGCCTTATCAATCTGGGCTGCGTTAGCGACCAGCAGCCGACGGCGAGTGAGAAATTTAGCAAAACTTGTATCACGGCCTATTTTGCCATCGCTATAAATGTAACCTCTGGCCCGGCGATGCAAAACGCTCAAAGCCGGTAATTTTTGGCGCTCGACAAAATTCTTGATTTCTCGCACGGTAAGCAGTCTCACATATTCCTCGGGGTATTTGGCTTTTTTTAATAACGGCCCCAGCCAGGCGCGCAGATATAAACCAACCAGCTTCAAGAGACCCTCGCTTTGCTCACGGCTATGCATTAACAACTTGAGGACTGGCTTGCCTTTGACTCCGTGTATTTTCAAAAAGTCTTCCCGCCAAGGTCCGGCGATGAAAATGCCCAGAGGATAATAAGGGTACATCCGCTCAAACAAATTAGTCAAAAGAGCCAGATGGGCGGCCTGATTTTTGATCTTGCTTACCGGCACTTTGATAGCAGCACGCAACTCTTTAACTAATTTTAAAAACTCGCTTTGCACTTTAGGGGAAAAAATCGGATGGCTCAAAGGCTGCCTAACCAGAAAATTTCTCAGCTTGTCCATATCATCATAAAAACGATACCAATGGAAAGTCGCTCCGTCAAAATGGACGATTTGATCAGAAAGCCCCCGCCCCCAAATTCTGAGAGTATCAATAACCAAGGAATTCCTAATAATTTCCTGTATCCATTGATCAAAATCACGGGTAAAAATTAAATTTATTTTTTGAGGTTTCATACAACGGGCTTATTTAATATCGCTTCTAGAATAACTGACAATATAATCATACCCCCATAAAACACAAAAAACAAGGCGGATTGCCTTGTTTTTTGATTAAATTTCTATCAGCGGAATAGATTGCCTGGGAATCCGGCGGACTTTCACCCGCCGGTGTCCCTCTCGCATCAGCCTAACCAGGCGGTGGACGCCGTCCAATATTTCCAGCCGGCCGCCCGGGTTCTCAATAATATCTATCGGATAACGGATGTCGGCACTCAGCACGCGATCTTTATGATCAGGATAGGCTTCCAGATCTTCTAAAACCAGGCGAGGGCAAAGCCGGTATTTTACCCCTTCATGCGCCCAAAAGGGCAGATCCAGCTGCCACTCCAAAAGACTGGTCTCGATTTCTTCAACCGGCAGGTCCAAAGCCCAAATTTTCCGGTTATCCCAGTGGAAATCCACGCCTTGTTCGCGGATCTCGGGGGGTAATGTATCATAGTCGCGCCGCATGGAAATTTTACAAATTTTAGGTAATTAATACCTATATTTTATCATAATTTCCTATTTTTCAACATCATTTCTATGATATAATGAATACCTATGAAGAAAGGCGTTTCGCTATTCATTCCCCTAATTTTAATAGCGGCCAGTCTGGCTTTAACTCTGTCCGAACCGGGTATTTATCGTACGGCTTTCGCCCAAACCGGACAGAATGCCGGCTGGGAGCAGGAACGACTGCAGTTACAACAGCAGCTTAAAGAAATAGAACAAGAAATCGCCGCCGCTGAAGCCTCTTTAGGTAAAGTCCGGTTCCAAAAAAATACCTTAGCCAATAAGATCCAGCAATTGAAAATCAGGCAGGCCTCCCTGACTCTAAAAATCAAGGCTAGCTCCTTGCAACTGGAGCAATCTACTATCAGCCTGCTGCAAATCCAGGCTCAAATAGACCAGAATGCCGCGCAGGTTACCGCCGCCCAGGATCAGCTGGCCGCGGTCTTAAACAAGCTGTGGCAAGAGCGGCAGGTTTCGCTCTTCAACCGGCTGCTGACGGCCGACAGTCTGGCCGGCTTCTTCAATGGCATGCATGATTTGGAAAATGTCAGCCGGGGCATCGCGGCCATGAGCCGGAAATTGCAAGACGAAAAAGCGGATTTGGAAAATAACCGGCAGTCCTTAGCCGAAGAGCAGCAGGCGCAAGCCAGTTTTTTCAACATCATTTCCCTGCAGAATTCCGAACTGACGGCTAACCTCCAGGACCAAAATGATTTATTGCGGCAAACCAAGGGCCAGGAAGCTAATTACCAATCCCTGATCAAACAGAATCAAGCAACGGCTAACGCTATCCGCGGCCGCATCTACAGCTTAATCGGCACCGCCCAACAAATTAATTTCGGCGAAGCCGTGCAAATCGCCACCTGGGCCTCTAGCCAGACCGGCGTCCGGCCGGCTTTCCTGCTGGCTATTCTGACCCAGGAATCAAATCTGGGCCGCAATGTCGGAACTTGCAACCGGGCCGGCGATCCGCCCAGCAAAAGTTGGCGCGTAGTGATGAAGCCGGAGCGCGATCAGGAGCCGTTCAAAAAAATAACCGGTGAGTTAGGTAAGAATATCGACACCACGCCGGTCTCCTGTCCGATGCGCGATAAGAACGGCGATCAAGTCGGCTGGGGCGGCGCCATGGGCCCGGCCCAATTCATTCCCTCCACCTGGCTAGGCTATCGCGATAAGGTCAAGGCGATTACCGGCCAAGCTGCCAATCCCTGGGATATCCGCGATGCCTTTTTGGCGGCCGCCATCAAGCTCAAAGCCGACGGCGGAGCCACGCCGAGCGGCGAATGGGCGGCGGCGATGCGCTATTTCTCTGGCTCGGCCAATACCGCCTACCGTTTCTACGGCGACAACGTCGTCGCCATGGCAGATAAATACCAAAGCGATATCGATGAGTTGAATAAAAAATAGGCCGAAAGGGCCTACAAACACAACTTTTATCTAGTATAAAATTCTCAAAATGGTACTATTTTATTAAGAAATTTAATCACTATTATACTTTAATTTTATACCACCTCGAATCTCTTATGTTTTTGATCTTTATACCCACAGAGCCAACTGACAGTTTGCTAATATTTTGTAAATAGTCGAATAACTGCTGTTTTGGGGCATTTGGCATAAAATAATACTCTTCTTTATGAATAATATTCAATACACCTTCTTTCAGTGAGTTATAATTTTTTTCATCACCGTTAGCCTTTTCCGCCCAATCAAAGATGTGATTCTGCGCTACGCGCGATTTTTGATCCATCGCTGTAATCAGATAAGATTTTATTAACTTTATAGATTCCTCTGCCAATGAACAAGATTTAAAAAAATCGGATATTTTGTTGATTTCATTGCTATCAAAATTTTTTACAAATAGGTGTTGCAACTCATTCCAGTGATTTGAGGGTAAAATATAACTATAATCACTTATTGCCTTACTTTCTTTTATTTTTTTAATTTCTCTTTCTGCAGTATAAATTTCATTTAACAGAATATTTGCGGCCTCAATTTTTTTATCTCTCTTGCTATATAAATAAACCAGCCAAGCTACTAAGCCGGTAAATATGGTAGCTAAACCATTAAATAAATTTTCGAAAAAATAATCCATACACACTATAGCCTATCAATGTTTGGCACACTACCTAAATAATTCTTTATTCTATCTTTATTTTCATTTTCTTTATCGCTTTTATAGTATATTTCGAACCAAACTACTTTTTGAGTAGATGGACACCAGGTGTAAATTACTCTTATTCCACTTTGGTTACCCCTTCCCTTTAATGATTTACAGGCAAATTTTTTTATTTTCCAGAAGCTGACCATATTGCAAACACAACCCGGAATTTCAAAAGTACTCATGTTATTGATGTTTTTTAAGTGCCGTAATTCAATGACCGCCTTTTTGACGGTTTCCAAATCATCCGGTAAGGAAGGGAATCTTCTCATCAGCTTTTTTAAGTCTTTTTTAAACTCGTCTGACTCTTCATATTCAATCATAACTTCTAACCGAAAAATCAGGCGTGCGGTAGAAAACGGCTTCGTAATCTATGACAGACTGTTCTTCTGCGGTTATCCAAGGCACATCTCGATGGGAATATTCTTCCATCTCCTTGGCATTTTTATCAGATAATCTAGCCAAAACCCAATCTATGTGCTTTTGTTCTTCTGCTGTAATAAGAGACAAGTCTGGATTCCGTAATGGCAAATACTTTTTTTGTTGATATTTATATCTTTGTCTGATGGCAGGGGTAATTTCCTCTTTTTCTTCCATCTCTGCGATAATTCTGGTAAACGCCGCGGGGGTTGGCCCATGATGATTTTTTATATATACAGCACCCATTAATTGTTTCTCGTATCTTTCATAAAAATCAAAATCAATAAAATACATAAGCTTACAAAGGACGCTCTCGCCTATATTAGGCTTCGCCCCTATCCGCCCAAGAACATACAGAAGGACTTCTTTAAATTTTTTCATATTCTTCTCTGGCACGGAAATTCGCATGCTCGACATTTTATTTGTTTTAGTTTTCTCTTTTTTAACTACCAATACTGGTGCTGGCGGTACTCTATTAGCGATAAAATCGGTAAAAGAGATACTTAAAAAATCGGCTAACTTTTCCGCTTGTGAAACTGTAAGATCTTTTTCCCCTTTTTCTATTTCACTAAAAGACGGCCTTGAAACATTAATTAATTTGGCTAATTCATCTTGAGAATAACCATGCTCTTTTCTTAACTGTTCAATTATAGTAATCATAGCTTAATTATTTATATAATTATTATAACTATTGCAAAAAATATTGTCAATATGTATGTTAATTATATTAACAATATAAAGTTCTCTATACAAAGCGGGGCTCTATATAAGACGCGGCAAATAGCATATTTTCACAATTTTTCGCCAACCCAAGTTTAACGGTGCAGACAGCCCGGCCAACAACAAGGGCGACGCTGCCCCTCCTTAAGCTCGGAACATACTCTTTTGACGTGCTGTTGTCTGGTCTCTGGTTTTTTAACGGAAATAATCCAACAAATCCACTCGTTGCGCGCTAAGGGCGTAATATCCTGCCAGGCCGCCAAAGCTAATTGGTCGGCCGCTAAAGCCTGACGTAAATCCGGCGGTATATTATGCACTACCCCACCGGGTATCCGGCCGCGAAATGCTATTTTATTATATCTTTCTTTCATATTGGTCTCATTACATAAACCACCGGATCCTTCAACAAGTCTGCCACCCGATCCCGCGGCAAATCGATCTTGGGCGGCGACACTAAATCATCAAACACTTCCATAAAACTGTGCCGCTCGACGCTAAATCCCGATTCAGCAAAAAATTTGGTGGCCGTTTCCTCGTTATCAAAGCTATTGGCATTAACATCAATTCCAGAAAATAATAATATCCTCTTCCGATTATCTTCTCTTTCTTCCTTTTGCTCAGTTTTGAGTAGCCGTTTCAAAGTAATGTCAGAAGTGATCCAGGCGCCACCGAATTTTTCTAGTAAGGCGCGGATGTTATCGGCTACTTTCCTTTTTTCGTCAAAACTCAAATAACGCAACAACCCCTCATGGACTACTGTAACCGGCTTAGGCGCGAAGTGTCGCGTGGCCGCCATTACCGAATCTTGATCCAGGGCGTTGCCGTCTTCTACATATAGATTACCGGGCCACTTGATGCCATTCTGGGCGGCCAAATTTTGCAATAAGACTCTTTTGTTCCTGGCCATTTCCGGCAAATCCAGCTCGACATAAGTTAGCGATGGATCGGCCTGCGTCATCGCCAACCCTCGCCCGACCAAGCCGGCGGCTAGCTCCAAAATTTGGCCGGTTGGATTGGCCGCGATCATCTTATCGATCAACTTATAGCGCGCCTCGATTTGCGGCGCGATCTTCGACTGCCTCGCGCTATCCATATACGCGATCTGGGCGGCATCGGTCGGCTTGACTATCCGGTCCAGTTCTTCGAATATCTCTTTGGCGTATTGGATATCCGAAAAAGTCCGGTGCCAGGCTACGCCCCAGGCCGTCGGACCGACTTTTTCGTAATTGCCATTGGTTGGTTCGGACATAGCTATAGTTTTGCCCCGGCATTTCGATCGATTAGACCATAAGCTTTAGCTATTTCTGCCGGATCGTAATTTAGTGTTAGCCATGATAATGATTCCGCACTCGTTCTATGAATTCTTTGATATCGTCTATATGGATCTTCATAGTATCATAATTGCCCGAAGCTCCTTGATAACGCAATCCTTGGCCCAGATTATTTTCCGGGGATGTTCCCTCTTCACCGTCAAGCAGGCTAGCTATATTCTTGGCTTGCCGGCCCAGTTCCTGGGTAGCAAAAGCACTTACGGGAACATAGCCGTCCTTATCCGCTTTCATTTGATATTTTTCTTTAAAGCCTAATGGGGCCTTAAAATGTTCAGGGTTTTCCATATAATTTATTGAATTAATAAGTTATTAGACCGATAAGATAAATCATTTACAGGAAAATTCTATATTTATATGTACATTATACCGTAACGACGTTCCGTGAACGCAAGTTGCTAAACTACGGCCCGGACTTCATCCAAGCTCGGCATAGACGACCCGGCTCCCGCGCGGGTGACAGAAATAGAAGCCGCGACATTAGCAAATAGCAAACTCTCTTTAAAAGAGCTGCCGCCCGCTAGACTAGCCGCTATTGCTCCCACAAAACAATCACCGGCGCCAGTCGTATCAATGGCTGTAACTTTTTTACCAGCGATATTTATTACTGCGCCGTCCTTAAAAGCCATCACTCCTTTTTCGCCGATTGTCACCACGACCGATAAATTGCCGCGTGAGATCGTTTCTACAGCTTTCCTAATTGATTCTTCTTGAAAAACATCCACTACCCTATTCGAAATATAGCTGAGCTCCGTTTCGTTAAGGATAAGAATATCTACAATATCCAATAAATCTCTGGAAATAGTTCGGGCAGGAGCGGGGTTAAAAATGTTAATTGCTCCCACCACTCTACCTTTTTTAAAAAATGCCGTAATCGTTTCTTCCGGAATTTCAAATTGAGAAACTAAAATATCGCCTTTCCCCGGATTAACATTTTGAATATCCTTTTCAGAGAACAAAAAATTTGCACCCGGAATAACTACTATGGTGTTATTCGATGTCTCGGCGGCTACAGTGATAATAGCCGTACCGCTTGAGGCGCCGTCGCCAACTGAAACATGGGTTTCGATATCTTGCTGTTTTAGGTTAGAAATTAATTCTTCGCCAAAAGTATCACTACCCACTTTGCCAAGTATAAGCGTCTGGGCGCCAAGCTTGGCGGCGGCTATCGCTTGATTGGCGCCCTTACCGCCAAAAAAATATTTTAAACTATCTCCAAAAACAGTTTCACCAATCTTCGGATGGTGCTGAGCCAAGATGACGATATCCATATTGATACTGCCAGCGACAATAACTTTACTCATAAATTTTGGCGCCACACTCCTCGTGCTAGCTCAAATGGCTGCGGGACCTGGATTCGGACCAGGATAAACGGCTCCAAAGGCCGCTGTCCTACCATTAGACGATCCCGCAAGATTAGGCGACAATAAAATATCCTCGCCCTTGGGATATTATTAAAAATAGGCCAAATTGTCAACCGTATCCCGCTCCTTAGATGCGCGCATACTTACGGACGGCAAACAGACTGGCCAGGATATTGATGAGTAATATAGCGCCGAACTGAGCGCCGAAGATGAAGAAGAAATTATCGACGAAATAAGCCAGGATATTGATGCTATAGCCGGTGAAGAACGCTTCCAGATAAGGCTGGAGCAAGGTCAGGAAAGGATAAAATACGGAAATGATTATCAGCACGCTGAACAAGGCGTAAACCAGGGCGGAAAACAGGTACGGCATGTAAATGAAGAAATTCGAGGCTCCGACCAGGCGCATGATTTCTATTTCCTGGCGATGAGTATAAATAGCCACCCGAATAGCGTTATAGACCACCAGCAAACTGGTCAGGATGAAGATGGAAATGATGAATAGGCCGACCTGATTGACGCGCTTGGTGATGCCGTCTATTTTCTTCAGGATCACTGAGTTATCGGAAAAATCCCGCGATTCGATGATCGGGCTGTCTAAGGTCTTGAGATTATTGATAACGAGTTCCGTGTCTTTGAAATCCTTAGGCATTATCGTCAGGCTGGGCGAGAGCGGATTGCGGCCCAATTCCTTCAGGGCTGCCAGAACCGCCGGGTCGTTCTGGTATTTCTGGCGGAAAGCGTCGATGGCGCTCTGCTTGGAGATATAAGTCACGCTTTTAACCTGCGGCAGATCGGCGATCTTGGCTTTCAGAGACAGGATTTCCGTGTCCGCCGTGTCCGGCTTGAGATATAGGCTGATATCTATCTTCTCTTTAATAGCCGCGACGGCGCTGTCGCTGATGAGGCGCACGGTAATCAGGGTGTTGATGGAAAACAGGGCTAGGAGCAGGATGGTTACGGTGACGATGGTCAGCCAGATGTTGCGGACGATGTCCTGGAAACTGAACTTGATGATGCGATATAGGGATAATAGCATAAACGTTTAATGGCCTAGAGTAAATATTTGCCGTGTTCCTGGTCGCTGATGACCTGGCCGTGCTCCATGGCGACGACCCGCTTGTTCAAGCGATTGACGATATCCTTGTTGTGCGTCACCAGGATGACGGTCGTCCCGAATTTATTGATGCGCAACAGCAGATCGATGATTTCGTTGGCGTTAATGGCGTCCAAATTGCCGGTCGGCTCGTCCGCCAACAGGATCTTCGGCTGATGGACGAGAGCCCGAGCAATGGCTGCCCGCTGCTGTTCGCCGCCGGAAACCTCATTCGGATAGCGGTTTTTCTTGTCATCCAGGCCGACGATTTTCATTACGCTAGGGACGATCTTCTTGATCTTGGCCGGCTGGCCGCCGGAAACCTGCAAGGCGAAGGAGACATTCTCTTCCAAGGTCTTTTTCGGCAACAGCTTGAAATCCTGAAAGATCACGCCGATCTGCCGGCGCAGGAACGGCACTTCCCGCCGGTTGATTCTGGTAATATCCCAATCGCCGACCATGACCCGGCCTTCATCCGGCCGTTCTTCGCCAATCAGCAAACGGACAATGGTCGTCTTGCCGGCGCCGCTCTGCCCGACGATAGACACGAATTCTCCCGGCTCGACGTCCAGGCTGACGTTCCGGAGGATATTAATCCGGTTGATATAGGCTTTAGAAACGTTTTCCAGTTTAATCATAATAACTCTCAATTATAATCGCTAAGGCGCCAGGAGGCGTTGGCCGAAACGGATTAGCTGCTCGTTGTCCAAAAAATTATTGGCTTTGCTCGTCGAACCTAAATTAACCGCGATCAGATTCCCTCGCGGCGTCGCCACTTGGGTCATCAGGCAATAACCCGCCTCGTCCAGATAGCCGGTCTTGGAACCGATAATCGGATAATTATTAGTCTGCAATAATTTATTGGTATTGGTTAAAGTATGGGCCTGCTTGGTATTCTTGGTCTTGAAAGTGTAGCGCAAAGTCGTGCTGATCTTTTTGAGTAAAGGATTGGTGAAGACTTCTTTAGTTATTATAGCATAGTTCAAGGGAGAACTCACATTCTCCGGCGACAGACCGGTCGGTTCGATGAAGCGAGTATCGGTCGCGCC
Source organism: Patescibacteria group bacterium (assembly GCA_041651095.1). GTDB lineage: Bacteria > Patescibacteriota > Patescibacteriia > Patescibacteriales > UBA12465 > UBA12465. Next base: position 74,471 of record JBAZJV010000002.1, read on the forward strand.
CCAATCTTTGACCAGCCGGTTCATCCGGGCGATGAATTCCTCCCGCTTCAGGCCGCTGGTCCGAATCAGGGTTTCCACGGCGTTGTTGGCCGAACCGACCAGAGCGCTGTAGAGCAGGTCGCCGACGGTCATGGTTTCGCCGTCCTTGACTTTTAGCTGCGCCGATTCGCCGGGCGGACAATATTTATCGTTATATTCCCGATCCGCTTTCTTATAAGTAACCACCCGGTTCAAATCCGGCTTGGTGTCGAGCAGTACCCGGGCCGCGACCAATTTGGTTAGGCTGGCTAAAGGCGAAACTTGATCCTCGTTCTTGCCCCAGAGCACGCGGCCGTCTTTTTCCAGCATCAGGACCGCGGCCGAAGCGGTCAGATTCAATTCTCCGGTGGTCTGCGGCAGCGCCTGCTTGGTTTCCGGCACCACGATCTTAAGCGGCTCCAAACGGACGGAAATCAGGCCGTCAGCGGGTGAAGCGATGCGGCTGAATGCGACCTTGTCCAGATCGATGACCCGATCCGGGTGTCGGCCGCGATCCGGACCCCAATCGTTTATGGTCACGTCCACGCTCTTGCCGTTGGCCAGATTATAGACGCGGACAACGGAACCTTTGGACAGATCCGGCGAAGCGGCGAACAGCCCGTCCTTGAACTTATACCAGCTGGCCGTACCGACCGTCATCAGGTCATGGTTGCTGAGCACGATCAGCCGGCCGGATGTGGAATCGGTCGTGGCCGTTACGTATCTGCCGTCCGGCGAATCCTCGGTCGGGACAGCGCGCCAAACCTGGCTCAAGGAATCATAAAAGAAAACCTGCTTATAATAATTGCCGGCAACCGAGTAATTGACTTTTAATTGCAGCGGCCGACTCGGATCATACAGTCCGGTCGTCGTAAAAGAATATTCGTAGGCCGGAGTAAGCGGCTGCCATTCCCAAGGCAGGCTGGAAGTCGCAATCGTGGCGATATTGGTATTTAGGACGGCCGGTGCGGTAAAAGCCGCCGGATCCGCGCTGACCATCAGTCCCGGCGCGTCTGCCCGGACCGCGACGGGCGCGAGAAAAAACAGCGCGCCGGCTAAATAAAGGTATATTTTTCGATTCAGAATCATAGACGATGGATTGACTAAATTGATTTAATAATTCTATAATGTTTACGCTAAGACGCGGGTATCTGTCGCGGGTGTCGTATAATGGTTATTACGTCAGCTTCCCAAGCTGAAGAAGGCGGTCCGATTCCGCTCACCCGCTCCCGAAGGCCGAGATAGCTCAGCTGGTAGAGCAACGCACTCGTAACGCGTAGGTCAGGGGTCCGAATCCCCTTCTCGGCTCAGTTAAAGAAAGCTCAGTCAAAGAAATAATGCCACCACTTGGCCAGGTTGCTTGATGCCGGTTCGGCCGAGGCGGCGCCAATCTCATTAACGTTCGCCGGTTTATCTTCCACGACGACCACTCCTTCGCCGGGCTTTTTTAGATTCAAATTCAACCGGGCCGCCTCTTCCAAGGATTGATCGGATTGCAGATAGGAAATCAAGTCTTTCAATTGCTGATTCTGGCTCTCATAGTGATCGATCTGGCCTTGGACATCGGCGATCTCTTGTTCAACCAGGCGCCGCTGGCTATAGGTTTTAGCCAGGGGGAAAATGATCAGCACCAGAAATACCAGCCCGATAATAGCTAAAAACCGCTGGCTGGACACCAGGCGGTAGAAAAAACCGTGCGTCGGCGAACTGGTCGCCGGATTGAGCACTCGGGGGTGCCGACTCTGTTTCATCATCGCTTACCATTATAGCATAAATTCCGCCCCCTCCGGAAAAAATTACTTAACGCCGTTTCGGCGTCCACCAAAAACCCATATATTTGCCGAACATCAGGCGGATTTGAGCCTCCAAACACGGGACCGATCCGAAAATGATGATCGTCACCGGCACGGCCAGCCATTCCAGGCTCATCAGGATCTTTTTCCAGAATGTATATTTGGCCGGCTTTTTCGGCAACAGCAGGGCGGAAATGACCGCCGACAAGATCAAACCGATCATCGCGACGTTCATCAGATTTTGGGTGATTGAGGGCAGATTGCCGGATAAGACCGTGGAGTTAAAACGATCGCCGCCCAAAAGCATCGGCAGCCAGCCGATGACGGCGATGATCAGAGCATTGGTGGCCCAGGCGTTAAAGCCGTAAATCTGAATCAGGATGTGCCCGATGATGCGCCTTTTGTCCAGGTCCGGTTCATGCCAGCGCTTGCCGGCGTTGAATAAGAGATAGGGGATGTTTTCGCCGCCCCAAGCCCAGCGCCTTTGCTGCTTATAAAGATTTTTAGCGGTCTTCCAAAGGCTTTCATCGTGGGTAACGTCCATGGATAGCTCGAAATAGATCGGTTCCACCCGATAATGGCCGCGGTAATGCATCAAGCAATGCCAGAAGATCCGGGAATCTTCCGAAACGTTCTTGGTCGACCAGAAACCGATATCCAAGAGAGCCCGCCAAGTCATGGAATGGGAAGAATAGGTCACCAGGCTCTCCTGCCTGATCTGCATGATCATCTGCCAGAAGGTGTTGGACGAAGCAGCGACGCGGGAAAAGAACGGCGCCTCCCAGATATTATTATGGTAGACCGGCACCGGCTGGTAGCTGGTGCGATAAGGGTCGGGGACGGTCAGGAACTTATAGGCCAGGGCGAAAAAATAACCCGGCCGAACCACGGTATCGATATCGAAAACGCTGACTAAGATCTTGTCATAATCCAGTTTTTCCCGATCAATGATTTCTTCCTTGACTATCCCGGCCGACCAGGCCTGATTCGCGCCCTTGCCCTTCAATTCGCCGGGTATGGTATCGGAGTGGACGGTAACGATGAAATAGCCGAATTTAGCGCCGAATTCCTGCCTGATCGTTTCCGCCTTAGCCTTGGCGGCTTCGCCGGCCCGCTCTTCTATCGCCAACGCGACAATCATGCGGTCGGTCGGAAAACCGTCCGCGACCAAAGAAGCGACGCAGGTCCGGAGGATTTCAACGCCTTCGTGGACGTTAGGTAAAATGATGAGTTGCCATAAATCGCCGAATGAGACTCCTCGCCGCGCCAGGGCGGTCGGCGCGAGCGAAGATAAGTCAACCCGGCCGTCGGATAATTCTTCGCATTTCTGTCGCCAATCCGTCTTCAGGCCGGCTTGCAGACGGTAATAGGAAGTGATTAAAAAAATGGCCATATAAATGACCAGTAACAGCCAATAGACGTCGAAAGCGATGATAAAATAAGCAACGAGCACCGGTTGGAAATAAGACAAGACGGCCAGGACAACCAGGAGCGATAAGGATAAGAAGCCCGGAAAGATTTCCAACAGACGGTAAATCAGGCGATCGCGACCGGCAAGATCGGTCGCCTTGCCGATTTTCAAATAATTAGTGGTTTGATCCATAATTTAAACAATACCTCTCCGTTTTAGCTCAAAAAAACAATCGGCGCAAGCCTTGACATCATAAATAGCGTCATGCGCCTCGGCAAAACCCTTAGCGAATAAGCAATTATACAGTTCCGTCAAATTCGGCCACTTGTAGCTGCCGCGGCCGTTGGAGATCCGGCAATACTGGGCGCTGCTCTTCATCGTGCAGATCTTGTCGGCAGACGGCAAGGGGTTGGCCAGGTTTTCCCGCAGCAGCTCGGCGCCGACGATCTTCTCGTCAAAATCGATATTATGGGCGACCAGATGCGCCGCGCTCCCGGCGTCAGCCAAGAAATGCTCCAAGGCGGAACGCAGGGCGACGCCTTCGGCCAGCGCTCTTTCCTGGGAAATCCGGTGGATCTTGGTCGCCTCCGGCGGAATTACGAAGCCGTCCGGGCGAATGATATAGCTCTGGCTTTCCCAATGGTTGCCGTCGGCGTCATACAGGCTCCAGGCGATCTGGACGATGCGGGGCCAATTCAAAAAATCATCAAGCGGCGCTTGATAATTCCGGGGCAAGCCGGTGGTTTCCGTATCAAAAAATAAATACATAAAGCTAAAAACTGTTATTGGTGATAATGACCTCTTCCCCTTCCTTCAATTCTTTTTCCTCGTAGGTTTGGGATTGGCCGGGCGTTTCCGTCGGCCGGAGCGGCGGTTTGAGCTTGATTTCCCGGCCGCGAAAATCCCGCGGCGCAACGCGGTTCAAATCGCTCAAAGAAATGGTCGGGGTCGCCGGGCTGGCCGGCTGAGCCAATACTGTCCGCCGTTCCTGGTCTTTGGCTTGTTTGCGCGCTTCTAGCTCCAGTTTCTTTTCTTCCCGCTTTCGGCTCAGGCAGTCACGGCAATAAACCGGCCGGATGCCGTCAGGCTGAAAAACAGTCATGGTTTCCCGGCCGCAACTGCTGCAAATCGCCGGATAACCGTTCCTTGCGCCGGCGGCTGGCGCGGTCTTAGGCGCCGGACTAAACGGACGCGGTCTGGGCTGAGAGCTGGCCGCGGGAACGGAATAACCAGGCGCGGCCGGACGAGAAGCCGCGGCCGGATAATCAATAGCGGCCGCTGGCTGATTCGCGGCCGGGCGATACCCGGGAGCGGCGGCCGGACGGTTCTGATCGGCGGCGGGAGCGACTTTCGCCGGTCTGGCCGGCGCGGCCGGCATGGCCTCGCCGGGAGTCAAACCGCCGTTATCATCATGCCAGCTCATTATCTTCTCTTCCACCGAGGCCCGGTCCGAAGCGTATTTCTCGCGGGAATACTGAATGACTTTTTCGACATTACCGGTCCGTTCCTCTTCCCGAAGCGGCGGCAAGCCGGCGGCGGAAAACGGCGAAGAAGAAATGCCATCGATCATCAATTTCAGATACATCTCGTATTTCGGCAGATTGACCAGGTCTTCTTCCGTAAAAGTCGGCGTGAATTCCTTGACCAGTTCTTCCGCGTCGGCGGCGCCGACCCGGAACACGACCATCGTGCCGACGTTGCCGAAGACCGCCGGCTTGACCTTCTCGCTCAGCTGTTCGATATACTGGTGCGCCAAAATCAGGTTCAAGCGGTATTTGCGAGCCTCTGATAAGATGTTGGCGAAGCTGTCCGTGGAAAAATTCTGGAATTCGTCGATATAAAGATAAAAATCCCGACGTTCCTTTTCCGGCACGTCTACCCGGCTCATGGCCGCCAGCTGGATCTTGGTGATCATCATCGCGCCTAAAAGCGCCGAATTATCCTCGCCGATGCGGCCCTTGGACAAGTTCATGATGATGATTTTGCCGTTGTCCATGATTTCCCGGATGTCAATGGCGGACTTCACCTGGCCGACGATATTGCGCATCAAGGAATTGGACAGGAACTGACCGACCTTGTTCTGGATAGGCGAGACCGCTTCGGAGGCGAACTTATCGGCATAGCTGGAAAATTCTTTCTCCCAAAACGCTTTGACGACCGGGTCTTTAATGTTGGAAACTACCCGCTTGCGGTAATTCTTGTCGGAGAGCATACGCACGACGCCCATGAGCGTGGAGCCGGGAAAATCCAAAATGGCCAGAATAGCGTTACGCAAGATATATTCCAGGCGCGGCCCCCAAGAATCCGCCCACAGCTTCTGGAAAACGCCGATCAGGCCGGAGGCGACCAGATGCCTGAGATGCGGCTCTACCTGTTCGACGACGTTAAAGGCGATCGGATAATTGATGTCCGAAGGGTTGAAATAAACGACATCGTTGATGCGCTCGTTCGGGATGAATTCGATGACTTTTTCTGCCAGGTCGCCGTGCGGATCGACGACGGCCACGCCGTGGCCGGCCCGAATGTCGTCCACGATCATATTTTCCAGAATAGTGGACTTACCCATGCCAGTTTTGCCAATCAAATACATATGGCGGCGCCGGTCGTCAGTCTTAATACCGAATCTCTTGGATTCGTTGCGGTAGGTTGTCTGGGCAAAAACCGCGATGTCTTTCATAAAAAAACGCTTAACCGCGGACCTCGCATAATTGGACATAGCCGCGGCCAATAGCCGCGAATTCAGCCATCTCCCTGCTGGTATACGCTTGGCGGGCCTGATATTTCCGGTCCACCAGATCGGTATCGGACTTGAAATTCTGCAAATACCACTTCTTGGCGCGCTTGATCATCTTTCCCATCTTGGCAAAATCTTCCTTCGCCAAGAGGCTGGGCACGACCGTGGTCCGAAATTCATAAGGCAGGCCGCTGGACATTATGATTTTAACACTTTTTTGCAAATTTTCCCAGTTAACCGGCACGCCGACGACAGCCTCGTATTTATCCGCCGGCGCCTTCAGGTCCATAGCGACATAATCAATCAGACGGTCAGCGATAAGCTGCCGCAACATTCGCGGATTAGTGCCGTTAGTATCCAGCTTGACGAGATAGCCGATGTCCTTGATCTGCCTGATGAAATCCGGCAGATCCGGATGCAGGGTCGGCTCGCCGCCGGTAATGACTACTCCTTCCAAACGGCCGAAGCGTTCCGCTAAAAAAAGAAAAAGGTTCTGCGGGGAAAGCGGGGAAAAACCTTTTTCTTTTTTATTTTCGTCCTTTCCCTGACGGGGCAGGACAAGCAAGGGGTTATAGCAGAAGTGGCATCGGAAGTTGCAACCTTGGGTAAAGATGATGGCCGCTAGGTGGTCGGGGTAGTCTAGAAGAGTTAGCTTCTCTAAACCACCGATAATCATAAAATTAACTGCGCTTAGTTGTTAGACTGGTAAGTCTTGCGATCGACGTATTCGCTTTGCTTGCCGAGATTCCAGTTCTTGGTCGGCGTCAGCCAGCCGACGACGCGGCTGTAGACCAGGCATTCCTGCCGTGAAGTCTTGATCGGGCTCATATTTTTACATTATAAATAATAAACGATTAAATTACAAATTAACTGGCCGCTTGGCCGTCTGCCGCGGTTTGGCCGGCGTGGCTGGCCTCCGGCACTTCTTCGTGATAGCCGATTTCCTCGTCGCATTTCGGGCAATACTTATGCTCGCCAGACAGATAGCCGTGCTTGGGACAGACGGAAAAAGTCGGAGTAATCGTGAAATAAGGCAAGCGGTAATTCTCGACGATCTTCTTGACCAGCTTCTTGGCCGTCTCGCCGTCCGGCAAGCGTTCGCCGATAAAGCCATGCAAAACCGTACCGCCGGTATACTTGATTTGCAGATCGTCCTGCAAATCCAGGGCTGTAAAAATATCGTCGGTGAAACTGACGTGCAGATGAGTGGAGTTGGTATAATACGGCGGGACGCCCTGCCCTTGGACCGCTTCAGCATTAGCACAGATGATGCCGGGATACATCTCCTGGTCTTTCTTGGCAAAACGGTAGGTCGTCCCTTCCGCCGGCGTAGCTTCCAGATTGTACAGGCTATTGGTCTCGTTTTGGAAATCCATCAGCTTCTCCCGCATAAAATCCAAGATTTCCGCCGCGAAGGCCCGGCCTTCCGGCGTAGCCAGATCCTTGCCCATCAGGTTAAGCGCCGCTTCGTTCATGCCGTTGATGCCGATGGTGGAGAAATGATTCTTCCAATATGACCCGAAGCGCTCCTTGATGTCGCTTAAATAGAACATCGAATAAGGATACAGCCGGTCGTTGGTAAATTTCTCGATGACCTTACGCTTGATTTCCAAGCTTTCCTTGGCCAGCTCCATCAATTTCAGCAGGCGCGCCTTGAATTCTTCCTTGGTCTTGGACAGGTAACCCAGGCGCGGCAGGTTAATGGTGACCACGCCGATGGAGCCGGTCAGCGGATTGGCGCCGAACAGGCCGCCGCCGCGCTTGCGGAGTTCCCGGTTATCCAGACGCAAGCGACAGCACATGGACCGGGCGTCATCGCGCTTCATATCCGAATTAACGAAATTGGAAAAATAGGGGATCCCGTATTTAGCCGTCATTTCCCAGGCCGGCTTCAACGATTCTCGGTCCCAATCGAAATCCTTGTCGATGCAATAGGTCGGAATCGGAAAACCGAAGACTCGGCCGGTAGAATCGCCCTGGATCATCACTTCCGCGAAAGCCTGGTTGAAGATATCCATTTCCGCCTGGAAATCCTTGTATTTTTGCGATTTGATCTCGCCGCCGATAACCACATTCTCTTCGCCGATCATCGGGGACGGGGTCACATCCAAGGTTACGTTGGTAAACGGGGTCTGGAAGCCGACGCGCGTCGGCACGTTGATATTGAACATGAATTCCTGCAGGCCCTGTTTGACCTCCTTATAGCTTAGCTTGTCATAACGGATGAATGGCGCCAGATAAGTATCAAAGTTGGCGAAGGCCTGGGCGCCGGCCGCTTCGCCCTGCATGGTATAGAAGAAATTGATAATCTGCCCTAAGGCGCTGCGGAAATGCTTAGGCGGACTGCTTTGCACTTTCTCGTTGACGCCCCTAAAACCGCGCAGCAAGAGGTCCTTCAGGTCCCAGCCGCAACAATACGGAGCGAGCAGGCCGAGATCATGGATATGAAAATCGCCGTCGACATGGGCCTGGCGGATATTTTCCGGATACATCTTATTCAGCCAGTAGCGGGCGGATATAGAGGAGGCGATATAATTGTTCAAGCCCTGGACTGAAAAACTCATGTTGCTGTTCTCTTTCAAGCGCCAATCCGCGCGGCCCAAATAATCTTCCATCAGCTTATTGTCCGAAGTGGCGGCGCCGATGTCGCGCAGCTGGCGATGCTGGTCGCGGTAGAGGATATAAGCCTTGGCGACCTTGATCAGCTTGTTGTTAATCAAGACCTCTTCCACGATATCCTGGATCTCTTCGACGGCCGGAATGCTGCTCTTATGAAATTTCTGATTGACCTGCATAACCACCTGATCGGTCAGCTTCTTGGCCAGATGATGGTCGTCAAGACCGGCCGCCGTGCCGGCCTTGTAAATGGCTTGGGTAATCTTGGCTTGATTGAAGTCGACGATTTCGCCGGAACGTTTAATCACTTTGCTGATAGTCTCGGGCATATCACTTTTTCTCGTTAATTAATTTATTTAATTCCTTGCGGAACTCATGAGCATCCTTGAAGGATTCATAAACCGAGGCATAACGGATGTAAGCGACCGGGTCGATTTTTTTCAGGTTTTTCATGACCATCTGGCCGATCTGCCGGGAGGTGATCTCCGTGCTTTTCAGGCGCTGCAGGTCGCGCTCTATGGAATGGATCAATTTCTTAAAGCGGTCTTCGGTAATCGGCCGTTTTTCACAAGACTTCTTCAGTCCGTTCACCATCTTATCCCGGCTGTAAGATTCGCGCCGGCCGTCGCGCTTGACGATGACCAGATCCAGAAGCTCAATTTCCTCATAAGTCGAAAAACGGAAAGCGCATTTCAAACATTCGCGCCGACGACGGATCGAGAGTCCGTCCGGCGCGACGCGGGAGTCAACCACCTTAGTGTCCGGGAAATAACAGATGGGACATTTCATAGAGAAAACCCTATATTTTGTGGCATTTTAAATATTTGGCCACTAAATGTTGTATTACACTTATATTCTATCAAATTTTTATCTTAGGGTCAATTTAGCTAATCTTAATACAAATATAAATTTTTTAAGTAGTTATCCACAGAAATTTATCAAAAGCTGATTATAGCCATTGCCCGCCGATCTTGAAAAGTCAAGGCAGCATAAACATACATTGACAAAAACACCTATTATAATTAATATGATGAAATATAAGTTCGTTTAAAAACAGTAAAAACCCAACATAAACAACAATTAAATCAGGAGATGCAATGGAAAAATTCACTTTTCTTCGCCCCGATGATTTTCATGCTCATTTACGGGATGGGGATATGCTAAAGAGGGTCCTTCCCTACAGTAACATTTTTGGTAAAGTCCTGGTTATGGGAAACTTGTCGCAACCTATCGTGACCGATCGCGATCTGGTGGATTATTGGCATCAGATCAGGGCCTTAGAACCGGCATTCAACCCCCTCATGACCGTGATGCTAACCAAAAAAACCAGCAACCAGGTTATCCAGGCAGCGAGCCAAGCCGGAGCGGCTGCCCTGAAGATGATTCCCGGCGGTACTTCCACCGGATCCAGCCAGGGAGTAGCCTTATCGGACCTGCGCGACTACTACCATATATTACAAGAGGCGGCGCGCTGCAAGCTGGTGTTCTCCGGACACTGGGAACTGATGGCTGAGCCTGACACGGGCGACGAAATCCCTGAAGCTCAGCGGGAAATACGAGCAATCCCTTATTTGATTGACGTCATCAGAAATTGTCCAAAACTGAAAATCGTCGTGGAACACGTTTCCACGGCGGCCATGATCAAGGTCGTCGAGGACGCGCCTGACAATGTCGCGGCAACAATAACCGGACATCACCTGGGGCCATATCATCTAGGTGAAGTTATTAAGGATGGCACGGTCGTGAATCCGCTGCTTTATTGCAAACCGGTTTTAAAAACCATTAACGACATCAAGGCAGTCCGCCGCGCGGCGACGAGCGGCAATCCGAAATTCTTCTTCGGTTCGGATTCCGCACCGCACTCCCTGGAGAAAAAAATGGCTTTGCCGCCCGCGGCCGGCATCTTCTCGGCGCCTACCGTCATCTCTCACGTCTTCTCCGTATTCTACGAGGAGGGATGCGAGCAGCGCTTTGAAAACTTCACCGCCAAATTCGGGACGGAATTCTATAATTTTCCAGCTAATCGGGATAAGATAGTCATCGAGAAGCGACCCTGGATCGTACCGAAAGATTATGATGGCGTCGTCCCCTTCCTGGCCGGCCAAGAACTGTCTTGGCAAGTCGCAAGACTTTAAGAAACACAACAAAAAAGGTTAGATCGATTCTAACCTTTTTTTATTTATCCTAATTGTGGTGATATTCTATCCCATCTTCTTCCTAATGAAAGCCGGCACGCTCAAATCGTCGTCGTCTTCTTTAGGCAAGGCTTTTTCCGCCTTCTTTTCCAGAGCCGGCTTGACCGGGATATTCTTGAAGACGGAAGAGAATTTGCCTTTGCTCTTATCCGTCAGGCCGGCCGCCAGCTCTTTCTCGTTCTCTTTCTCCACGATAAAGGCGTTGGGGGTATAGGATTTGGTCAATTCGTTCTTCTGGCTCTTACCGTGCCCGTCGAACCCGGTCGCCACCACGGTAATCTTGATCTGGTCTTTCATCTTTTCGTCGACGACCGCGCCGAAAATGATCTTGGCGTCGTCATCAGCCGCGGAAGTGATCACCTTGGCCGCTTCGGACACTTCGGTCATACTCAAATCCGGACCGCCGGTGATGGTGAAGACGATGCCGCGGGCGCCGTCAATGGACATATCCAGCAGATTGGAATTGATCGCGTCCTTGGCCGCTTCCACGGCCTTGTTCTCGCCGGTCGCCTGGCCGATGCCCATGAGCGCCGAACCGGCATTGGACATCACCGCCTTGACGTCGGCGAAATCGGCGTTGATGATGCCCGGAACCGTGATGATTTCCGCGATGCCCTGGACGCCCTGGCGCAAAACGTCATCGGCGATCTTGAAGGCGTCCAGCAAAGAGGTGCGCTTATCGATGACTTGCAACAATTTATCGTTGGAAATGGTGATGATGGTGTCGACCTTGTCCGCTAATTCGGAAAAAGCGCGGTCGGCGATGTTCTTGCGCTGGCCGCCTTCGAACATGAACGGCTTGGTCACCACCGCGACCGTGAGCGCGCCTAAATCCTTGGCGATCTGCGCCACGATCGGCGAAGCGCCGGAACCGGTGCCGCCGCCCAGGCCGCAGGTCACGAACACCATGTCGCAATCTTTCAGGGCCTCCCGGATTTCATTCTGCGATTCTTCGGCCGCGCCCTTGCCCAGATCCGGGTTCATGCCGGCGCCCAAACCTCTGGTCACGGTCTTGCCGATATGGATCTTTTCCGTCGCCTTATTATAATGCAGGGCCTGGACATCGGTATTTATCGCCACGAAGCCGACGCCTTTGATGCCGCTGGAAACCATCCGGTTTATCGCGCTGCCGCCGCCGCCGCCGACGCCGACGACTTTTATCTTCGCAAAAGTTTCAATTTCCGGTTTTACTTCCGCCATAAAATTAGCTTAGTTAAATTTTTATTTGGGCATGATCTTGTTCCACAAGCCCTTGGTCTTTTCCAATAGACCGCTCAGATTCCGTTTAAAATTATTATCACTCAAGCCTTCGCCGTCCGTATGGCTGCCCCAGATAACCAGGCCGAGCGCGGTCAGGAATTCCGGATTGCGCACCTTATCGATGACGACGTTGATATTCTTGGCGGCGCCCAGCGCCGCGGGCAGGCGTAATTTCTGCTTGGCCGCTTCAACCAGGCCGTCCAGTTCCGCCCCGCCGCCGACGAAAATGACGCCGGCCGGCAGCATGCCGGAGCGATCTATCCGCTTGAATTCGTTGTCAACCCTCTCGAAAATCTCTTCTACGCGGGCACTGATAATCTCGGCTAAATATTTACGCGAAATAGTACTGATATCATCATTGACTTCCTCTTCCTTGACCAATTGGCTCACGTCGACTTCATCTTTCTTATCGACTTCTTCCGCCGACGCCGTGCCGTATTCGCACTTGATCCGTTCCGCCAGGTTTATGGGGCAACGCAAGCCGATGGCAATATCGGAAGTGATATGTTCCGCGCCGATGGGTAAAATAGCGGTGTGAATCAAGTTCCGCTCTTCATAAACCGCCAAAGAAGTCGTAGCCGAACCAAGGTTGATGAGCGCCACGCCGAGCTCTTTCTGCTTGGCGCTCAATACTGCTTCGGCGGCGGCCAGAGGAGCGATGACCAGGTCTTCGATTTCCAGGCCGGTCCGATAAATCGCTTTGGTCAGATTCTTGATCTGCGTGCTCAGTCCCTGGACGATCAGGGTTTCCACTTCCAGCCGGATGCCGTTCATGCCGATGGGGTCCTTGACGTCGCCCTGGTTATCGACGCTGAATTTTATCGGGATCACGTGCAGGATTTCATAATTGACCGGCACGGCCAGGGCGCGCGCCGCTTCAATGGCCCGGTTCACGTCGTTCTCGCCGATTTCACCGTCGCTCCGGCCGACCGCCACGACCCCTTTGGAACGCTCACACTTGATATAGGGATCATTGATGCTCACCCAGACCCGGGTAATCGGCACGCCGACCAGCCGCTCCGCTTTTTCCAGGACGGCCGAAATGGACGAGGTGGTTTCCTCGATGCTGTTCACTACCCCGCGGCTGACGCCGGCCGTCGGGCCGGATACCGCGCCGATAATCTGCAATTCTTCCCCGGCCGGGCCGGTAATCCGCTGGCCGATGACCAGACGAATGGAAGTCGAACCGATGTCCAAGCCGGCAGTAACGTTATCCTTCATAAACGTGATTTAGATTAGAAATAATTGCTGTTAATATTATACAAAATTTAAAAAAATTAAACAATTCCCGGCGACCGGGAAAAATCAGGATAAGAGCCGCCAATACCAGGCAATAATCGCTTCTCCCCAAATTAAAGTAATAATAGCCCCGGCGGCCAAAAATGGACCGAGGGCGATGCGGGATTGCCACTGTTTGCGCCGACTAACAAGCAGGATTAGGGAAATACTAGCGCCTAAAGTATAAGAAGCGACCATAATCAGGAAAAGGCGACTTATGGCCGGAAAAGCCAGTCCTAAGAAAGCACCCAGCCAAATATCGCCCTCGCCCACGCCGCGGCGGCCGGTTAGAATATACTGGACCAGAAAAAAGGCGGCACCCAAAGCGGCACAGGTTAGCAGCAATAACAGCGGCGCGCCCAGCAGCAGATTAAGCAAAAATACGGCGACGCCGGCCGGCGCCAGGAAATCCAGGGGAATAAGCTGCCATCTTAAATCATAAACGAAGACGACGAGCAAAGCGATAACCAGCAACCAGTCGCGCGATAAGGCTAAAGCTAATTGCGGATTAGCTAGTTCTAGGCGGCAGGTCAGCACAAACAGGATGGCTGTCGCCAGCTCCACCAACGGATATTGCCAAGAAATATTCTGCCGGCAGGATCGGCAACGGCCGCGCAGAATAAAGAAGCTCAACACCGGAATATTATCATACCAGGCGATCGCCCGGCGGCAATGCGGGCAATAGGAGCGGCCGCGCAGGCTTTCCCGCCGGTACAGCCGCCAGATCAGACAATTCAAAAAACTGCCAGTGATCAGGCCGAGGATAAAAACGATGCTGAAAAATAAAGTAAGCATAAATCATTGATCGTATGCCTGCCGCAAAGCTTGAATGGCCGGCTCAGCCGGCGCCAGCTGTCCGGCCCGTTCCAGATATATTCGGGCTTGGGGTCGGTCGCCGGTCTCATAATATAAGGCGGCGAGCGCCAGCGACCAGTGATAATCGCCCGGGTCCCTGGCCAGGCCATGGGCAATATAAGAAATTGCCGCCGCCTGATCGCCGGCCAGATAATAAGCATCGGCGACCTGCTTTAATAATACCAAATCGTCCGGATTGGCGCGATAAGCCTCCCGGTAATATTTGGCCGCCGCGGCATACCGGCCTTGGAGCTGATAAATGGCGGCCATCTGCCGGTTAAGGAAAGACCGATAGTCCAGGACGATGCGGCGATGCTCTTCATTCAAGCGGCGATCGCTAGCCTCCGGCAAAACCAGGCCGGCGTGATAGTAATTCAATAAGGCGCGAAGCTGATCGCCTTCGGCCAGGGCCAGCCCGGCCCGAGCTAAGTAAACCGGCGGCCACTGCGGCGCCAGAGCAACCAGCTGATCCAAGTAATTGCCGGCGGCCGGATAATCTCGTAAAGCCCGGGCGATCTCCGCTTGCACCAGAAGCTGGCGATAACCAGTTCGGCTCAGGGACCCGCTGATTTCCATTAACTTATTCCTGGCCGCGTTCTTGACTGCGGCGCCGGCCAGGTCGGGATAAGCCTGGCTCAACTGCTCAGCCAGAAACAGATCGTAAAATTCCTGGTTAGCCGGGTTGACCCGGAGATCGGTCAGATATCCGTAAATGGTCAGGGCCGTGAAATAATCCTGATCGGCCAGAGCTTTGACAGACTGCTGGAAATAAAAATCAGCGATCAGGGTTCGCAGACTGCAATTAGCCTGCCAGGCGATGATGATGATCACGACAACGGTGGCCAATAATCGGCCTGAATGGCGGCGCCAGGAACCGCCGGCCGCCGGGACGACTGACCGCCCGTCACCGGGCTGCCAAGATAGGACAACCAATAAAGCCAGAAACAGCCAGAAATAGATTTCGCCGGTTAAGATGGAAAAACCGAACAATAAGGAAATC
Source organism: Patescibacteria group bacterium (assembly GCA_041651095.1). Classification (GTDB taxonomy): domain Bacteria; phylum Patescibacteriota; class Patescibacteriia; order Patescibacteriales; family UBA12465; genus UBA12465. Next base: position 89,631 of record JBAZJV010000002.1, read on the forward strand.
AGATAGGCGGCCGCACCGAGGGCCAGGGCTAAAGACAAGGCGGCAGATCGCCGCTGCCGGATATTGCGGCGCGCCAAATAAAAGAAAAAACCATACAGGACGGAAAATAGGACTAAACCAAAAATGCCGGTAGTCAACAATATGTCCAGAATCAGATTATGAGCCCGGTCCGCTACTTGGCTGACCTCGCCGTAGACGCCCCAATCCGGGGCATAGTAACGGATAAATATTTCCTGGCTGTTTTCCAGGCCATAGCCGAATAACGGCCGCTCCGGAATCGTCGCCAAAGCGGCCAGATAAAAATTCCAGCGGGCGCCGGTCGAACCGTAATTAATATCGACCGCCCGCGACCAGCGCGGTCCGGCCAGCGCCCCGCTGACGACCCAGGCGACTAGCGCCAGGAAAATCAAAGCCAAGGCTAACCAGATTTTTCGCCGGTGCGGCCAGCCGACATGGGTGAGCCAATAAAGCAGTCCGGCGGCGGCCACGATGAGCGCGGCGATTATTCCGGCGCGGCTGCCGGTCAGCCATAAAGCGATCAGCTGCAAGATAAAAGCCGCGGCCCAAACCGACTTAAGCCAAAAGGAGCGGCCACGGAAAAACAAATAAGCGCTTAAGGGTAAAACCAGGAGCAGCCAGGAGGCTAGAAAATTCGGCTGGCCGAAAGTGGCGAAGCTGCGCTGCGTCAAATACGGCGCTTCCAACCAATATAAGAAATCAATATTCAAAAATTGCAGAACAGCGTAGGCCGACACTGCGCTGCCGGTTATGACGGCCGCGCCCACCAGCCGCTCGATTTTCTTAGCGACCGCCGATTCAGCGCTCACTTCTTTGACGCCGGCGTCCGGCCGGCCGACCGGCCAGAGGTTAAAACTGAGCAAGACGAACCATAAGGCATAAAACAGATAACTAAGCAGCCCTTGCTCACGCGCCGGATTGCCATAAAAACTCTGAGCGATATTCGTCGACCAAATCAGGGTCAAACTTAGGCCGATAATAAAAACGGCCGGCGGCAGCCAGTATTTTTTTAGCGCGCCGCGTGTCGGCCAAGGTACGGCGGCCGGATAAATGACGGCTTTGAGCAAAGTGAAGAGCAGAAGCAGCCAAATCAGGATCTGGAACAGCACGAATTTATTCAATTCAAAAACATGGTAAGTCGGCCACCAATAAGCGAACCAGAGCGGGACGGTGACGATGATCGCCAAATAGCTGGTCTCGATCAAGCCGTTCAGAATGTTTAGCCCGGCAACACCGGCCGATCGGAAAATGAATTTCATGCTTTAATTATACCAGATAAAAAAAGGGCTGGAAACAGCCCTTTTAGGAAAATTATTAGCTAATATTAAACTATTTCTGCCGGTGAGTAAATTTATCCCAGACAACCAAGACCGGGCTCGCCACGAAGATGGAGCTGTAAGTGCCGACACAGATGCCAACGATAAGCGCCAGAGCAAAATCCTTAATCGTATCGCCGCCCAGGAATAACACGGCCAATAAGGCCAGGATGGAAGAAAGCGAGGTATTAATGGAACGGGTGATCGTCTGGTTCACACTCCGGTTGACCGTATTCTCGAAATCTTCCTGGCTCTTCGGCAGGCTTTCGCGGATACGGTCGAAGACGATGATCGTATCGCTTACGCTATAGCCCAGGACGGTCAGGACGGCCGCGATAAACGGCGTATTCACTTCCACGCCGAAGAAATGGCCGAGCACCGCGAACACGCCGAGGATAAACAGAATGTCATGGATGAGGGCGATGATGGCCGCCACGCCGTATTTCCAAGAAGCGACCGGCCGGGAAACCTTACGGAAAGCCAGAGAGATATAGATGATGATCATCACAAAGACGATCGCGGTCGCGTTGAAAGACTTGCTCTTGAGTTCCTGCCCGACGGACGGCCCGACCGCGTCGAACTGCAGTTCGGAGACGGCCGCCCCCGGCTTATCCTTGACTAAGGCTTGCAGGCTGTTCATCGCTGCCCGATGAGCCTCCTCCGTATTATCCTGGAAACGCATGATTACCGAATTGCTGGTCGGCTGGATGACCAGGTTGTGCAGGCCGACCGGCTGCAAAGCGTTTTGCAACTCGGTAATGCTGGGCTGATAGTTGGTAAACTGCACTTCCCAGAGACTGCCGCCGGTAAAATCGATGCCGAAATTCAACCCCCAGAAGCTAATGGCCAAAATGGAGGCGACGACGGCCAGGCTCGACAAGCTCAAGAATATTTTTCTCTTTTGAATGATGCGATAAATCATATGGAGTAAATTTATTTATCTGATCCGGCCGCGGGGCGACGGACGCCCAGGAGCCAGGGCCGTTTTTCCAGCCAATTGCCCAAAATGACGATGAATAAGGTATGAGTAATAACGATGGCGCTGAACAAGGAAACTACGATGCCGATGAACAGGGTGGTGCCGAAACCCTGGATAGTCGAGGTGCCGAAGAACATCAGGATCAGACAAGTGATGATCGTAGAAACGTTGCCGTCGCGGATAGACGGCCAGGCTCGTTTGAAGCCGTCGTCAACCGCCTGGCTGACCGATTTACCGGCGCGCAATTCTTCCCGGGTGCGGGAAAAAATCAAAACGTTGGCGTCGACCGCCATGCCGATGGACAGAATAAAACCGGCGATACCGGACAATGACAGGGTAACCGGCTTCAGGGCATAGAAGAAAAGCAGGAAGCCGATGATGATAAACAGCAGTGCCAGGGTGCCGTTGAATATTTTCAGCTCGTTGAAAGTATAGAAAATCAGCCCGATCATGACAATCACCAGGACCAGGGAAAACCAGATCGGCAGGGCTTTGAAAATGGCCAAGATAGTCAGTCCATAAACCAACAGCGAAATTATCGAAAGCAAGCCGGGCAGGCGGTAATACAGAATCATGAAAATAGAAACCAGCAACAGGCCGAGCAGCCCGGCCTGCAGGCTATTATTTATGGACTGGGAGCCCAGGCTAGCTTCGACGGTCTTCTGCGAAACCAGGGAAATGGGTACCGGCAGAGCGCCGGAATTCAGCCGGGTCACCAGCATCTTGGCTTCGTCGACCGTAAAGCGGCCGGAAATTGAAGCCTGGCCGCCGGTGATTTTTTCATTGACCGTCGGCGCGCTAATCAGATAGCCGTCCAGGAAAATAGCGATCGGCTTATTGATGTTGCGCGCGGTGATCTCTTCGAATAATTTTGCTCCCTCGGCATTGAACTCCAGGGAAACTTCCGGCGAACCGTCATTGGGGTTGAATTGGACCGAAGACCGTTTCAAGTATTTGCCGCTCAACTCGGTGTTCTGCCAATTCTGGCCCAGGTCCAGGGTAACCGGCGTCGCCGTGCCGGCCGGAGAAGAGGTGGCCGCTACCACGGGGATGGAAGTCGCCTCTTCTTTGAATTCCAAAATCGGGGTTTCGCCGATAGTCTTGATAGCTTCGCCCACGTCTTTAATGCCGGCCAATTCGGCGATAACTTGGTAATCGCCGGTAATGCTCCGATTAACCGTCACCAACGGCTCACTGACGCCGAAAGCATTGACGCGCCGTTCAATGACATCACGGACCGAATCCATGGCTCCGGCCCGATCGGCTTCCGGGATGCTGCTGACATCAGCCTTATAGACCAGGTGAGCGCCTCCCTGCAAATCCAAGCCCAAACTGAACGGAATATCCTTAATTTGTGGTAAAATTACGACATTATTAGTCTTAGCCGCTAATTGTCCGGCCAATTTATTATAATAGGTTCCGCCGGCGGCCAGACCGACGGCCAGAGTGAAGATCGCGATTATCGCCAGCATCCACCAGGCCTTGGCGCGAGCCGATAATTTAGAGAATTTTTGGATAAATGACATAGATTTAAGGGAAAAATCGCCCTTAACCGGGCAACATAATAAAGAATTCTTTTATATTAGCAAAACTGGTTCTATCTTAAACCAGCCGGCGATAAAAATCAAGGGGGCCGGCTGTCTGCCAGGGCGACCAGAACACCGAATATAAAAAAGCTCCGGAACGCGCTGTGGACACGCTCCGGAGTACTTAGGGACGGACCTGATCATTAGACCAGGACCTTTTTACTTTATTAGAATCATTTTCTTTGTTTGTACGAATTCGCCGGCATTTAATCGGTAAATGTAAGTACCGCTCGCCAGCTGAGCACCGTTGAAATCAACCGTATAAACGCCTGCTGCTTTTTGTTCATTAACCAAAGTCATTACATCTCTGCCAAGAATGTCGTAAACTTTTAAAGTTACCGATCCGGACTGGGGGATGCTATAGCTAATAGAGGTAGTCGGATTAAACGGATTGGGATAATTCTGTGCGAGGCTGAACGTTTTTGATAATTCGGTTTTACCTTCGACGCCAGTTACCTGTCCCGGAAGACTGACCGCTTCAACTTTATACTTTAACCTGCCATCCGGGACGGTAAATAAAATTTTTCCGTTGCTTACTGTGGCTGCCTTACTCCATAATTTCCCTGATGGGAGCATGGCCGATATCCTGACCGCATAAGCCTTGGTGCTGATGTTTATCATATCACCGGTTTGCGTCGTGGTATAGCCTACCGGCACCGGTCTGGTACGCTGGGACATTAACTGCCCAATACCTAAACCGCTAACGAGTGGATCGTCGGGGTGATTCAGCCACACACGTAAGAGGAATAAATCACATAAAGTTGAACCGTCAAATAGAATAGCGGTCTTACCGAGATTATAGCCGACCCTGGTATATTGATATTCTTCCCCAATATAACCGAGACTCGTATATAATTTCTGTAATTCATCTACATCATCCATTAATACCGCCCCGTCTCCGTTAAAGTCACCCAAAACTCCATCAACTGACTTTATCGCTCGACTATAGTCTGCATATTGCGATAATGGCACTGACATAAATGGGCTATAAAGCACCGCTTCGTTGGAGAAATAGATATAGGAACTCGCACCGACTGGCAGAGAGTTGTGCCCGGACAGCCAACTGAAATTGAAATACTCTATGCCACCGCTTGTAGAATTGACTGTCCAATCAATTATCTGACTGGTATTAGTCACCGCCATGGTCACGTGACCGCGACTTTTTAAATCATCAGTCCAGGGAGCAGAAAGGCTAAAGTCGCCGCCGGTTAGATCTTGACCAATATTGGTGCTGGTCCTGAAACCAACAATGCAATTCGGTAAATAATTGGCTGGATTTAAATCACAATACCCGGAAGAAAAGAAATACTCACCGGGCAGAACGTACAAGGTATCGGCAGTCAAGCCATTGCCGCCACGTGGATAAATCTGCAGCTTAAGCCGCAGATGATCAGTATTGGCTAGCACCAAATTATTTCCAAACAATCCGTTATTCCAATCCGGTTCGTAATGCAGCACTTTACTCTCTTTAGCAGCAATGTCAGTTACGGCCAAATCTGTTAATGAAACATTAAATGTGCCCCAGCCATACAAATCTGCCCGTAGATTGATGACCACTGAGGTATGTTTGGCGATGACTAGCGGATTCGGAAAGTAAAAACCAATATTACGACTAGCGACATTAAGAGACCATGAATTGACTACACCGAGCCGCACATCATTATACAAAGCTTGAATGTTATGCATTTCCAGCTGAGCATCTTCGTATGGACTATAAATGCCAAAGACCATGCCAGCGACTAAGATGTCGTGACTAGACTGATTGTCTACCCTAACCGCATAGCAGCTAATATCGGATAAAACTTGCTTATCATTCGCCACCAAATTAGCACTGGGGGCTGATTGGTCTAAAGTTGCATAAACTGAATCCAAGGCAGTAACCGGATTCGTGGTCTGAGCTAGGGACAACGAACTGATACTGATAACGAACAACAAAAACCAGAAAAACATGGACATTTTTTTCATGACCTACTCCTATAATTAATGAAATGATGTATTTTTTATTTAATTTAAGATAAAATTTTCTTAAATGTTTTGTTAAAAAACAAAGACCTTAAATATTAACACATATATGATATTCAGTCAATATTTAAAAAACCGATAGTTTTGCGTATAATAAAAGTCTGAATAAATAAATTTTCTTAATATGCCGTTAATTCCTACCGTGATAGAAAAAGAGGGGCAAATGGAGCGGGCTTATGACATCTATTCCAGATTGCTCCGCGACCGGATCATCTTCCTGGGCGAGGCTATTGACGACCATGTCGCCAATATCGTGATTGCCCAGCTGCTTTTCCTGGACGCCGAGAACAAGGACCAGGATATCAAATTCTACATCAATTCTCCGGGCGGATCAGTATCTTCCGGCTTGGCGATTTATGACACCATGCAGTACATCAAGTCCGATGTCTCGACGATCTGCGTCGGCTTGGCCGCTTCCATGGCTTCCGTCCTCCTGGCCGCCGGCAAGAAAGGCAAACGCTTCGCCCTGCCGAACAGCGAAATCATGATCCACCAAGTGATGGGCGGCGCCGAAGGCCAGGCTTCCGACATCAAGATCCGCGCCGAGCACATCTTGAAGATAAAAGAGAATATGAATAAGATCCTGGCGCTCCATACCGGGCAAAAAATCGCGACCATTGAAAAAGACAGCGACCGGGATCATTTCATGACCGCCCAAGAAGCGATGGATTACGGCTTGATTGATAAGATCATCGGCAGCAAAAACTAAACCGACAGCAAACGATTTCCTGATCACAAAACTCCGCGGCTAAAAACCGCGGAGTTTTCTTAATGATCGGCTATTGAAATCAACTCACTTGATAAAGAAAGAGTTGATCATCATCTGGAAGATCGTCGGATAGGCGATGCGGCCCTCCAGTGCGGGAATATAGGAAATAACGAAAATATGCTGGCGGTTCTTGTCCGTCAAGTAAAAATTCAGGCCATTTTCACCCATAATGCCCTCCCAGCTGTAAGTGCTCCGGACCTTGTCGTAGGTGACGGTCACTTCCGGAAAAGACTCCTCATACCAGCTGAGCATGCCGGCCCGATTCTGGTTATCCTGCACGGAGATCTGAATCAAGGAATTATCCGGCGCGCTGAAGATGGTCGTCGCCTCGTCATTCAAGGATTGAACAGGCCAGCCTTTCGGGTACAAAATCTCGTAATTGAAGGCTTGGTTGGCATAAGTTGTCAGCTGAGGATTGGTCGCTATTTTGCCGCTGCCGGACGGATCATAGCCGTTGATGATTTCCGCGAAATCAGAATAAGCATCGCCATCCGAGTCCGTGGAAGTGGCGCTAATTCCCAATAAGGCTTCCTCGCTGTCATTCAAGCCGTCCCGATCGGCATCCGGGAATAACAAATCAGTAGAACTCGTCGCCGGATTTTGGTCCGGCGCGATGACCGTCGTGGTCGCCAGGTCAATCGGCACCGTCGTGGTCGCCAAATCGGTCGTCGTGGCCGTTTCGACGATTGGCACCGTCGTGGTCGCCGGGCTGATGTCCGGCTCAACGATCACGGCCGGCTGCGGCGCCGCCGCCGGCGCGATGACAAAGCGATAACTCAAATAAACTAAAATGCCGATTACCAGGACGCCGCTAATCATGATAATAATGCCGGTAGTCCGGTGCTTGGTGCCGGCCGGCTGAACCGCCGTGGCGACGGGCAAAGGAGCCGGCTCCATCCCCACCGCATAAGCCTCACCCAATTTGGCGGCCTTCGGCATATTGTGGACGACCATATCCTGATTCAGCTGATTGACGGCTTCCGGATTTTGTTCGATTTTCTTTTTCTTCTTAAACATAAATTACCTCCCAACTCCGCGGATGTTACTGCCAAAAGATTAAAAAAGCGATCAAGACCATCAAGCCAAAAATCAATAGTCCCAAAAATAGCCATTTTTTAAAATGGCTATCGGCGGTCTGAGGCATCGTGTGCAGGCTGAGGGACAAACGCGGTAGAGCCTGCTTGGCGGCGAGCGATCGAGAACGCGCCAGCGTCTTATTATCGCTGTTCATCAACATAAAAACGAGAATTATTGGGCCATTTTGAGCGTATCGGCCGCTTTCATCAGTTTGCCGGTCCCGTTCGGATTGTAGCCATTCTTGACCTCCGCCCCGTCCAGATAGCCGTCATCATCGCTATCGGCGCTCAAAGGATTGCTGTGATAGATTTTTACCTCTTCGTAATCACTTAAGCCGTCGTTATCCGTATCGATGACATTGATATTCGTACCGACCGCTTGCTCCTCAGCGTCAGTCAATCCGTCGCTATCGGAATCGATTAGGGCAACGGGGCCGGGATTGACGGTGCCATCAGAGGGAGCGACATTTGCCGGACTGGTCGTGGCCGAGGTATTCACGCCCGGGATGCTGGGAATGGCTTCCGGCGTATTGACGGCCGTTTCGCCGCTGGTCGGCGTGACGAATGAACCGCTGCCGGTCGGCGTGACGGAAGTTGAGGGCTGAGACGGGGTGACTTCCGGATTGGCGGCCGTCTGGGTCGGATTCGTGACCGTACCGGCAGCCGACGGATTGGCCGTCAATTCAGTCGAGAGATCCGGGCTGGCCTTAAAAAATTTACTATACACCAAATAAGCGCCTAAAATAACGATGGCGGCGATAACGGCAATCAAGCTGATCTTGAACCATTTATTGCCGAAAGTTTTTTCGGCCGCCTCTTCCACCATCCCGTCGCTGGCAGTCAAGCCGACCCGCCGGGTGTCAATGCCGATATTAGCCGAGCCAACGCCAACTGGAGCGCCGGGAGTGATCGGCGAACCGGGCGCAGCGGGAGCGGGGCTAGCGGGAGTGTTCGCTCCCTCCGGATTCCGGTCGGTTTCGGCGAAAATATCATCTACCGGCTGCTGGTTCTGACGATTGGGGTTATTGAGATCGTTAAACATATTTTTTCCCTTTATTTGTAAGTATCTTAATTATAACTAATAACCGCCGGCTTGGCCAGGCTTCGCCGGCCGATTTAACGGATCGGCGCCTGCTGGCGCGGACTGATCGGCGGTACGGCGGCCGGATCAGTCACGATATCAGCATCGGAACTGATAATCTTATAAACGCTGATGTCGCCGCCGGCTTCCCGGGTGATCACTTGCGCTTTCAAATCAGCCGGTATGTTGAAGGCGGCTTTTTCCTGATCGGTCATAAACTCCACGGCCGGCAAGGAGCCGACCGGCGGCTGGCCGGCGCGGCGATGAAGCCGGCCCGACCAAATTAAGATCGCCAGGATAATGATCAGAATGAGACCGCCGATCAATATGGCGATTCGATGTTTATTGTTCATATCTTTGCCTGATTATTTCGTCTTCGTACTTGGCGAGCAGATTTTCCCCTCAACCCAGACGCCGTTGACGCAATTATCCGTATAATAACCATTGTAGCCGCCGCTACCGCTCACCGTACAGGCGCGGGTCTTAGTGTCGGCGCCGCAATTGATCGTACCGCCGCAGCCGTTATTATTCTTGGTGCCGCAGACATAGCCCAAAGACGGGCAGGTCGGCTGGGCCGAACAGGAACTGGCATCGACCCATTTGCCGCTAGCCGTACAGGATTGTTTTTTGGTACCGTAACAGGTGCCATAGGTACAGGCGACCGTGGTCGAAGTCGGGCCGCAATACAAGGTGCCGGCATTAGGCGCGCCGTCACAGCCGTTATTATAGCCACTGCCGCAAACATAGCCCTTGGAAGCGCAGGTGTCCGGCGTACAGACGCAGAAAGGGGTGGAAGTCGTATAGCCGGTGCAATCGCTATTACAGGGAGCATCACCGCTAAAATGGCTGTTATGCCAAAGCGTCGCGCAAGATTTGGTCTTAATCTTATTGCCGCCGGACAGACAAGCTGTGCCATTACCAGTATTGACGCAGGTGCCGCTGCACTGTGAGGCCCCGTTGATCTTCATTTCCGCCACCAGGTCCGAGGTATTGAAATTTTCTCCTTCGCAGCGGCCGATTTGTGACGTCTGACCATTCGGTCCGACATAAGCGTCGGATTTCGTGCAGTAGCCGGGACGCGGGTCGCTGGTGTCGCAGTTACCGAAATAGCCGCCGCTGCAACGTTTTGTGCCGATGATATGGCAAAGGCCATTATTCGGGAAAGTCGCTACTAATTCGCCGCCGCTATAGGCCGGATAATTATAGTAAATGCCATTGGAACAGGCGGTTTGATAATTGTTGTTATGGCTATAGCTGCATTGGCCGCCCGAGCAGGTCTCATTGGTGCACGGGTTATTGTCATTGCAATCATTTCCGGAAGAACACCTGGCGCCTAGGCAATGGCCGTCAACGCAGCTCTGGCTGCTGTTGCCGCAAAGCCCGCAGGAACCGCCGCAACCGTCATCGCCGCAGCTCCGACCGAAGCAGTTGGGCACGCAATTATTTTCCGTAATCTGGGCCTGGCAACAGTCGCTGGAACAGTTGTCGCAGGTTTCCATAGCCGCGTTATTTATCTTGGCCTGGCAATAGCCGTCGCCGCAATAGCCGCCGCCCTTGGTCGGGGATTTAAAGACGCATTGATCATTGCTGAGGATCGGAAAAGGGCGAGCGGAATCGGCCGTGGTCTGGCAGCCATATTGCTGATCGATGCGGCTACTGGCGGCGTCGGCGGCGATCGATGCCAGGCCGTCGCAATCTTCATAGCCGTCATTATACAGGCCGCCGCGGCCCTCCGTATTCGGTTCCTGCCGGATGCCGTCGCCGCAATAATTATTGATTTGAAAAGAAAGCTTTTTCTCGGCGGCGGCGGCATAGTCATTGGTCACCCGAACGGTCACGTTCGCGCTCGTCGTATAAGCCGAGCTGCCTTTCAACCATTGATTAGTATCCGTCACGAGGCGGAAGCCGGTCGGCAGGCCGGTTGCCGTGTAGTGTAAAGATTGATTCTCCTGCTGGAAAGGGCCAAGCTCGCAGGTATAAAGCTGATCGACCCGGCCGGCCGGAGCACAATTGAAATCCAATAACGGCACCGTTGCTTTGACCGTGATCGTGAAACTCTTGCCGGCAGTATTGCCGAGACTGTCGGTCACTTGCAAATTGCATTTAAAATCCTGATCACGGGTGAATTGCTGAGAGGCGGGGATCAAGCCGTCATACTCTATCCGATATTTACCGGTGCCGATCAGGGTGACGGTCTTCTGCAGGCCGCTCAGCGAATTCAGCAAGTTAAAAGGGCTGCAAGAGACCGTATAAGAAGAAGCGCTGACGTTGCGGCCGGAAAAAGTAAAGCTGTATTTAAAATGATCAACCCGGTTGGCTACATATTCGGCGTTATCCGCTTCGATAGAAATCATGGAAGAAAGAATCTTGATCGGAACGGTCGTCGCCAGGATGCCGCCCTGGCCGTCGCTGACATTGAGATTAATATTATAAGTTCCTTTGGCGCCGGCTCTGGCCGCATAGACTTTCTTCTGGCCGCTACTGCTGGTATTCTGCAATACCGGGGCGGCACTCCAGCCGCTCCAACTAGTCCCGCTGGTACGAAGAGTCCAGACCAAAGGATTATTTTCCTTATCTTTGACCTGGATATAGCCGTTGAATTCCTGGTTTACCTCGCCGGTGAGCGCCAGGCTGACCAATTCGGGCGGCGTATTGTTGGCATAGCCGCTGCTCCCGCCAATACCGCTGACGGAGCAAGTGGAAGTAGCCGGATCATTAGGGGAAAAATGGTAATTAAGGGCTGGGGCGCGACTCTCTAAGACCGCGCAGAGATTATATTTAGAGCCATTCGCGTCAGTAGCATAAGCTAAGGCATAGCTGTCGGCCGGCAAAACTAATTGGCTGGCACCGGCCGATTGATTATTGAAAAACCGTTTGGCGGCTATGCTCCAGCAAGTCTGCCGATCGTAGCCCGGACAAGAGCCTAGCCGGTTGATCGGATCCTGGAACGATTGGGGCATGGCCAGATTCGTCAGCAATTCCTGGGTCCAACTCGGCCAGACGGACAGGCTGTGGCCGGACAGATAGCTGCCGGAGTTTAGTTGCGGATAACGGTTATTGGTTTTCTGGAAATTAGCCAAGGCTTCTTTGATTTCTTCCAAACGACCGACCCGTTTCAAATCGCGCGTCACCTTTGATTTCAGGCTGTCGCAAAAATAATTGGCGGGGCAATCCGAGTCTACCAAGCAATATTTGGCGGTTTTTAACTGACAAGAATTGGCGTAACCGCTGCTGCTGCCGGCCTTGACGCAGAAAGAATCGACGGGGCAATCAAGGTCCGTATCGCAGCCCAGAGCGGAAATAGAACAACGGGGCGAGGTGCTATCCGTCAGATTGCTGTTGAATTTCCAATGGCTGATGATCTGCCCCAGGATATCGACGGTATTGGGCACCGGATCCTGATTATAAGAAATCAGATAGATATTGGAGTAGATGCTGTTGGTATCTTGATCGATGTTGGCCGCGTTGACATAGACCGTCCGGCCGTCCCTGATTGCCTCATAACCGTCGACCAGCAGGGATTGCGGCGAGCCCTGGAAGCCCTGACTTTCATACCACCGGGCGATGCTATAATGATTCGGATTGGGAATCACCCGAACGGCGATCGCATCCTGGTTGCCGACGCCAACCCCGGAATTAGTCGCAGCCAAAGAGGACCGCAAAGTCATCAGCAGCCAGGCTAAAACCAAGACGGCTAAAATTAATCGGAAGCTATTTTTCCCCATATATTTAATCATGGATATAGCATTGATTGGCCCAATTACCGTCTAAATAGCGGCATTTATTGGGATCGACTCGCTTAAGGCAGCCGGCCGTAGCGCAATAGGGATAGGCGCCGGCGTCTTTGATCGTGCCGGCGAACCATTGGCTGCTGGTACTGATTATGGCATCGTCATTGCAGAGCGCCGCGGCGTTTGGTCCGACATTCAATTTCACCAAGCAGGCCATCCCGTTGGGTAATTCCGCCAAACTGGCGGCCTGATACCACCAATTGTTAAATAAAAGCTGATATTGACGGCTATTCACGGTAATAGTCTCGGCCGTATCGCGCTGCAAGCTGAATTCGGCGGATTTTCCGCTTTCATTCTTATGGCTATCCAGAGCGGACAAGGCAAAATAGTGCGCGCCGACCACCAGCTGGTCCAAGGGATATAGCAGATTGACGGAAGAAACGGCGGCATCGAATGATTCGCCGTACTGTCCGGCACTGACGCCGTGATACAACCGATAAAAATTCGCGTCATCGGTATTATTGAGCCAAGAAAACTTCAACTGATCGCCGATAATCGCCGCGTTCAAACCGGTCGGCGCCACGGGCGGCGTCCCGTCGGTCGGCGTTACCGTCTTTTCGCCGGTCAACTGCGTCTCCGTTCGGTTAGCCGAAATGACGGTCGCCTTGAAAACATAAGGGGTGTCGTTGGTCAATCCGCTGATGACGGCCTGGCAATTATTCAGCGCGCCGCTCGTAGTACAGGCTTGGGCAACCTTGAATTCTTGGCTGAGCATGCTCCCCTTGCCGGATTTTAAATAATAAATCTTATAGGCGGCGGCCTGGCTGGAATCGGAGGTCCATTCCACCTTGACGGCCCCGCCCGTCCGCTGATCGACGGCATTCGTGAACGCTCCGCCGGCCGGCAGACCGGCCCGGAAGAAATAAGATTCCTTCAGGACATTCCACAAACAGAGGCCGTCCGGCGCGCCATCGCCATTTTGATCCGGGCCGCAGGCGCCATTAAGGACCGGGCAAGGATTACGGTCGGAACTGCAAATCAGGTTATTGCTGGTACCGCGGACGACGGCCTGATCAATAATGGCCGGCAAGTCGTCCAAGGTGCCGTTCGTGCCGGCATCGCGGCAATAATAGAACTTATAATTATAGCTGCTGCAATTGCCGGAAGTCGGTAAACAATTAGCGCTATTATCGACCCAGGGCTGCCATCCGCCGTCCGCTCCGACGGGCGGCCAGGGATTATTGCACAAGAAGACATAAAGATCGCTATCGGCGTTGAACCCATTACCGCCGGAATAGGCGTTACAACAATTATTGCTGCAAGCGGCGTCTTGGCAGGAGCAGTTACCGCTGTTGCAAGCGGTGGAGACAAAGCGCGTCATGTCGATAGTCGCCGTCAGCTTGGTCTCCCCGTCGACCACCCCGCCTCGCACGGTCACTAAAGCCTGGTCGGCCGGCAGGCCGGCGATCGGCGTGATGGCTGCGATATCCGGGTTATCCACCGCTAATCTCCAATCCCAGAAATAGCCGGTCACCGGTTGCAAGAATTGGCCGTCGGTACTATAAGCCTGAGCCATGAAAACCTTGTCCCGGTCGGCCGCGGTGTCGAAATTAGCCTGAGCCGGATTGCTGTCATTTTCATTCAGATCATTATCCGTCGTCTTGAACAGATAGGAAGCGGGCAGCACCGCAACTTTATCGATCGTACAGATGCCGGCGCTCGGACTCTGATCGGATAAAGTAGTGAATTTGATGATCTGGGAATTAGGGTAGCTATGATTATTGAATTTGAGATCTTTCGCCGGCGTATAGGAGCTGAGAGCCGCGTTGTTGCCGTATCCCTGGCCGTTAAAGCCGATTTCCGCCGCGCTTAAAACTCCGCTCTTGCTATTAAGATTCTCGTCGCCCTTAACCACTAAGTAATAATTGACGGCCGGGGCCAATAATTTCTGCGGCGCGAACGCTAAGACCGTATGGTCGCCGGCGTTTTCGCCGGAGACCGTGCCGGGCACGGCGCAGTAGAGCTTGCTGGCGCTGGGCAGGACATCCGCCAAAACTTGTCCGGATAAGCGCCGAGCCAGATAGCGGAAAGTCGATCGGAATTGATCGGCTAAACGCGCCAGCCAACTTTTATTCTTCTGGGCCAAGATATCGCTGAGCGAATCGCCGCGGGCGACGAAAGTGCCGGACGGACAAACACCGCTGCCATAATTGCGCTCTTCCAGCAACAGGACGTTGCTGCTGAAACTGGAAATATCCATCAGTGAATCAAAGTCAATCTTAAGGAGCGCGTTGCGGCAGACCTTCTCGGCCAGATGAGCCGGCGAAGTGGTGCTGATGCGCGGCCGGGATTGGCAGCAGGTATCCGAACCGCAACCGATGGTCGCTAAAGTATCCGGGCCGCATTGTTCATCGCTGGTGCAACCACAATAGAGGCCGCGGCTGGCGCCGGTGCAGGCTCCTTTATCGGCCAAACATTTCCAGACGATGTTCGGATCGAAGGGCGAAGTGGTCGTTGATCCGGGCTGGCAACAACAGGTGCCGCAATCCGGCGCCGCGACGCCTAATTGGCCATCCGGGCCAAAGCAGGCGAAATTGGGAAAATTACATTTCTCGCTGGCGCAGGTGGAAGTGGCTTTGCCGGCGCAGGATAAGCCGGGTCCGCTGGGTGGATTGACACAATAATTAGTGCAGGATTCAAGACTATTGTAAATTCCGGTCGCTACCGGCGTCGAAGAGGCGCAGACCGGCGCGCCGGTCGGGCCGACCGCACACTCATAGTAAGCGCAGTAGCCCTGACTGTCGCCACCGGTAATCGGATTGCCTAAGCGGCACTTGGCGGCGGCATCGTTCTTGGCATCGAAACAGCAATTACTGTGCTTCTGGCATTCCGCCAGATCAGTAATGCCGGTACAAGGATCGGCTTTCGGGCAATCGCCGTCGCAGGCCGCCAGGCTCGGGTAATTGCCGATCTTCAGTGGCGTCGAAGAAGCGCATTTGGTCGGATCGCCCGGCGGCGTCGCATAAGCGTCCTGACATTTATAATAGGCGCAATAGCCGAAATCCGGATTAGCCGGATCCGTCGTGATACCCTGTCCATTGCCGCCGCGGCAGACATCATCCGTCGTCGTGGCCGTTTTTCTGGCATCCAGGCAGCAGACGCCGCTATGGTCGCTGCAGTCCTGGCCGCTCAAACCGGCGCAATCCGTACAGACGCCGTTCGGAAATTGCGGATTATTGATATCGCAGAATTGTCCGCTATGGCCGGCGCAGTTGCAGGCCGCATCCCGCTCGACCGCCGTATCGCCGGCCGCTTTGCAGCCGCCGCAACGGCCCAAAGTCACATTGCTGGTCTTACCGGTATCGACGCCGCAACTGCCCTCGCATTTCAAAGGGGCGCAGCAATCGCGGGCGTCCTGACCGATAGTACAGCAACAATCGCAAGTCGGCTGATCCGGCACGACGCATTTATCCTGGCCGGCCTGAAAACTCCTAGCGCAAGTCGCGCTGCCAGCGCAAAGCTCGGGCGAAACGCAATGTCCGGTTGAATCAGTGGCCTGTAATTTAACGCATTGGAGATCGGATGAACAAATGGCGCAAGTAGAGTTCAAATCAATACATTTATTATTGCTTCCCTTGCTCCAGCCGTCCGGACAGGAAGAGCTTAGCGCGATTTCCCAATGTCGGTCGCTGTTGCAAGTGGCTGCCGTCTGGCGGGTCTGGCCGTCCATGACATAGGAGATCGTCTGGTCCACATCGCAACCGCCGCCGGCTTCATTCTGCACGCATTTATCGATCGTCGCTTCATAATGGCAAGCCGCCCCCAATAGCCCGCAGCCATTAAAACCGGCACAGCTGAAATCGCAATCCCCGACGACCTTCTTCCCGCCGCCGGCATAGGGCGAGCAGGACCCGGGCACGTTCGGGCAGCTGGTTCCGGTCTGGCAGGCGCCGAAATAGCTGGCCAGGCCGGCACAGCTGCCAGTTGTCGGGTCGCTGGAGGTGCTGAAAGTCGTATTGAAGCTCCACTCGAATACCGAATTAGGAATATCGATGAAACAATCAGCCAAGGCATTGGCGCAACGACCGGATTTATAAGTATTGGCCGGACAGCAAACTTGAGTGCCGCAATCGGCGTCAGCCGTACATTCGCCAATGGCAAAATTCAATTCATTGCCCCAAACGCTCTTATTGATCACCCGGACCGGACCAGTGATCGCTCCTGTCGGCACGGCGGTCTTGATCATATTCGCCCGCCCGTCCTTCTGGATGGTGCCGGTCGCATTCTTATCATAATTGAATTTGACCAGCCCTTCGCTGTTAAGCGTACCGAAATATTCGCCCCAGAGCGTTACCGGCGTTCCGGCCGGGCCGCGATCCGGTTCGATTTTGCATAAACTGGATCTCAAATCCAGATTCTTGTCGAACCTAAAAGCGTTCGGATTGAGTTGCTGGGTGTCTATCGTCGTCGTCCCGATCAGCATCCGGATGACCTGGTCGCCGTCGCTCAATCCGGGCGGCACCTTGACGACCACCTGATTATTCTTCCAGACTGAATTCAAGCACATATCCGGAAAATCATAGGCCGCTTCCGTGTTGCCGAAATAAACGCGGGCCGAGCCGCGGGCGCCGCCGAAAGCGTTGCCGCGGATAGTCACGTACTGGCCGGTATTGCCGGCGGTCGGATAGAACGAGGAGATATAGGGACCGGCGGCCGGTTCGGTCTCTTTGGTGAAACGCAGGTAATTGCTCTTTTCCGGCCGGCCGTTTAACGTATTCTGGACGAAGCTGCCGGATTCGCCGGGCTTGATATTGGGAGTGGTGGAAGTGCCGGCTAGGCCGTCCGCCTCGTTGAATTGGGAATCCAGCGCCTTGACGTTGTTCTTATAATTACCGAAATAGGCTTGGCTGGAATAAAGATTGACTCCCTGGTAAGCCACCTGCGACGCCATGACGCCGCTGTTAGGATCCAAATAGCACAAGCCGGGACGGCTGATGCTATTGGCTTGGAAATCGGCGATGGCCGGTCCGTAGTCGTCATTAGTCGTATCCGACAGGCCGTCCTGATTCACGACTTTGATCGGTCCGGAGCTGACGCCGCCGGGGACAGCAATTACGATCTGTTCGTCGTTCCAAGTATTTATGCAAGCCGGATTCAGGCTGGCCGGCTGGTTGCCGAGCGCCGGTATAGTATTGGCGGCGAAGACTACTTGGCTGCCCGTGGCGGAATAAGTCTCAAAATTCTTGCCGGTAATGGTTAGAAAATTATTAGCCGTACCATTAGGCGTGCTTAAATCGCAGCCGGTCGTGCAATCGCTATCCTGAACACATGATTTATTGGAATCCTCCTGGCAAAAGCCGCCGACCGGACTGATTTCCGTAATGACCGGCGGACCATAGCACAAACAAGTCTGCGGATTGCAGGTCAGGTATTCGGCGCAACGGTTGTTATCAGGCGAACAGGTACCGCCCGCCGTATCGGCGTTGCAGGGGTCGCCCAGCTTGCCTTTGGGCTTGCAGCCGCAATCATTATGGTCGCAATATTTGCCGGCCGCGCAAATCTGGTCAGTCGCCTGGCAGCCGGCATTCTGGCTGGCATCGCAACTGGTCGGACCGCCGCCGTTATTATCGCCGCAATCCGAACCGACGCAGGCGCCGAAGCTGCCGCCGCTGCACAGCATTGATCCGCCGCAACCGCAAGCCGCGATCTCGCCTTCGTAGCAGCCATTGCCGCTTGATCCGCTGCCCGTACCGCCTAATTTAGTCAGAATGAAAGTCGCTATTCCCCAGGAGGCCAGAATGATTACCAAACCGATGATCGCGTTTCGCAGTATTTTTTTAGCCGTCTCCACCTTTTCTTCGTTGCCGCCAGAACTGAACCATAAGAATCCGGCGTAAGCGATCAGGCCGACCGCGATCACACCCAGAAAGCCCAGGACTATATTGATGATCCGGCCCGCCACCATCCGCGGATCGGCCGCGCTCAGCGAACCGGCCAGGCCGTTATTCACCTCGCCGACGCCAAAGCCCTGAGCCAAGACGACGGTCGCCGCGAACAGGCCGACAAACAAGAGCAGGCAGGATAATAAATGTTGAAAAAATTTTTTAGACACAGTTTTAAAATTTGGCAATATTTAAGACTGGCTTATTGGCAATTTCCGTCCGCGCTCAGGACGGCAGTCGCGGCGCCGAGGCAGCAGGACGGCTGGTCGGGAGTAGCCAGACAACCCGGGCCGCTGCTGGGCTTGAAACAGTTCTGATAGATATCCTTGACGCCGGAACCGACCTGCGCCCGGAAAGTCACGGATTGCGCAAAAGGCGAGTGCCAAATCTTGGCAATCGTCAGGTCCGGTTCACCATTCAAGGGCGGCATATCAATATTATCCGAGAGGATCCAGTACCCCAGCGGCGCGGCGGCCGTACTGCGCAAATTGATCAGCTTATGTTCGGCGGTCGAGGTGCCGACTTTGATCGGGACGCTGCCGGTGCGTAAAGTGCTATTTAACATCAAGGTATTGAAATCAATTTCCACCGGGTCGGTCAGGCTGATGCTGCCGGTACCCTGGATCGGCTTAACGGCGGTAATTTGCGGCGGATTAATCATAATCTGATCGTTGATATAGAACGACCATTTATATTTATCCTGCTGGCCGACATTGGCGGGAGAGCTGGCGCTGTAATTATCATTATAAAAACTGAGCGGGCCGTCGGAAAAAGCGCTGCGGTTGCCATCCAGCGAATTGGCGGCGGCATCGATGATACCGTTAAGATTGCCGACATCGGCGGTCGGATAATTATGGCTGGCGGCATCCTGACAAGTCTTATAGCCGAGCGGCGTTACCGCACAGGTCGTAAAGGGAGTGAAGGCGGCGCAATCGATATCGCTGGCACAGGTCTTCAGGTCGGCGGCCATCAGCTCGACGGCCAAGTGGCTATTGGCTGGCAGGCAATAGATTTTTTCGCCGCAGCCGTTCAGGCCGCATTCCCGATCAGAGAGGAACTCCACGGTTCGGTAACCGTTGCTAACCAGGAATTTGCCGCCCAGATAATTCCCGACGCAAGCGCTATTCTCGCATTTGTAGGAGCGGCAATCCGCATTACTATGGCAAACCGTACCGGCCGGACTGCTGGAGGCGTTAGCGTTAACGACCCGGATATACTTATCGACTTCACTGGCCGAACCGGAAACCGTCAGCGGATTGACGGCCTTGTTAAAATTGATCTGGATCGCCGAATTCATGGGTCGGTCCTTCTTGTCCTTGGCTTGGGTCAATTCTTGCTTGTCGGCGCCGCCGGTGAGCGGCGTGATGGCTAAGGCCGCAGGCGCGCTGGTTAAAACCGCGATATTATTGCCGCTCTGGCCGGCCACCTTGGCGGTCAAGCTGACGATGTTAGCGGTCCGGTCGACATTAATGTTGGCGTCGCCGCTCAATTTAGCTTGGATGTTCAAGGCTTGGGCATTTTTATCGCAAACGGCCGGAACCTTGATCTGATTATTGGCGCTAACAGCGGCAAAGGTGTAGACTTGATCGTTGATCGTCAGCGTGTCAGCCGCCTGTTCCGGGCTGATATCGATCTCCCAGGCATTGCCCTCCAGATGAGCGGAACTGGTGAAAGTCAGAAAATTTTTGAATACTGCCTGACCGGAATCGTTAAAATCAGCGACGCCCAATAAATTGCCATTGCCGTCGAACAGCTGAGCTTTATTCGGCCCGCCAGCCGGCACGGCAATCTTGAATACGGACAAAGGGCCGTGATAGTCGAGAGCGACCTGAGCGTTCGCCGGACTGGCGCCAATCGGTTTGATTGCCTTAACTTCGGCCGGAGCATAAATTTTCGGACAAGCGGCGACGTTAATAACGCCGCTGGCGGCTTTGGCCGGGGTCGTAACCTGAAACAGGTCGGCCTCGTTATCAGGCAAGGGGAAGATGCCGCCGAGAGCGACCAAAGGCGGCGTCAGATCAAGATTGCTGCTAACAGTGAAACTCCATTCCGCGAAATCCGCGCCACAGCCTTTGAACATCGAAGTGCCGTCCAATTTCTTGACCTGGTTGCTTAGTTTCACCGAATACTGCGTATTTCCGTCGGACGACCCAAGAAAGTTGGCCGGAGTGAGAATGATGGTTTTGCCTTCATTGGCCAGGGTCAGATTGATCTCGGTCACGTTGCCGTTTGGAGAAGGACAGCTGGCACCGGCACAAGCATCGCCTAAATCAGTCTTATAGACGCGGATTGCCGTCGGATTGATCTGGCGACAAGTAGCATTATCGCAGGTGCAGGCTTCGCCGACGCTATTATGGCAAAGATTTTCCGGATTAACCGTTTCTTTAAAGGTCGCCATGACAGCCGTATTGCGCGGAACGTCGGACTGACTATTGGCGGGGTACGTGCTTTCCATGGTGCAGGCGCCGATCGCGCCGACGCCCGGACTGGAAAAACCGCCGCTGCCGCCGTTAAAGGAGTTGGGGCCGGCGGTTCCCCCGGTAGCATCTATCAACCGCGTAATCACGAAAGTGGCGATACCCCAAGCCGATAAAATGATGATTAAGCCGATGACCGCATTTCTCAACATCGCCTTGGCGCGGGTGATCTTTTCCTCGTCGCCGGCGGAAGTCGCCCAAAGAAAACCGGCCGTCATAATCAGGACGACCGCAATCACGCCCAAAAAACCGAGGGCAATCTGGATTACCCGGCCGGCCATGACCCGGGGATCGGTGGCAGCCAAAGAACCGCCCAAGCCGTTGTTGACCATGCCGAGGCCGAAGTCAATTTGAGCCGAAGCGAAATTGGCGGCTAAGATCACTCCTAAAAAAGCCAGAATCGGGATAATTATTTGGTTCTTTCTAGTCATGAAAGTAAGCGCGCGAAATTTTTAAATCCGACTTATTATGCTATAATTATTATGCTTTTATTATATCATAAAAGCCAAAAAAAGAACAAAGGGATATGACGATAGAACGGGTTATCAAAAAATTCCAGGATAATCATCCGGGGGCTGACACTACCGTGCTCCAGCTGGCCTTTGAATTCGCTGCCGCCGCGCACGGCAACCAATGCCGCAAGAACGGCGAGCCCTATATTCAACACCCGCTCCACACCGCCTATACTTTGGCGGAAATCAAGGCGGACGCGGCCACGGTAGCCGGCGGCCTCCTGCACGATGTGCCGGAAGATACGGAGCGGACTCTGGAGGAAATCCGCAGCTTGTTCGGGCTGGAAATCGCCATGCTGGTCGAAGGCGTCACCAAGCTCGGCAAAATCAAATACCGGGGCATCGAACGGTACCGGGAAAACCTGAAAAAAATGTTCCTGGCTATGGCGGCCGATCTGCGCGTCATTTTCATCAAATTCTGCGACCGCCTGAATAACCTGCGGACCCTGGAAAACCTGCCGCCAGAAAAACAGCAGCGGATCGCCCGGGAAACCCTGGAAATCTACGCGCCGATAGCTGGCCTCCTGGGTATCGCCCGCCTGAAATGGCAAATGGAAGACATTTGTTTTAAGATTCTTTATCCCGAGGAGTATCAGGAGCTGGAATATAAATATGAAGTGGAAAAAAAAGTGGAACGCAACCAGTTTTTTCAAAAAATAAAAACGATCCTGACGCCTAAACTGGCGGAGGCCGGCATCCAATGCACCATCGAGGTCCGTTTCAAGCATCTCTATAGCATCTACCTGAAGATGCAGAGAAAAGACCGGAAATTCGACGAAATATACGATGTCTTCGCCCTGCGCCTGATCGTCCCGACCGTCGATGACTGTTATAAATCGCTCGGCGTCATCCACACCCTCTGGAAGCCGAAGCCCAACCGCTTCAAGGATTATATCGCCGTGCCGAAACCGAACGGCTACCGCTCTTTGCATACGACGATTTTCGGGCCGGAAGGCAAAACTACGGAATTCCAGATCCGGACGCAGGAAATGCACGAAGAAAGCATCTATGGTCTGGCCGCCCATTGGTATTATAAAATGCGGCAGGGCGCTTCTTATCAGACGCCGGCCTGGCTGAAAGAAATCATCGATATTCAGAAGGAGATCACCAATACCAGCGAATTCGTGAAAAAGATCAAGCTGGATATTTTCCGCGACCGGATTTTCGTCTTCTCGCCCAAGGGCGATGTCTTCGAGCTGCCGGAAGCAGCCACCCCGATAGATTTCGCCTACGCCGTGCATACCAACATCGGCAACCATGCTGCCGGCGTCATCATCAATGATAAGCTGGGTCGCTTGGACCAGGAGCTTAAAAACGGAGATTTCGTCGAAATCATCACGGAAAAGAAACGGCCCTATCCGAACCGGGACTGGTTAAAATTCGTGCGTACCAAGCGGGCGCGCGACCGGATCAAGCAATTTGCCAAAAAATCCAAACTGGAAACGATCAAACGCTTCATCCCCGGCATTAATCGTTGACCGTCCGACGCCGAAGCCGTTGCTCATAACAAAATCGCTCCCTAATGGGAGCGATTTTTAATTGGACAAACCAATTACCGACTAAGGCCGCAGATTGCTTTCCGGCAATTTGCCGATCCGGCGTAAATATTCGTTCTTCTTATGCAGCTTTAACCCGATCAGGGCATGCTTCTTCTGCAATTGCTTGGTCAATTTCGGAGCCAAGTGCTGCTTAGAGCGCGCTTTCTCCAAACGCTTGCTGTTCTTCAAGCCCTTTTTGAACTTGCGCAGGAAACTCTCAAAGCTTTCTCCGGGTTTTCTCTTAAAATCCGCCATATAGTCCACCTTCCTTTCTATTAATAACTTTTTTTTCGACTAATTTATCTTTTTTCAAGAGGCGATCCTTGATTTTCTTGAAGACAACGGTTTCCTGGGCGCCGGAGTCCATGTCGCGCATCAGGATCGTTTCGTCCATGATTTCCTTTTTCCCCAGGATCAGACAGGTCTTGGCCCGCATATTAGCCGCCTCTTCCAATTGCAGTTTTAGACTGTCGGAAGCGAAGGATTGGCGGACCTTGAAGCCGGCGCGGCGCAACTCTTCGAATAATTGCAGGGATTTCAGTTTCGCCTGATCGCCCAGTTGAGCAATAAAGACTATATCTTCTTCCGGCTTATTAAGCAAGAGGGCCTTGTCCCTGACTCTGGCTAAGGTGCGTTCCAGGCCGATGGCCAGGCCGATGGCCGCTGTCGGCTGGCCGCCCAGGCTTTCGATGAGCGAATCATAGCGGCCGCCGCCGGCCAGGGCGACTTTAGACATCAGCGAAGCGTCTTCGTTCAGCGGCCAGAATTCAAAAACCGTATCATTATAATAATTCAAGCCGCGGACCAGATAAGGATTAAAATTATAAGTAATGCCCAACTCATCTAGGAACTCCAAAGTCTTGGCAAAGTGCTCCCGGCTTTCCGGCGACAGATAGTCGGCGATCTGCGGCGCCTCCTCGGCCAGCTTCAGGCAAGCCTCCTCCTTGCAATCCAGGAGGCTGAGGCAATTTTTGCCGATATTATTGCGGCAGTAATGGCACAATTTAGAACGCCGTCCCCGCTCCTTATAAAAGGCGGATAATTTGGCGCAATATTCCCGCCGGCATTCCGCCGAACCGATGCTGTTGATCTGAACCTGGGTCTTGATGCCGAGTTCGCTGAAAAAATTATGAACTGCGGCAATAAGCAGGGCTTCGGATAAGGGCTTATGGTCGCCGATGATCTCAAAATCAGCTTGGGCCGACTCGCGGTAATGGCCGGTTTGCAGTTTTTCGTGGCGGAAAATCGAACCCCAGGCAAAGAGGCGGACGGGCTGGCCGCTTTCCCCGAGATTATTCTCCAGATAAGCCCGCAGGATTCCCTGGGTCAATTCCGGCCGCAAGGTTACCCGGTCGTTCTTTTCTCCTTCCACGAAATAGAATTCCTTGCCGGTGCTGTGCCTGGTCGATTTCTTATACAGGTCATAGGTTTCCAGGATCGGCGTCTTGATGGTCGTGAAATTATAAAGCTGGGCGTATTCGCGCGCCCGGTCCGTCAGGCAGTCGAAGTGACGGCTGTCCGCTCCGACCAGGTCCTTCATCCCCAACAGGCGGGGCGGGATCTTTTCATTGCGTTTTTCCTGATTCTTCGCCGTTTCCGGGGCGATTTTCTTCCGTCTGGGCATAGAATTAATTATTATACTGCGGCCAGTAATCTTGATTGAAAAAAGTGATCTCATTAAGCGGCCAGCCGCGGAACAAGACTTTGCCGGTAATGAAGCTGCGATTGACCGGGCCGAAACTGCGTGAGTCCTTGGAAGCGTTGCGATTGTCGCCGAGCACGAAATATTCGTCCGGACCGAGCGCGACCTTGGCGCCGCTCTGGTCATAGGTCATCAGGTCGGACGGCAAATAGCTTTCCGGTAAGGCCAGGCCGTCCGGATAGTCGCCGTTGAAAATTAAGATCTGCCCGTCCTTGATCTGCACTTCTTCGCCCGGCAGGCCGATGATCCGTTTAATAAAATACTCTTGCGGATCGCGCGGATAGCGGAAGACGATGACTTGGCCGCGGCGCGGCGATTCGAACCGATAGCTGATCTCGTCGATGATCAAATATTCATGGTCGTGGAAATTAGGCTCCATGGAAGCGCCTTTGACATAAAAGGGCTGGATCAAAAAATAGCGAACCGGCAAGATGATCGCCAAAGAGATCGCTACTACTTTCGTAATTTCCCAGACAAATAAAAAAAATTTCTTCATAAATAAAGCAATAATCGTTCTCACTATATCAGAAAATCAGAAAAAAATCAAATGGCATGATTTAGCTGATATTTAAGAAATAAACATGGCATCGCCATAACTGAAGAAGCGGTATTTCTGCCGGATAGCCAGACGATAGGCCCGATCGACGTTGTCCTTGCCGGCGAGAGCGCTGACCAGCATCAATAGAGTGGATTTAGGCAGGTGGAAATTGGTTACCAGGGCATCAACGACCTTGAAGCGGTAGCCGGGACGGATGAAAATATCGGTCCAAAAAGATTGGCCGGCAGCGCGGCCGTTCCATGATTCCAGGCTACGGCAACTGGTCGTCCCGACCGCTATCACCCGCCCGCCGGAGCGCCTGGCCTGCAAAATAGCCTGGGCGGCCTGACGGCTAAGGGAAACAAATTCCCGGTGCATCTGATGGTCGGCCAGATTCTCGGTTTTTACCGGCGCGAATGTTCCTAAGCCGACATGCAGCGTGACATATGTTATCTTTACGCCTTTGGCCTGGATTTTCTTCAATAAACGCTTGGTAAAATGCAGCCCGGCGGTCGGCGCGGCCACCGAACCAATCCGGCGGTCATTGGCATAGACCGTCTGGTAACTGGTCCGATCGCCGGTCAATTGGCGGGCGCGCTTGATGTAGGGCGGCAAAGGCACCTGCCCGACCCGATTGATGGTCTGCCAAAACCGCCGGCCGCCAAAATTGAATGCCACCTGCCAGGTGCCGTCGCGATTATCCTGCAAAGCGGTCGCTTGCAGGCCGCCCGCCAGCATGATGCGTCCGCCGGCCCTGACCCGGCCGCCGATGAGCGCTTCCCAGATATTGCGCCGGCCGGACGCCGGGAGCGGCCGGTGCAAAAATATTTCCACGGCGCCGCCGGTAGTTTCCTTCCGTCCGGCCAGCCGGGCCGGAAAAACTTTGGAATCGTTCAAGACCAATAAATCGCCTGGTTTTAAATAATCCGCCAAATCATAAAAATGGCGGTGCGCCGTCTGGCCGGTCCGCTTATCCAGCAATAAAAGCCGCGAGTGGTCCCGCGGTTTAACCGGTTGCTGAGCGATCAGCTCCGGCGGCAGATGATAAGCAAAGTCCGCTAAACGATAAAGCACAGTTATCAAATTAATTTCTCCGTCCCCGGTTCTTTGAGCCCTAGATGCTGGTAGCCGAGAGGGGTAACCAGGCGGCCGCGCGGCGAGCGGTCCAAAAAACCGAGTTGCATCAGATAAGGCTCATAGATATTCTCGATGGTGTCGATCTCTTCGCCGGTCGCCGCCGCTAGGGTATTCAAGCCGACCGGGCCGCCTTTGAATTTGTGCACGATAGTTTCCAAAATGCGCCGATCGACCAGATCCAAGCCTAAACTATCTACTTCCAGCATCTTAAAAGCCGCCAGGCTGTCCGGCAAGGAAACACGGCCGTCGCCCTTGACTTCGCAGTAATCGCGGACCCGTTTCAGCAAACGGTTGGCGATGCGCGGCGTCCGGCGGCTGCGGACGGCGATCTCTTTTTTGGCCGCATCGTCCAGATTAACGCCTAAGATGCCGGCGCTCCGCCCGATGATCTGTTCCAGATCCGACGGTTCATAAAAATTAAGATGGTGGGTCACGCCGAAACGGTCGCGCAAGGGAGATGAGAGCAGGCTGGCCAGAGTCGTCGCGCCGATGATCGTGAATTTCGGCAAATCCAGCCGTAAGGTGCGGGCACTCGGCCCCTTGCCCATGATAATATCCAGGGCGTAGTCTTCCATGGCCGGATACAAGATTTCTTCCACCGTCTTGTTCAGGCGGTGGATCTCGTCGATAAACAGGATATCGCCCGCTTCCAGGTTGGTCAGGATCGCCGCCAGATCACCGGTTTTTTCAATGGCCGGCCCGGCTGTCACCCGGATGTTGGCTCCGAGCTCATTGGCGATGACATGCGCCAAGGTGGTCTTGCCCAAACCCGGCGCGCCATACAGCAATATGTGTTCTATCGGTTCGCCTCGTTTCTTGGCGGCCGCGATCGTAATCTCCAGGTTTTGCTTGATCTTGTCTTGGCCGATATAATCGCGAAAATTTTTCGGACGCAAAGAAAGATCCAGGGCGGCATCGCCTTGGCGTTCAATCGGACTGATTAAGCGGTCTCGGTTGTTCGGCATAAATTGATTATACTATATTTAGGGGCATTTGTTCAGTTTAGGGATAACGAAACAAATATCATCTCCGCCGGCCCAAATCCCGCCCGGTCCGGCCGAACAGATCGAATCGGCGCTAGTACCGGCTCCCCCTTCGCACTCATTTTCGTCTAACAGATAAGGGCTGCCCCAGGGATCGCGCTGTATCTTGTCTGCGCCGATGGCCACGCCCCCTAAAGCAATCTCCAAATTCGCCAAACTAGTGATCCAGCGGTCATAACAAGAATTATCATTCGGCACGTTGCGCAGATCATTCGAGCCAGGCGGCCAGACGCCACATGCGCTATCGCAGCGGCTGCAATAAGAGCCGGTCATCTGCCCGAGCGTCAGGCCGGATTCTCCCTGGGCAATCGCTACCGCCCGGATAAATTGACTGATGTCCGATCGAACTCGCGCCAGCCTGGCCTGCCCTCGCGACCGGTTCAGAGCCAAGATTGAAATGGCCGACAATAACCCAATAATCGCGATGACGATCAATAATTCAATCAGGGTAAACGCCCCGGCCTGGCTTAGCGCTTGATAGTTGCCGCTTTTGGACTCAAACATATATCCAAACAAAGGCGAGCAGCTGGCTAGAGTATACGGCTAAGTCTGCCTAAACTCGCAAATCGAATTGAAATCGCAAAAATTGCACATCGGCGAAGGCGTCGGCGCGAAGTTGCGCCGCTTGATCGCCGCGATTTCCGCTTCGACTTCCTGGCGCAGCTTGGTAAAATCCTTAGCCGTGGCCGTGAAGGAAAGCTTTTCGCCGCTCTCTAAATAATAATAACTCAGCCGGCTGACCGGCTGGCCCAGAAATTCCTCCAAAAACAACTGGTACAATATCAGCTGGCGCTTAGCCGCAAAATCCAGTTTCTGCTTGCTTTGGCCGGTCTTATAATCAATAATCTCCAGGCTGCCGTCGGGCAGGCGATCGACCCGGTCAATGGTTCCTTTTATCGAATCGGCGCCGATTTTGAAGGATAATTTCTTTTCCAAAAATAAAATCTCGACCGGCGGGTTAGCTTGAAAATCCGCCAGGAATTTGGCTAACGCGGATCGGCCGCGCGCCAGATACTGATCGCGCGTCGCCTTGTCCGGATAGCCGTCCGGCTGCCAGAATTCAGCATAAAGTTCTCCGAGCCGCGGCTCGTTGATCAAGCCGCCCGCCGCCTGAGCCACCGGGCCGGCAGCGGCGGCGAACAGGTCACCTTGCCGGCTCGGCGCCCCGCTCAGCAAAGGCAGGAGAAAATTATATAAGGTATTGTGGAGCGCGCGGCCGAAAATCAAAGAGGCTTTGTCGGCCGGTACCGGTACCTTCAAAATAAAAGCGAATTTATATTGCAGAGGGCAGGTCGAATAAGCCGCTAGTTGCGAGAAAGAAAATTTTTCCGGCAGCGGGTATTTTTCTTCAGCCGCCGCGGCCGTTGCACCGGCCAATTCGCGGGCATTCAGATGATGGATTTCCCGCAAAAACTCGTTCTTGGCGCTCAGCGCGATTTCCGGCGCTCCCTCGTCCGCCAGGCCTAATTCGGCAATGAACCGCGACGGCCTCTTCTCTCTGGCGCCGCCGTAATCCCGGGCGCCGGTCAGATAGAGCCCGGCTTTGGCCCGCGTCAGGGCGACGTAAAACAAACGCCGTTCTTCTGCCAAGTGGCTATCGGAGTCGAGGCTGACCTGTTCCCGGACCAAGGCATCGGGTAAAGAGATTTTTTCGCCGCGGGCGACCGTGGGGAATTTCTTGTCGACCAGATTGACCAAAAAGACATACTTGAATTCCAGGCCTTTGGCGCCGTGCGCCGTCATGATTTTCACCGTATCATGGTCGGCAAAATCTAATTTCAAAGTGCCGGTCTCCCCCGCCTCCAATTCCAAGTTGATGGCGGTCATAAAGTCCTTCAGGCGCAGATCCGGCTCCGCCTCTTCCAGGCTCTTGATCTTCTGATAAAATTGGTTGAGATAGGAGAACTGCTCTCCGTCGCGATCGCGATCCAGGCCGGACAGCAAGCCGGAGTCATAGGCGAAATGCAGGAAAATCTTGGTCGGCTTGGCGGTCGCCGCCAGGCGGGAATGCTGTTCCAACAAGACTAAAAGCTGATTGATGTTTTTGACTCCCTCGGCGCTCACGCCGGCGATCGCGTTGATATTTTTCAGCGCCTCGTACAAGGACCAGACTTTCCGCGCCGCCAGCTTATTGATCGCGATCAGATCCGGGTGTGAAACCCGGAAAGCCGCCATATTCAAGACCCGGAATAAGGCGGTAGATTCATGGTAGTTATCCAGCAATTTCAGATAGGCCAAAATATCCAGGATCAGCGGCTTATAATACAAGCCGCGCCAGGACATGAACTGATTGGGAATGTTCTGGCGGTTTAATTCTTTGACATAAGCTTCGGCCGTATCGTTGGCCCGCACCAAGATGGCGAAATCGGACCAGGCCGCATCCGGCTCGGCCGCCCGCCGCTCCTTGATCTGCTGGACGACAAAAGCCACCTCTTCGGAGGATAAGGCAAAATTGAAGAACCGGACCGCCGGCCCGGAGTCTGGCGAAACCATCCGGCCTCTGGCTTTGAGCTCCTTGGCGATCTTTAACTTCACCTCCAGACGATTCGGATTATTATGCTGAATGAACCGATAGGCATAATCCAGGATCTCCTGGCGGGAGCGGTAATTTTCCGTCAGGACGATTTCGGCCGCCGCCGGATAATCGTCCTTGAATTGCATGATGTTGGCCAGCGAAGCGCCTCGGAATTTATAGATTGCCTGATCGTCGTCGCCGACTACCACGAGATTGTTATCCGGAGCGGCCAACAGCTTGACCAGCTCATACTGCGCCCAATTCGTGTCCTGGAATTCATCCACCATGATCTGCTTGAACTTGCGGCGGTAGAATTTCAGGATATTGGGCCGCTCGCGGAACAATTTCAGGGTATAAACGATCAGGTCGCCGAAATCCAAAAAATTATTTTCCAAGAGCAATTGATTGTAAACGTGGAAAGCGTTGGCTAATTCCTTGATCCGGCCGATCTCCAGTCCATCCTCGTCGGCTGCGGCCGCGGCGGCCGCCGCTCGCTTCCGCTTAGCCGGCGCGGCTTTGGCTTTTTTGGCCAGCGGCCGGCCGCTCAGGCGCTGATCCTGATCCGATTCCAATTCTTCCGCGTATTTCAGGTACTCGGCGGCCGAGATATTCTCGTCTTTCAGGCGCGAGAAGTGGCGCAACAATTCCGTAATGAACTTAGTCGGATTGCCCAGCGGACGGTAATAATCCAGATTGAAGCGGGCCAGATTCTTCTTCACCAGAACCCATTGGTCGGTTTCGGTCAGAATTTTAAAGCCGGCGTTAAGACCGATATCCAGGCCGAATTCCCGGAGCACCCGTTCGCCAAAACCGTGAAAAGTATTGATCCATAAATCAACATAGCCGTAAGGCAGGAGCTTGTCCGCCCTTTCTTCCATTTCGCCCGCCGCTTTTTCCGTAAAAGTCAGCAATAAGACCTCGTCGGTTTTCAGCCCTTGATCAAGAATCAAATAAGCCAGCCGGTTGATCAGGACGGTAGTCTTGCCGGTGCCGGCCCCGGCCACGATTAGCAACGGACCGGCCGGGTGGCGAACGGCTTGCTGTTGCGCGGTGTTAAGTTGTGATAAATCCATTTTCTTCGACATATCAAGCCTAGAACTTGAGGCTGCTTTGGAATTGGGCGGCTTTGACCCGGCCGATCAAAGCCAGGTTCAAGCCGCGATCCCGGAAGATGCGGCGGGCGGTCAGCCGCAAATCAGCCGCCGTAATCCGGTTGATCTGGCGCAGGAATTCCGCCGGCGTCATGATTTTCCGGCGCAACAGTGCCTGGCGGGCATACCAATTAGCCAGGTTGTCCGTCGCTTCCAATTGCAGCAGCGATTTCCCCTGCAACAATTCTTTGGCGCGCCGCAATTCCTCGCGACTGACCAGGTCGGTCTTTAATTTCCGGTATTCCGCCAAAATTATGCTGACGGCTTCCTCCGCCTTATCAATCGGCACGCCGGCCTGGGTAGTGAGATAACCAGTGTCGGAATAAAATTCCGCCATGGTCCGGACGTAATAAGCCAGCCCATTCTTTCCCCGAAGATTAATGAACAGACGAGAACTCATGGAGCCGCCCAGGATGACCGAAAGCAAGCGCAGCTTGAATTCTTCCGGATGATCGATGGCCTGGGTGCGCACCCCTAAAGACAAATTGACCTGATCGATCGGCTTGAAAGCGACCCGGATCCGCGGCCGGCTTTGCCGTTCGCTCACCGCCGGCTTATCGCACCAACTATTAGCCGGGAAAGCGGATAACATCTTGGCAATCGCCTTTTTGTCCGCTTCCTTAATGCCGCCCGCAAGCACCACATAAGCGCTCCGGGCGCCGTATTGCGCCTTAAAATACCGCATCAAGTCTTCCCGCCGGAAACGCCGGATGTTGGCTTTAGTTCCGATCGTCTCCCAACCGGCCGGCGAGTCGCCATACAGGCAGGATTCAAAAACGTCTTCAACGTGCATGAGCGGATTATCCTCATACATATTCAGCTCCTCGATGATCACACCTTTTTCCCGCTCGATTTCCGCCGCGTCGAACAGAGAATGCAAGAGCATGTCGCTGATAATATCCACGGCCGTGCTAATCTTGGGCGCCGCGACCTTAACCCAATAACCGGTAAATTCCTTGGCGGTAAAAGCATTATACTCGCCTCCCAAGGAATCTAATTCGCTGGAAATAGCCAGGGTGTTCGGCCGACGAACCGTCCCCTTGAAAAACAGATGCTCTAAGAAATGCGATAATCCGCTAGTGCGGCGGGTCTCGTATTTGGAGCCGGTCTTGATCATAATCAAAGCCGTCGCCGTCGAAGCCCCCTTGATCGGAATGGTAATCAGGGGAATTTTGTTTGACAAAATATTAACTTTATATTTATTCATATTCTTATTGATATTATTGATGTTATAACTGCTATGTGTTTTAAATTTACCACATCTTTGATATAATTCAAAGTAATGGCAAATCAGTTAAATTTATTTAATTTTGCCTTTATGCCGTATAAAATCAGCGACCGCAACTTCGTGCTCAACCACGGTAAGCAATACAAGATTCCGCGCGTCAAGGATTTGCCTGATGAGGACAAGCCGCGGGAAAAACTATTGGCCGAAGGAGCCGGCGCTCTCAGTTCGGCCGAACTGCTAGCCGTCGTGCTCGGCGTCGGCACGAAAAAAGAAGAAGTCTTCTCAATGGCCAGCCGCCTGCTCCGGGAATACGGAGAAAAAGGCATTGCTTACCAAAAAAATCCACGGCTCATTGAACAAGACTTGCAAGTGCCGGCGGCCAAAGCCTGCCAAATCGTCGCCTGTTTCGAGTTGGGCCGCCGCTTTTACCAGAAAAAACCGGGCGGTTCCATCACTATCCGCACCGCGACGCAAGCTTTCCATTATCTAAAAGATATGGGCAGCCTGAACAAGGAACAATTCCGCGGGCTGTATCTGAATACCCATTACCAGCTGATCCATGATGAAGTGATTTCCTTGGGCACCCTGGACGCCGCGCTGGTCCAGCCGCGCGAAGTTTTCCGGCCGGCTCTGGAATACTCGGCCGCCGCCTTGATTATCGCCCACAATCATCCTTCTGGCAGCTTGAAAGCGACCCGGGCGGACGTGGAAATCACCAATAAATTACTGGGGGTCGGCCAGATCCTGGGCATTGAACTGCTGGATCACCTGATTATCGGCCGGAATAAATTTTCCAGCATCATCTGAACTATGGCCAAAAAATATACCCTGACGCCGGCCGTCTGGCTCATCCGGGACGAGGCGGGCGTCAAATTCCATATCCAAAACGATGATTATTTCGGCACGATCGCGACTATTCTGCACCTGATCAAGCACAACATCAAAAAAGACGGCCTGACTAATGCCGCCGTCTTGAAGAAAACCTTATATAATATGGAAAGCGACCTGCTGTTCCTGCAAAAAAACTATCGCATAACGCCCCGCCTTCACAGCAAGCCGAGAACCAGAAATAAGAAGACCAGCCCGAAAGGCAGACTAAAGAGCCAATGATCGAATAGCATCAGGACTAGAAGGGCGAGCATGGCCGCCAGGGAAAAAGCTTCCCGGCGATTTTTTTTAAGCAGCCAGAACAGGAAAGACAGGAAAAATAGCAGGGCCGCGAAACCGGCCTCCGTCCAGAGCAGCAGGAAAACATTATGGACCGGCTGATAAGCCCAGGGCTCCTGCCGTTCGCCGTCCCGCAAAGCTAAAGCCGTCGTATAATTGCCGATACCGGTCCCTAATAGGGGGTAATCGCCGATTAGGTCGGCGGCCTGGCCGAGATAGGCTTCGCGCTCCATTAAAGATTTTTGCTCCAATCTGGCCGTGCCGCCAGTCCGCGCCTGCCATAGTTCCCGGTAAGGATAGGCGACGATCAAAATCATTACCAGGGAGAAAAAAGCCAGGGCGATAAAACGGCCCAGAATCCAGCGGTCTTTTTTGCCGGCCAGAGTGATCGCCAGCCCGGCCAGACCCAACGCGTAAGCCAGCCAGGCGGCCCGGGAAAAGGTAAAAAATAACGCGAACAAGCTGACAAAATAAAATAAGAACAGCCAGACGGACTCGGCCGCTTCCCGACCGGAACGGATCATTTTTTTCTTGGCCAGCAGATAAGCGGCGATGATCAGGGCGACGGCGAGCACGCCGCCGAAAATATTGGGATGATCCAGCCCGCCGTACGCGCGCAACCAGCGGCCGGAGGCGGCCTCCACGACGGCGGTGCCGAGAACGTTGGCATCATGGGCGGCCAAGCCAAAATACTTGCTGGCCGGCGCTTGTTGGGACAAGAATTGATAAATCCCGAGCCCCGCCTGCAAAAACAGGCTAGCGAAAAGGCAATACAAAACTTTCAGCTTATCCAGAAAAGTTTCTTCATACCCGATAGTTTCCGTCCCAGCGCGCAACAGATAAAACAAGCCAATGCCGATCAAGAGCAGGAGATAGTGATAAAAAGCCAGCAGCTGGTCGGAGGCGACGAAGAAGGAAGCCATGATCAGGATTTCCAGGCCGGCCAAGGAAACCCACAACGGAGAGATTTTTTCATCATCGGCCCGATACCGCAATTTGTAAACGAAAAAACCGACCAGGATGAGCACTAGCAGGCCATGGCTGAGATAAAGAGAGATCTCCTGAAAATTATTGCCGCCGGGCCGCAGAATGAGCTTAGTCTGCCAAGGCAATAAAAAAACCCACAAATAAAAAGCGTACTTAAGCGCCCGCCTTAATAAGCGGCTGAATTTTTTGTCCATATTTTTCGGCATATTCCCGGCGACGATCGCCTTGATAAAATTTCAAGACTTCGTCATTAACGACTACCCCGTCCGAATTATTCATGGCGGCGGTAAGCGCCGGCGGCATGACTTTTAGTTGCCACCACCGCGCCCAGCTTTCCAGGCCGGACCGGCGGCGATGCGCGGGCACGACCGGCCGGACGCCGGGGGCTGGTTCATCCGGCACCAAACCGTTAGCGGCAAGAAAGTCGGCATAAGTATTTCTTTTATTATACAACACAATCAAGCACCGGCGCCAATAATCAAAATACGGATCGTCGCCCGTAAGGCGCAGGTCGCTGATGTCCAAATGGGCGGCGGAAAGATAGAAACTGAGACAGATCTTGTCGCGTTTGCGTTGCGGCGTCGGCCGGCTGTGCAACAGCTTGGCCAGACCGGTGCAATACAGGCGGGTGAGCCAGAGGTATCCCGGCGCGGTAACGATGAAAAAATCAATGTCGCTCTCATCGCGCCAGTTATACTGGCCGAGCGAATTGGCGAGAGCAATCAGCCGGACGGGCGGGAAAAGCCGGAACAGGGCGGAAAAACGGCGAGCGATCTTGAGTTTACGGCGAGTATAGTTATAGCGCTTTTGACGCGTCGTCACGACTCCCGCCCGGCCGGTCAGGAAATAAAAACCGTTCTGCTGATCGAGAGTCCCACCGGCGGACTCAGCCGCCGCCCGGATTTCCAACCAGCCATAACGCCGATCCAGATGCTCCCGGATCTCATAGAGCGTCAACGGATAATCGAATAAATCAAAGAAAGCAATCATCTTGATGATTGCCGTCTGTAAATTATCTTGAGCGCCGGCCGTATCCATAAACGCTTAGTTTAGTTTCGGTTTCTCGATCGGCAGCGCCGCTATTTTAGTTTCCTTCTCCGTGATCTTAATCACGTCCTTATCCATTTTCTTGAACTCGGCGTAAGCGTTATTATAATGGCTGACCGTCGTGCTCATCGAAGTCCCCAATTTCTTCAAAAAATCTTCGTAGCTGACCATATGGCGCTGCAATTTCTCGATATTGGCGCGGATCTCCTTGGCCCGCTCTTCAATTTGCATAGCCTTCAGGCCTTGCAAGACAGTCTGCAAATAAGCCAGGAAGGAAGTCGGCGAAACAATAATCACTTTCTTGTCGCGGAAGGCATATTCTATCAGGTCGCGCGTATTGACCTTGACGGCGCCGACCTTGTTGACCAGGAGGTCGTAATAGATCGCTTCCGACGGGATGAACATGAAGGCGAATTCCATGGTCTTCTCGCTCGGTTTGACATACTTGGCAGTCTCGTCGATGCGGTTCTTCAAATCCTGCTTGAATTGCTGCTCCAGCTTGGCGCGCGTTTCCGCGTCATTCGTATTCAAAATCTTCTCATAAGTTTCCAGGGAGAATTTCGCGTCCACCGGAATAATCTTATCACGCACGAATACCACGGCGTCGACGATAGTGCCGTCCTTGAAAGGATACTGCATCTGATAAGAATTGGGCGGCAGGACGTTCTTTAAAGTTTCTTCCAGAAAATATTCACCCAAGATGCCCCGCTGTTTCGGATTTTTCAGGATATCCTGCAGGTTCTGCAGCTGGGAAGAAAAATTAACCACCTGCTTATTGGTCTCATCCAGCTTGGTCAGCTTTTCAGTCACATCGGCGATCAGCTTATTCGATTGAGCGGAAATATTCTGGACAATGCGCGTCGTTTGGCCGAATTGCTCCTGATTCGTCCGGTGGGTTTCCGATAATTTCCGGTCTAATTCCTGACGCAATTCACTGTTCTGCTGGGCGAGCTGGCTCAGTTTCTCTGACTGTTGGATCAGCCGTTCGGTCAGGGCGTCCAATTTTTCCTGGCCGGTGCCGGAGCCGCGGCGTAGCAATAAGAAGATGACGGCGATGATGCCGATGGTTACAACAATCAATAATAATATACTAAGGGAATTATCCATAACAATTAGTTTAGTATGCTACATCTATTATACTTTAATTGCGCCCCTTTTGACAGTTTAAAAATTATTCTGCTTATATTAAATAAAAATATCATTAATACAAAAATAATATTGACAAAAATTAAAATATAATGTATTATAGAAAATTATAAATAATCGTACTTTTCAAATAAAACCCGAGGAGGGTAAAATGATATACTCTGTAATTATATTTGCTTTGATGGCAGTTCATTTCTCTTTCATCCTTATAAAGGAGAAAAATCAATATTGGCTGCCATTTATAATGGCTGTCATTCTGCTATTGGCAGTTACCGACACGCTGAACGTGACAGCTATGAACTGGCTGCTCGCAGCATTCGGCGCCATGTATTTTGTATCGGCCTTCTTGTACGACCGGCCGATAGTATTTCTCCTGGGCGATGTCGTTTTTAGCGTGGGAATCTCTATGTTGTTATTTCCAACATAATATATGTTGGTATACCCAACATAATAAAGGGGGGTCGGTGATCCCTCTTTTTTTATTGACTTAATAATGGATAGGTGGCGATTCAAGAATCTTTCCGCAACAGGTCCCTAATCTCCGTCAATAATTCCTGATCCTTGGTCAGTGGCTTGGCTGCTTCTTCGCTCTTCTCTTCTTGGTTAAGAAGCGGTTTGAGCTTCCGTTTGAGCCGGCCGATCAGCTTGATCGCGAAGAAGACGGCCAGGGCGATGATTAAGAAATCGATGATATTCTGTAAAAAAGTACCAATATTGATGGAAACGCCGGGTTTCAACACGATCTTAAGCTCGGAAAAATTAATACCGCCCAAAAGCAGGCCGATCGGCGGCATGATGATGTCCGCCACCAGGGAGGAAACGATCTTGCCGAAAGCGCCGCCGATAACCACGGCCACGGCCAGATCCATCACATCGCCCTTGATCGCGAACTCTTTAAATTCTTGCCAATATTTTTTAGCTCCCACCATAAATTTATTTAAACCCAGGTTACGCCGGCCACCCGGTCGCTATCCTCCTTGAAGCGCATGATTCTGACTCCTTGCGTATCACGGCCCAAGATACTGACGGACTTGAACGGCGTCCGGATTACCTGGCCCTTTTCCGAGATGATGATGATATCGCGGTCCTCCATATTATCAGCATTGACCAGGAAAGCATTGGTAATATCACCGGTCTTAGATGTCACTTTCGCGGTCTTGATGCCGCTGCCACCGCGACCCTGCACCTTATAGGCGCCAAAGTCCGTCCGTTTGCCGTACCCGCGGGACATGATCGTCAAAATCTGATAATGCCGCTTTTTCTCCTTGTCCGTCTTGGCGACGCCCATGCCGATCACCAGATCGTCCTTATGAAGCCTGATGCCGTGGACGCCGGCGGCACCGCGGCCCATATCGCGCACATCGGTTTCGCTAAAGCGGATAGCCTGGCCTTTGGCCGTGACTAGCTGGATGTGGTCGCTGCCGGAGGTCGGCTTGACCCAGGTTAAAGTATCGTCATTTTTGAGTTTGATGGCGATCAGACCGGAGCGGCGGACGTTGGCGAAAGCGGCCAGCTCCACCTTCTTGACCAGCCCCTTGGCCGTGGCGAAAAACAGATACTGGCTGAACA
The DNA here is from genome assembly GCA_041651095.1 of Patescibacteria group bacterium. Taxonomy (GTDB): domain Bacteria; phylum Patescibacteriota; class Patescibacteriia; order Patescibacteriales; family UBA12465; genus UBA12465. The sequence continues at coordinate 127,908 of JBAZJV010000002.1, forward strand.
CCGCCTTATCCAGAGGCAGGATGGAAGACACCTGTTCGCCGCCGATCAGCTGCAAGAAATTCACGACCGGCGTGCCTTTGGCCACCCGCGAGGCCTGCGGAATCTCATAGACTTTCAGCTGGAAAACCCGGCCCTTGGTCGTGAAGAACAGGACGTCGTTATGCGTCTGGGAGGAAAACATGAATTCGACCATATCCTCTTCCTTGGTGGTGAGCCCCATGACGCCCTTGCCGCCACGCGCCTGGACTTTGAAAGTGTCCGGTTCCAGCCGCTTGATGTAGCCGTCGCGGGTCATCAGGACGACGGTCTCCTCGTTCGGCACCAGGTCCTCCATGCTGAATTCTTTGACGCCGTGCGCCACGACCTTAGTCCGGCGCTCGTCGCCGTATTTGTCCGCCAAAGCCTTAAGCTCATCGCGTACGATGCCGCGGATCTTGGCGACGGATTTGAGGATCGCCTCCAATTCTTTGATTAATTTCTGCTTTTCGGCCAGTTCCTGTTCGACCCGCAAGCGTTCCAGATTAGCCAGGTTCTGCAGGCGCATTTCCAAGATGGCGATGGCCTGGCGTTCTGACAATTTGAATTTCTTGATCAGGTTCAGCTTGGCCGCTTCCTTGTCTTTGGAGGCCTTTATCGTCTTGATCACTTCGTCGATATGCTGCAAGGCGATCATCAGACCTTCCAGGATATGGGCGCGATCCTTGGCCTTGTTCAGATCGAATTGCGTCCGGCGGCGGACCACTTCCTCGCGATGCCGGATATATTCTTCCAAGATCATCTTCAGGGTCAGGACTTTCGGCTGGATCCCGTCGACGAGCGCCAGCATATTCAGATGGAAAGTCGTCTGCAGGGCGGTATGCTTATATAAACTATTCAGAATCTTCTTCGGGTAGGAATCTTTTTTCAGTTCGATAACGATGCGCACGCCATCCTTGTCGGATTCGTCGCGCAAAGCCTTGATTCCCTCAATCTTCTTATCCTTGACCAGGTCGGCGATCTTTTCCACCAGGTCCGCTTTATTGACCTGATACGGAATCTCGGAAACGATAATCCGGAAACCGCCGTTCTTTTCCTCTTCGATTTCAGCCTGGCCGCGGATGACGATGCCGCCCTTGCCGGTGGCGTAAGCGGCGGTAATTTCCTTCTGGTCGTAAATGATGCCGCCGGTCGGGAAATCCGGTCCTTTGACGAATTGTGTGAGATCTTCCGCGCTCGCTTCCGGGTTGGCGATCAGGTGAGCGATGGCGTCAGCCAATTCCCGAAGATTATGCGGCGGGATATTGGTCGACATGCCGACGGCGATGCCCATCGTACCGTTGAGCAGCAGATTAGGCAGCTTAGAGGGCAGCAGCCGCGGCTCTTTCTGGCTGCCGTCATAATTCGGAATAAAGTCGACGGTATCCTTGTCGATATCGAAAAGCATCTCTTCCGCGATCGGAGATAATTTGGCTTCCGTATAACGCATGGCGGCGGCGTTATCGCCGTCCATGGAGCCGAAATTCCCCTGGCCGCGGACCAGCGGATAGCGCATGGCGAAATCCTGAGCCATCCGGACCATGGATTCGTAAACCGCGCTATCGCCGTGCGGATGGTATTTGCCCAAAACTTCGCCGACGACGGTGGCGGATTTGCGGAATTTAGCATTGGCTTTCAGACCGATACTCCACATGGCGTAGAGAATACGGCGGTGCACCGGCTTCAGGCCGTCCCGAACGTCGGGTAAAGCCCGGGAAACGATAACGCTCATGGCATATTCCAGATAGGAACGGCTCATTTCGTCATTGATCGGCTGTTCCTCCACCGTGCCGTAATCGGTCTTCTTGCGCAGATTGGCCGTTGATTCGACTGGCGCGGCGGCGTTCTTTTCCGGCTGGTCAATATTTTTTTTAGCTGGCTTAGACATAAATATAAACAGGCTATAAGCTAAATCCTAATAAGCGATCTGAGTAATACCTTCGCAACCGGGCGGTATCTGGCAGGAACGGGCCGGACTTTCAGAAGGACCGACCGTCGGCATGCAATTGATATAAGCCGGACAGGACGACGCGGACGGCGGCGGGGTAACGACGGAGTCGCTGGTTGTCGCGGTCGAAGTAGCTGTGTCCGGAGAAGAGGTCGCGACCAATAAGCTGGACGTACCGACGAGAGTCGTATTAGTAGCGGTCTGAGCGGCTATTTTTTTCGTTTCCGCCAAGAGACTGTTGATCAAAGCCCGGCCTTTAGCCGCTTCTTGCGCTTGCCGATTCTGATTAAGCTGCGTCAGCTGGTCTTTGAAAGCCACGATCGTCTGATTAAGTTCGGTCTTGAGGTTTTGCCAGTCGCGATTATTGTCTTCAGACGCTTGTTGCCGGCCGGCCTGCCAGACATTTTTCAAATTGAACAGCCAAATAGCTAAAATCAAAAGAGCCAGAGCAATAGTGGCGGTTTGGATAATGGCTAGTTTTCTCTTCTCGCTCGCCATATGTTTCTCGCGCGCTTTCCCTATTCCTTAATACCGTCCAAATTAATATCGTAAAGGATTTGTTCGGCTACCAGACGGTATTTCATGATCTCTTCCTCGCTGAACCACAGCGGTATTTCCCGCTCCGCATCGGCCACCGGATCGGAACAATGAATCAAATTACGGACCGCGCGGCTATCCAGGCTCGCCAATTCATAAGAATCCAAGGTATAGTCGCCGCGGATGGTGCCGCCGTCGGACGTCAACGGTTCAGTCGAGCCGACTATTTTCTTGACGATACCGACGGCTTGGTTGCCCTCCCAGATCATCGGCACCACCGGACCGCAGCTCATGAACCTGACCAGGCCGCGCACAATATCCTTGCCGTATTCAATGGCCTCTTTCTCGATCGGCAATCCGGCCGCCTTTCTTTCGTCTAAGGTTCTTTGGCCCTTGCTGCTATACCAGGCATCGTCTTTGTTATAATGTTTCCACAGCTGCTCTTCGGTAGCCATAGTGAATTTCAAGGCTACCAGTTTCAGGCCGGTGTTCTCAATCCGTCTGATCGTTTCGCCGATCAAACCGCGCTGGACCGCGTCCGGCTTGAGGATAACCAGGGTTCTTTCTTTTTTCGGGTTAATCATATTTTTTAAATGCTTAAAATAACCACTTCCATATCTTCTTGGGGCAGATCTTTCTTGCTGATTTTTAATTTTTCCTCATAGCTGGGCGTGAGGCCGATTTCCTTAATGAATTTATCCACGCCGTCCAGGTCCCTTTGTTCATTCTGGGAATCTTTAATCTTATAATGCATCGGGATGATGATCCGCGGCTCGATTTGCGCGATCACTTCGACCGCTTTCTTGGCATCAATAGTATATTTGCCGCCGATCGGAATCAATAAGATATCCGTGCCGACCACTTTTTCCAGCTGCGCGTCCGTCAGGGCGTGGCCCAGATCGCCGAGATGCGTGACCGAAATATCATCGATCTCGATCCGAAAGATTACGTTACTGCCGCGCTCCGCCCCTTCCTTATCGTCATGGAAAGCATCGACTCCTTCGATCAAGACTCCCTTAAAATCATATTCGCCGGCGCAATTAATAACCATCGGCGTGCCACGCAGAGCGCCGACATTATTATGGTCATGATGGTCGTGGGAAACCGTAACGATATCCGCCTCGAAATTAGGGACCTTCAAACCGACCGCCTTGTCAAAAGGATCAGTAACAACCGTGACGCCTTCCGGACCGATCTTGTCCTGCAGTTTAAAGCAGGATTGGCCCTGCCAAGTAATAATCATATAGCTTTAACACTAAAAATAGGTCTAACAACCTTGCTTTAAGTATAACAAAGGAAAGGCCTGAGGTCAACTTGATTTTGCTCTTATTTTCCAAGATATTCAACCGAAATTATGGGCTATTACCGGCTAAAATCCGAAGTGTTCCGGCTTGATCTATCCGGCGTATTTCTATGCCGCGCGCCGTTGCCCGTTCCAGGACTCGGGGGCTGGGATGACCGAATTTATTACCCGCTCCGACCGAGATGACCAGCACATCAGGATGAACCGCGGCCAGAAATAATTCGCTGTTAGCGCTGTTGGAACCGTGGTGAGCGGCCTTTAAAACATCCGCCTCCAGATCCCAGCCAGAATTGGCCAAAGCTTTCTCGACGGCGGTGCTGTTATCGCCGGTAAACAGGAAACGACGGCCGGCGCAGGTTATTTTGACGACCAGCGAATTATTATTATCGGCCTTGATGCCTAAGATGTCGGGATTTAACAAGCGCATAGCACAGCCTGGCCCATAAGATACCGCCGCTTGATTGCTCAAAGCGATCAGCTCCGTGCGGCTTTCCCGCGCGGTCTCTAATAAAGTGTCCAAAGTCGGCGAAGTCGGCGTACTCACCGAATAAACTAGATGTCTGACCTTATAGCGCCGCAATATTTCTATCAAGCCGGTGATATGATCTTCGTGATAATGGCTTAAAATAACATAGTCTATCCGGCGCTGACAGAAAGCCAGGCTTTCGCCGAGACGGCGCAGCACCAGATTGTCCGGGCCGCCGTCTATAATGACCAATTGTCCGGTCGGCAATTTGATTAATGCAGCGTCGCCTTGTCCGATATCCAGAAAATCAACCTCCAGGGCAGCCGGCTTACTATATATGTATATGCCGCCTAATATGATGCCGCCGAAAACTGCGGCTGCTACTAGCCATTTAGATAAATTTTTATTTATTTTTAGCCGTAGATTAATCATATATTAACTATAGAATAATCGGCCTTAAATAAAGGTAAAGGCTAGGGCATAATACTATTGACAAATAGTATCAAATGTGCTATATTTATTAGTTATAAGTTCATTTCATAAATTAATAAAAAATAGGTCGAGGAGGCCTAAGAATGATGGTTAAGACAAAAACTGAAGTCACAGTAGTAAACGCTGATTTCAAAACTGTTGTAAATTATGACAACGTGCTGATAAAAATCCCTGATCCAGCGAAGGACAAATATTTTAAGTTCATTGCTGCTCATGATATTTCAGTTAATGAACAGATAGTCCATAATGCGAATCGTTATCGCCGCGGCGATAAGATTGATGGCCAATGGATAACAAAATATTTTTCCGTAGATGAATCTCACTTCGGCAAAGATATTATTGCTAAAGTCGAGGTCGTCGAAAAAACAGATCATACCTCTCATGAAGCTAAAACATTTATCCTAAACATCGTTCCACAAAATTCGGCTAAACCGCAATTCCGATTAAAAGTCGGTTGCGATAAAAAAATGGATCATAATTCACTCTATATCCCTGGTACATCGAAATTTATAAATTTCGAACCAATAAATTAATAGCTGCTAAATCAAACAAAAAATTTTAAGCCCTAAACCCCGAACTTAAGCCCGCCCTCAATCCCTCAAATAAAAAGCCGTTCCAAACACCATCTTATTTATAAAAAAAATTAAAAATAAGATTGTGCGTAAGAACGGCTTTTTCCTTATAAAAATCCGCTATTTTACCCTCAAGACGGCCATGGCCAGATACAAAAACCGCCTCGCTCTCGCGAAACGGCCTTTGTATAACTTTTAAATCAAAAAATAAACAAGGTTTAAAAATTATCTCTTTTTCTTCTTGGCGGCTTTCTTCTTGGCCGGCTTCTTAGCAACCTTCTTCTTGGCGACCTTCTTCACCACCTTCTTTTTTGCAGCTTTCTTTTTCATAATCTCACCTCCTTTCTTAAATGAATTTGAAAATGTAAATAGAAATTCCTCGGTTAAATTCAAACTCTTACTTATATTATACAACTAACCATAAAAACTAGCAATAGTTTTTGCCGCTTTTTAAAAAATTCCCCCGCCCGATTCCGAAGGCGGAGGAATTTTTGTTGTCATCTTCACAAGAGTTTTTCCGCGTCCGTTAAAACTTATCGCGGAAAAATTTTTCCAATTCTGATATTTCAATTCTCTCTTGTTGCATAGTATTACGATCGCGCACCGTCACCGTCCGGTCGTCCAAAGTGTCAAAGTCAACCGTGACGCAATAAGGGGTGCCGATCTCGTCCTGGCGGCGGTAACGCTTGCCGATGTTGCCGTTGTCGTCGAATTCGCAGCGCCAGTTCAGTTTCAAGCGATCAAAGATCTCGCGCGCCCGCTTCACCAATTCCGGCTTATTCTTGAGCAACGGGAAAACCGCAATCTTAATTGGCGCCAATTTCGGGGCTAATTTCAGAACAATCCGGGTTTCGCCCTCTATCGCTTCCTCCTGATAAGCCTCCGTTAAGACAGCCAGGAAAGTCCGGCCGACGCCGGCGGAAGTCTCGACGACGTGCGGCGTGAATTTCTCGTTCGTCGCCGGATCAAGATAAGTCAGCTCCTGGCCGGAAAACTTGCCGTGTTGGCTCAGGTCGTAATCGCCGCGGGCATGAATGCCTTCCAGTTCCTTGAAACCGAAGGGAAAGCGATATTCAATATCATACGCCTCTTTGGCATAAAATACCAGATTCTCATGCTTATGCCATTGCAGGTTGTCCGCTTTAATCCCTAAATCCAGATAAAATTGCCAGCGCACTTTTTTCCATTCTTCATAATACTTCAGATCATCGCCCGGTTTCACGAAATATTGCATTTCCATCTGCTCGAATTCCCTGGTCCGGAAAATGAATTGGCGGGCCGTAATCTCGTTGCGGAAAGCTTTGCCGATCTGGGCGATGCCGAACGGAATCTTGACGCGGGCCGAATCCAGCACGTTTTTGAAATTCACGTAGATGCCCTGGCAGGTTTCGCCGCGCAGATAAGTCGGCTCCTTGCTCCAGTCGCCGGTAAAATTGCCGAGATTGGACTGGACCAGCAGGTTGAACTTGCGCCCGGGCGTAAAATCGGCCGCGCCGCAATTCGGACATTTGATCTTATCTTTATTTTCCGTGAATATCCGGTTGATTTCCTCTTCTGACATCTTCTCGTCGGCGAATACCCCGGCTTCTTCCAGTAGGGCGTCCAGCCGCAAGCGGGCGTGGCATTTCCGGCACTCGGTCAAAGGATCGGAAAACCCTTTGACGTGGCCGGAAGCCTCCCAGATGCGCGGACTCATGAAGATAGCCGAATCCAGCCCGACGATATCGTCGCGTAATTGGGTCATCGCCCGCCACCAGGCCTGCTTGATGTTATTGGCCAATTCCACGCCGTAAGGACCGAAATCATAGACCGCGGTAAAACCATCATAAATTTCCGAGGACGGGAAAACGAAGCCGCGCCGCTTACACAGCGATACGATCTTATCCAGTGAATTGTCGGTAACTTTCTTCATATTTTTAGGTTTCCGCTAAATTATCTCTTCATTACATCTTTTCCAAGATCCGCAGGCCCAGGACGGTAAAGCCGTTTTGTAAAACCTGGGTCACGGCGGCGATGAGAGCTAGGCGCGCCCTTCTCTCCCGCGATGCCGCTTTCAAGATATTGGTTTCATGGTAATAGTCGTTGCTCAACTGGACCAGCTCGAACAGGTATTGGGTCAATTCGCTGGGACGGTAGGTAGTGCCGGCCTGGGCGATGACTTCCGGATAACGGGCTAAAGCCAGCAATAAGGCTTTTTCTTTAGCGACGGATAAAGTCGTAAAATCCGGACGACCGAAGAGTCGCGCCAACCAGCCTTTGCGCAGGATGCTGCGCAGGCGAGCATATCCGTATTGTAAATAACAAGCCGTGTAGCCGTCAAATCGCAGAGCCTCATTAATATTGAAAGTAATAGTCTTGTCGGCGCCGATTTTGAGCATTTCGAATTTGATCGTGGAAACGGTCAGGTTGAAAGCCACCTGCTTGATGCGGCGTTCGGACCATCGGCGGTGGCGCTGCGCCGTTTCGGCCGTTAATTTTTCAAAAATCTTATCGCGTAACTCCTGATAAGTGATGACGTTGCCGGTCCGCGAGGACATCATGCCTTCGGGCAAAGTCACGAAATCATAAGCCAGGTGACGGACGGCCGGCCGATAGCCGCTCAGCTCCAGGATCTTGATCAATTGTTTAAAATACAGGCTCTGTCGGACATCGATCACGTAAATCGACTGGTTGATATCATAGCGGCGGAATTTCTCCGAAGCCAAAGCCAGGTCCGCTACCGGGTAGAGCGCGGTGCCGTCGGAACGGATGATCGGCAACACTCCCAGGCCGTACGGCTCCAGGTCGGCGATGATCGCTCCTTCGCTCCTGACCAGAATACCTTTTTCCAACAGCTCATCGACCAATTTCCGGCCGGCGTCGACCACTTCGTTCTCATAAAAAATATGAGTAAACTTGATGCCTAATTCCCGGTAGATCGAATCAAAATAATCAATGCTCCAGCGCCTGGTTTCCAGCCAAAGCTGATAGCTGGCACCGCGGCGGCCTTCGATTTCCTGCATGATGGCGGCGACCGCCACCTTGCCCGCCGGATTCTCTGCTAGCGCCTGGGTTGCCTTGGCATAACAGCGGCCCAGCAAATAACCTTTCGGTTCCGGCCGTTCGGCATAAACCTTGTCCCGCTGCCAGTTCCATAAAGTCTTGGCGACGTGAATGCCGAAATCATTGATATAGGAAACCGGGATGACTTGATAGCCGTTCTTGGCGAGCAGGCGATTGACCGCGTCGCCATAAGCGATATTGCGCAGATGTCCGACATGGTATTCCTTATGAGTGTTCCCATTAGAGTACTCAATCATTACTTTCTGGGCCTGGCCGGATTGGTTGCGGCCGTATTCATCGCCGGCGCTCCTAATGGCCGGGAGGACTTGAGCGGCTAAATAAGATGATTTAATAAAAAAATTAAGATAGGGCCCGACTGCTCTAATCTCCTGGAAATATGGCTGCAACTCTTTATTCGCGCTCAGCCGGCCCGCCCAAGCTTTGGCCAGATCCGCCGGATTCTGCCGGCTAGTTTTAGCCGCCTCAAAACAAGCCAGGCTTAGATCGCCTAATTCCGGCCGCGGCGGATAGGAAAAAAGCGCCGATTCCACGCCTAACGCTTTTTGGATATTAAACTTTATATCTTCTAAGGTCATGGCTCTAACTGATGATTTTTTTGAAATGCAGCTTGCCGCGCTGGATAATCAGGCCGGGTTTAATCTTAATCCGGGCTTTAAGATCTTTAATCGTCTGGAAAGTCTCGCCGAGTTTAATCTTGATCGCCCCCTGCTCCACCAAACGGCGCGCTTCGCTCTTGCTGATTTCCGGCCAGACGGCGACGGCTAAATCGACGATGCCGTATTCGGCCTGGGCGGCCCGCCAAGATGGCAGATCTTCCGGCACTCCTTTCTTCTGGATAGTATTGATGAAATTCCGCTGCGCTTCCTCCGCCGCCTCGGCGCCATGGTTGACGCGCGTGATTTCCTGTGCCAGCCGCATTTTCAGATCGCGCGGATTGATTTGGCCTTTTTTCAAATCAACGCTTAACTTTAACACTTCCGCCATGGGCACGTTGGTGCAAAGCTCGAAGGCCGAAGCCAGGATGTTGTCCGGCCAGGACATGACCTGGCCATACATGTTATTGGCGCTCTCATCCAGAAAAACGACGTTGCCTTCGGTCTTGCCCATCTTCTTGCCGCTCTCATCCGCCAACAATTTCATGGTTAAAACGAATTTTTCCTTATTCTTCTTAGCTTTCAGCAAGTCGCGGCCGCACATCATGTTGAACATCTGGTCGTTGCCGCCGACTTCCAGGTCGACATCCATAAACAGGCTGTCGTAAGCCTGGGTCAGAGGATAAAGGAACTCATGCAGATAAATCGGCTTTTCTTCTTTTAGCCTGGCCTGGAACATATCGCGGGTGATCATGCGCTGGACCGTGAAATGCGAGGCCAGCTCGATCAGGTCGGTAAAATTCAATTTATCGTTCCAAGCGCTATTGTACATTACCTTGGCCGGATTATCCCCGTCGAAACGCAGATAAGCTGATGCTTGCTTTTGATAATCTCGCGCATTGGCCAGCACTTCTGCCCGGGTCATCTGCCGGCGGGCCGCCTGCTTGTCGGTCGGATCGCCGATAAGACCGGTAAAATCGCCGATCAAAAAGACCACCTCATGCCCTAAAGCCTGGAATTGCCCCAGTTTATTAATGGAAATGGCGTTGCCGATATGCAGCGCCGGCGCGGTCGGATCATAACCGCAATACAGCCGCAACCGTTCTCCGGATAACAGTTTCTTCTCAAGGGACTGCGTGCTGGGATAAATTTTTTCCACGCCCCTGGTCAAAAGTTCCTGAATCATTTTTTTATCGGTAATCACTTTAGGCATATAGCGCTAGGAAAGCCGGCGAGCCGGCTTGGTACTAATTAGCAAATTATGTTATAATATTATCAGACTTAGCTTAATTTTTCAATTAATTTCAAAACCTATGTTCTCCCATCGCGCCTTATTAAAACAGGCCTGGCAGGTTTCCTGGAAACATAAATATCTATGGTTCCTGGGGCTCTTCGCCTCGCTGACCGCGGCCGGCGGTTCTTGGGAATATCAGCTGATGACCCAGAACGTCAACCAGGACCTGATCAACGGATCTTATTATCGTCTGAACGGCATTCTGGTCGTCGCGACGGTAGTCAAAAATTTCCTGGCCGGGCTGGCCGATCTGATCCATTATGATTTCTGGACCATCCTTAACGCCCTGTCTTTGCTGATTGCGACGTTCCTCCTGCTGGCCGTCTTCGTCTGGCTGGCCATTGTCTGCCAGGCCGCCTTAGTGGGCGATGTCAAAAGGATCGGCGACAGCAAGAAAAAAGAGCCGCTGATGAACCTGCGCGACAGCTTGACGGCCGGCCATAAGCATTTCTGGTCGGTGCTGGCACTGAATATCATGATCAGAATCATCGTCAGCTTCGTCTTCTTCCTGATCGGCCTGCCGTTATTATTCATGGTGATCGGCGACTCCGGTACCCTGGCGGCCGTTTATACCGTTCTCTTTGTCATTTTTATTCCGGTGGCGGTAAGCTTGTCGCTCTTGCTCAAATACGCCATCGCCTACCGGGTGCTGGAAAACCGCTCTTTTGTCGCTTCCCTGGAACGGGCCGGCCGCCTTTTCCGGCGCCATTGGCTGGTCAGCTTGGAAATGGCTGTCATCTTATTCATTATTAATTTCCTGGCCAGCGGCGCTATTTTCATCGTCCTGGCCTTATTCCTGCTCCCGCTCCTCCTGTTCGGCCTGATTTTCAAGCTGGTCTGGTTGGTAATGCTGGTCATGCTGCTGGCCATCGCGATTATTATCGTCTGCGGCTCCATCCTGACCACTTTCCAGGTGGCGACCTGGACCGATCTGTTCCTGCGGCTGCGAGAAAAAGGCGGCTTGGCGAAACTGGAAAGAATTTTCCAACGCCAATCCTAAGCGGCCAGGCCCACAATTATGAGTGATTTTGCGTCGATTGAAAACCTGATCAATCCGACCGATGACGAAGAAAGCGTCACCGGTCGTTTTGCTAAGAAACAAGACGAAATCAAACTGAAGCAGATAGAAAAGCAAACCCAGCAAAACGCTCAACAGCTGGGCCTGGATTATATTAATCTTTATGGCTTCTCGATCAGCCCGGAGGCGTTAGCTTTGATCCAGGAAGGCCGGGCCCGGGAAATGAAGGCGGTCTGCTTCTATTACGACGGCAAGAATATCCGCCTGGGCTGCGTGGAGCCGACCCGGGAAGTGCAGGATGAGCTGAACCATTTGGGCGAGCAGTATTTCACGGAAGCCAGGCTGTATCTGATTTCCGAAAATAGCTTTCAGATCGCCCTGGAAGCGTACAAGTCCCTGCCGAAGATCAAAAAATACGAAAGCGGCGTCGAAATCAATGAGGAAAACCTGGAAAAATTCAAAGACGCGATCAGCAACTACAAGAGCCTGAACGAGAAGATTAATGAAGTCAATATCACCGATGTCGTCACCTTGATGCTGGCGACCGCGCTCAAAGTCGGCGGAAGCGACATCCACATCGAAGCCGGCGAGGCCGGCGTGGCCATCCGGATCCGCATTGACGGCGTCCTGCAGGAGGCGGCCGTTATTGACCGGAATAAATGGAGCAAAATAGTATCCCGCCTGAAAATCCTGTCCCGCGTCAAAATCAATATCAACGACAAGCCGCAAGACGGACGTTATACTATTTTCCTGAAAGACAAAAAGATAGACGTCCGCTGCTCTTTCCTGCCAACCGCCTATGGCGAAAGCGTGGTCATGCGGCTTCTGGATTCCTCAGCGACCGCCTTGGAATTTGAAAAACTGGGCCTCCGGAAAGAAATCATGCCCATCTTGCAACGAGAGATCGCCAAGCCGAACGGCCTGATCCTGACGACCGGCCCGACCGGTTCCGGCAAGACCACGACCCTATACGCCGTGTTGAACCAATTGAATAAGCCCGGCACCAAAATCGTCACCCTGGAAGATCCGATCGAATACCAATTAGCCGGTATCAATCAGAGCCAAGTCGACAATAAGCGCGGCTATACTTTTTCCGACGGCTTGCGTTCTATTCTGCGTCAAGATCCGAACATCGTTATGGTCGGCGAAATCCGCGACCTAGAAACGGCGGAAATCGCGGTCCAGGCCTCGCTCACCGGCCACCTGGTCTTATCGACCCTGCACACCAATGACGCCGCCGGCGTGATTCCCCGCCTGATCGATATCGGCGTCAAACCCTACTTCTTGGTGCCCTCTATTAACGCGGTCATCGGCCAGCGGCTGATTCGCTGCCTGTGTCCGCAATGCCGCCAGGAGCAAACGCTGACCGCCGAGGAGCAGGAACAGGTCAATAGGATCCTGGCCGTCATTTCGCCGAAAGCGGGCATCAATATCCCGGCCGTATTGCCGAAGATTTACCAGGCCGGACCGGGTTGCGCCGCCTGCAACTTTATCGGCTACAAAGGACGCAGCGGCATCTACGAAGTCTTCACGATGAATGACAAGATCAAGCAATTGACCGTCGATAACGCCCCCTCCTTCAAGATCCTCCAGCAAGCGGTGGAAGACGGCATGATTACCATGCTCCAGGACGGCATCTTAAAAGTTTTGGAGGGCTTGACCTCGCTGGAAGAAGTCTATCGCGTCATCGGCAATTTCGATTACGTCAACGAATTATATGATATCGTGATTTCCCAGACGATCGGCCGCGGCGTCAAGATCAAACCGGCGGAACTGGAACGGGCCCAAGCGCTCAGCCGAGACATCACCAAAGTCCCGGATGCGGTCAAGGAAGTGCCGACCGGCGATTTAATCAACCTGATCATGGCTCTGGCCGCCGTCGGCGAAGCCGGCGACATCCACATCGAACCGACTGAGCGCGATGTGAAAGTCCGTTTCCGCATCGACGGCGTCATGCACGACATCCTGAACCTGCCGAAAACCAGCTATTTGCCGTTGCTCTCGGAAATAAAAATCCTGGCCGGCACGCCGACCAACGTCAAGCGGGCTACTTTCGACGGCCGTTTTACCATTTACTTGCCGGACCACAAGGTTGATTGCCGCTTGTCCATCATCGCCGGCGGCTACGGCGAAACCATCGTCATCCGCCTGCTCTCGACGCCGGCCGCCAACCTGGATATGAGCAAGCTAGGCATCACTTCCGTCGCTTTTGCCTCCCTGCAAACGGCTATGAAGAAGACACGCGGCATCATCATCACCACGGGCCCGACCGGTTCCGGCAAGACTACGACCCTATACGCTATCTTGAATAAATTGAACCAGCCGGACGTCAAGATCATCACGGTCGAAGATCCGATAGAATACCAGCTGCCGGGCGTGATGCAAACCCAAATCGACGAAGAGCGCGGCTATACTTTCGCTTCGGCGATGCGTTCGCTGCTGCGCCAGAATCCGAATATCATGATGATCGGCGAAATCCGCGATCCGGAAACGGCCAAGATCGCCGTGGAAGCCTCGCTCACCGGCCATCTGGTCTTATCGACCATCCATGCCAATAGCGCCGCCAGCGCCATTTCCCGCTTCGTCGGCCTCGGCCTGGACCGCCAGACTTTGGTTAACGCCATCGATTTCACGATCGGCCAGCGCCTGGTCCGCCGCCTCTGCCCGCATTGCAAACGGCTGGTAACGCCGACCGCCGAGCAAACAGAAAAAATCAAGCAAGCGCTGGCGCAAATCCATAATCCCCAAGCCAAGATACCGGACCAGCTGGTTTTCTATGAAGGCGTCGGCTGCGACCAATGCAAGAATATCGGCTATAAGGGCCGGCTGGGCCTATATGAAACCATCCCGATGACGCCGCGCATCCAAAAATTGATCCAAGCCGAAAACGTTACCGATTTCGACATCGAACAAGCAGCGATGCAGGAAGGCATGATTCCGATGCTTCAGGACGGCATCTTAAAGGCCTTGGCCGGCGAAACCAGCATCGAGGAAGTACTTAAAGTAGTCGAATAATTTATGATCAATAAAAAATTCTTAGAACAACTGCGACAGGAATATCGGGCCAACGAAAGCGAGCGTCGCCAGATCATCAGCGCCGCCAACAACATCCTCTTCGAAGCCAAGAAGACGATTTTCGCCCTGCAGCGCCGGGACTGGAAATCGGCCGCCGAAAAATTAGCAGCCAACGAACAGGCGCTCAAAGATCTGGAACGGCGCTTCGGCCCGGGACGGCTGAGCCGGGAGGGCGCTTATAAGGCCGCGGCGGAAGAATACCTGGAAGGCAAAACTTTCTACCTGATTGCCAAGCAACGGGAAATCGTGGCGACGCCGGAGTTGTCGCTTGATTATGAATCGTATCTGGGCGGCATCTGTGATTTGATCGGCGAACTGGTGCGCTACGCCACCAATCGGGCGGCGGACGGGAAATTCGGCGAAGTCGCGAAAATCAAAAAGACCGCCGATGCCATCATGGCCCAGCTGGCCGACTTCGACCTGACCGGTTACTTGCGCACCAAATACGACCAGGCGCGCGGCCACTTAAGGAAGTTGGAGCAAATGGCCTACGAAATAAGGCTGCGCGTCAAAAAATAAGCGCCGCGGCCAAAACCGCTTATGCTGATCGCTATCATTTCCGATATCCACGACAACCTTCCCAACTTGGATCGCTGTCTGGCCTGGTGCCAAAAACGGCGGATCAAGACCGTCTTATTCTGCGGCGATACCACCAATCTGGAAACCGCCCACTATCTCGCCCGATATCCGGGCGAGATTTTTATGGTGAGCGGCAATGAGGAATTCTATGAATCGGAAGACCTGTCCGGCTTCCCGTCGGTACACCATCTGGGCAAAAGCGGCACCGTCAGTCTGGGCGGACGATCCATCGGCCTGGTCCACGATCCGCGCCAAATCGCCGCCCGGCTGAAAAATAGTCCGACGCCGCCGGATTATCTCTTCTACGGCCACACGCATAAGCCCTGGTTGGAAAAACGCGGCCCGACGGTCGTGGCCAATCCCGGCAATATTTCCGGCACCTGGTACCAGGCCACGTTCGCAACGCTCGATACCGCGACCGGCGAATTGGCCCTTAAGATACTGGCCGAACTGTAAATAAGGATCCTGATTAAAAACAAAAAGACCCTGGCGGGTCTTTTTGGATTATGGCCGTTTAAATCAGCTTTTTCAGATATTGGCCGGTATAGCTCTTGGCGACCTTGGCCACATCCACCGGCGTGCCGGCCGCGACCAGATAGCCGCCGGTGTCCCCGCCTTCCGGCCCCAGGTCAATGATCCAATCTACGGATTTGATGACGTCAAAATTATGTTCGATGATAAGCACCGTATTGCCCTGGTCGACCAGCAGATTAAGAACCTTAAGCAGGCGATCGATATCGGCGAAATGCAAACCGGTGGTCGGTTCGTCCAGGATATACAGGGTCTGGCCGGTCGCCCGGCGCGATAATTCCGTCGCCAGCTTGATGCGCTGCGCTTCGCCGCCGGAAAAAGTCGTCGCGCTCTGGCCCAGCTTGAGATAACCCAGGCCGACTTCCGATAGGGTTTTCAATTTCTGGCTGATGGCGGAGTGATCCTTAAAAAAAGGCTGTGCTTCATCGATCGTCATTTCCAGCACTTCGAAGATATTCTTCCCTCGATATAAGACGTCCAGGACCTTAGCTTGGAATTTCTTGCCGCCGCAAACATCGCAGGTCAGATAAACATCGGATAAGAATTGCATTTCCACCTTGATCACGCCGTCGCCGGCGCAATTCTCACAGCGCCCGCCCGGCACATTGAAAGAAAAATGGCCGGCGCCCAGCCCTTTGACCCGGGCTTCCGGCAAAGCGGCGAACAAATCGCGGATATAAGTGAACAGTCCGGTATAGGTCGCCGGATTGGACCGCGGCGTGCGGCCGATAGGCGACTGATCGATGTCAATAACCTTGTCGATAAACTCCAGGCCGCTCAGTTCGCGATGCGCGCCCGGTTCGACCTTGGCGCGATAGAATTTGCGGCTCAAAGCCTTGGCCAGGATGTCGCTCATGAGCGTCGATTTGCCGGAACCGGAAACGCCGGTAATCGCCACCAATTTGCCGAGCGGTATCGCTACGTCGATATTCTTAAGATTATGTTCGGTCGCCCCGCTGATCTTGATCGCCCGGCCGTTCCCGGATCGGAATTTGGCCGGCAACTTGATTTCCCGGGCGCCGGACAAATAGGCACCGGTCAAGGAAGCCGGACATTTCTTGATCTCACTCGGAGTGCCGGTGAACAGGATCCGGCCGCCGGCGTCGCCGGCACCCGGTCCGACGTCTATCAGCCAGTCCGCCGCCAGCATCGTGGCGGCATCATGCTCGACGACGATCACGGTGTTGCCGTTATCGCGCAATTTTTTCAAAGTCGCGATCAATTTATCGTTATCCCGCTGATGTAAACCGATCGAGGGTTCATCCAATACGTAAAGGACGCCACTTAGGGTCGAGCCGACTTGGGAGGCCAGGCGGATACGCTGGGCCTCGCCGCCGGACAAAGTCGCGGCCGAACGGCTTAAAGTCAGATAATCCAATCCGACATTAGCCAGGAAGCCGAGATTGTCCAAGATCTCTTTCAATATCGGCTCGACGACTTTAGCCTGCCCGTTCCCAACTTCATTTTTCAGCCAATTGCCCAGCAGAACGCGCAAATCCCGAATACTCCGATCGGTAATGTCAATAATCGACAGATCGTTAAGCCGCACGGCCAGCGATTCCGGTTTCAATCGGGCGCCTTGGCAGGCCGGGCAACGCGAAACCCGCATCACCTTTTCCACTTCCTGTTTGACGAAACTAGATTTGGTTTCCTGATATTTTTCTTCCAAATACGGCAGGAGGCCGGAAAACTTGCCGTCGCCGCGCAAAATAAGTTCCTGCTGAGCCGCGCTCAATTCTTTGACGGACGGCCGCAGGCTGAAATTATGGCGATTCGCCAATTCATTTAATTCCGCCAGCAGGCCGTTGCCGTTCAAGTTAGCGTGGGACAACGGTTTGATCGCCCCTTCCAGGATGCTCAGATTAAAGTTGAAAACCAAGTTGGGATCGATTTCCGATTTGGTGCCCAGGCCGCCGCAGGCCGGACAAGCGCCGTGGCCGGAGTTGAAGGAAAAATCGCGCGGCTCCAGATCCGGTCGCCGGTAATCGCAATTCGGACAAGTATAGAAGCGGTCGATCTTAGTCGATTTGACGGTGCGGCCGCGTACCAGTCTGGTATTTTTTTTCTCGGCTGACGCTTTCTTCAGCTTCACGCGGCACTGCGGGCAATACGGCGCGCCGGCCCGGGCGTACAGCAGGCGCAAATAATCATAAATTTCCGTGATCGTGCCGACCGTTGACCGCGGATTATGCTGGGTCGTCCGCTGATCGATGGAAATGGCCGGCGACAGGCCCTCGATCAGGTCGATATCCGGCTTGTCCATCAAGCCGACGAATTGCCGGGCATACGAAGACAGGGACTCGACATAACGACGTTGTCCCTCCGCATAGATCGTATCAAAAGCCAAGGAAGATTTGCCGGAACCGGACAGGCCGGTCACGACGATGAATTGGTCGCGAGGAATGTCCAGATCGATGTTTTTCAAATTATTGGTCCTGGCTCCTCTGAGCTTGATGAATTTTCCGGCCATGCTGGTAGCTGGGCGAGGCCTAAGGCCGCACCTTAAAAAATAATCAGGTATATTATAGGGGAAAAGGACGGAAAAAACAAGCCCCGTCAAAATAGAGGATAAAAAAGTTTCAATACGGCGACCAAGATCCGGTCGGACCAGCTGATTCGGCGGCGGCTCGTCTCGAAAGCGACGGCGCCTTGACGCCATTGGTCAATGATCCTTCGCAAATCATTGACCAGATTCTTCTGCCGGAAAAAAATGCCGGCCTCGATATTCCAATTGAAGGATAAGACGTCCATGTTTTGGGAACCGACGACCCCCTCTTCCCCGTCGATCAGCATTATTTTGGCATGATTCATCGCCGGCATCAGGTAAAACTTGACGCCCAAAGCCGACAGGCGACAGGCATTCAGATAATTGACTTTATTCAGAGGCTTGACGTCAGTATCGTTGGGAATCAGTATTTCCACCTGGACGCCGCGCTGACAAGCATTCTCCAGGGCGGCAATCAGCCAGGTCGGCGGCAACAGATACGGCGTGACGATGCTGATGGACTGCCGCGCCTCGCTGATTTTTTTCTTATAATAATCGCTGATGAGATAGCGGGGCGGCGTGCCGGGCCAATTATCCACGATCCAGGCTTTGATTTTCTGCACCAGCGGCAAGCGGCTGTATCGCAGGATGCTCTCCTTATGGCCGCCGACAATCTCATAGGTATAAGCGAATGATTTCAGGATCGGCCGGATGATCCGGCCCTGCAGCCTAATCTGCAAATCCAGCCAATGTCTGGTTTCTTCTATAATATTGACGCCGCCGAGAAAAGCGATCTGATTATCGATGATCAGGATCTTGCGGTGAGTGCGGTGGAGCCAGCGATTAAAAAAAATGAATTCCGCGCCGGCGTTCCGCAGCGCGGCGGCGGCGGACGGCCGGAGGGAGGAGCTGCCGAAAGAATCGGCAATGATCACTACTTCCAATCCGGCCCGAGCCTTATCTTGCAGCAGCTTCAGAAAGTCATGGGTCGCCTGCGTATCATCCAAAAAAGTATACATCTCCAAATAGATGGATTTTTGGGCGGCGGCCATGGCGGCGAACATGCCGTTCCAGGCGCTCTGCGAAGTGGTATATAAGCGGTATTTCATGCTGATCTGGCGTTAAACCAATAATTTCTTAATGGCCGGAATGGCCTGGTCGGCGGCGGCTTCGCCCACGCGGATAATGGCGTCGGCCGTCTGCCGGTCGAAATATTTGGCCAGGCTGCTCTTTTTGATGAAGGCCGAAAGATCCGGTTCGATAACGACATCGGCCCGATGCATGACCGACTGGGACAAATTGGCCAGCATGGTAATCATGCTGCGCGCCAGAACATTGGACGAAGTATAGGGCTGCGCCGATAATTCATTATGGTGATAAAGATTGACGCCGATAGTGATGTCCGCGCCCAGTTTGGCCACCAGATCGACCGGTACCGGATCGCTCATCCCGCCGTCAGCCAAAGGCTGCCCATCGTAATCGACGGATTTAAAAACCAAGGGCACGGCACAACTGGCCCGGACGGCCAGAGCGACCGAACCGCTATCCAGGACGAATAAACGGCCGGTAGATAAGTCCGTCGCGGCGATATTGAGCGGTAACGACAAATCCGCAAAGTCGGCCCGATACAATTTCTTTTCCAAGTAGGCTTGGAATTTATCGCCGCTGATCAGACCGCGGTTCCAGCCAAAATCCAGCAGCAAGGACATATTCTCTTGCTGGTTATCGATCAGATCTTTCTCCAGCGTGCTGATGTCTTTGAACCGGGCGTAATAAGCCGCCGCCCAAGCGCCGATACTGGCTCCGCTCAGAAAGTCAATCGGGATATGGTGTTTTTCCAGGGAACGGATGACGCCGATATGGGCGAAGCCGCGATAGGCGCCGGAGCCTAGAGCTAGGCCGACGGTTTTGCGAACAGGCATAGATTATGGCTTAAGAGATTATTTACTACCAGATTATAGCACTATTCCGGCTGTTTTTTAAGGTGACAAAAAACCCGGCGCCAGCCGGGTCTTCAATTATAATAATCAAGATTGCGCCGAATCAGCGCGCCAGATAGAGCGGGTGCAAAAAATCCGGCTGCCAGCGGACGCTGAGCAACCAGTCGCTGACTGTGCAGCCCGCGGGCTGAGCTTGGTGCTCGAGAGTCAAAAAATATAAAACGAATAACAATAAGAATAGGGCAAATATCACAAATATAATTTGGGAAAGAAATGCGGTTTTATTCCGCTTAGCACGTGAACTGACCATCTTTTGAGCGAAATAGGCAATCAAGCAAGCAACACCAAAAACCAAGCCTAAAATATTAACGTAAAGATGGAATGAGGGCTGACAAGTTACCGGGCAGTTACTGGCCACTTCGGTGGTCGGCGATATCGGTCCGGAATTGTTGTTAGTAATATACATATGATTATAATCTTAAATAAATGACAAATAAACGACCGCTTCAACCGCCGAGAGCCGCGCCAATATTACGCGTATTCGGCAAATAAGCAAAATTATCGGAATGCGATTGAATAATCGAATACCCTTGACTCGTTAATAAATCCTTACATATTTGATCATCACGCGGGCTTAAATGTCTATATTCATAAAGGATCATCTTCGGTTTTATCGTGGCAAAAGGGATGTTCTGGATAATCTGATAATCATGACCCTCCGTATCGATATGTAACAGGTCGATTTTTCCAACGGCGTATTTTTTAAGCAAGTTCTGAAAAGACATGACCGGAATTCGTTCCGAAATCAAATGTTTATCAATATTGGGCACTAGACACCTATGTTTTAAGACAACTTCTTTATGAAATGAGCCGAGTTGCTCATACCAGCGAGGATTGCCGGGCTCATTATTCTTTTCAACCCTATAGAAAGTTTCCACTCCATCGTGGTCGCTAATTGCTATGTTCTCAAAAGCTATATCAGGCGAATTTCGATAATTTTCTTTTAATTCTTCAAACAAATATTGCACCGGCTCAACCAGCAAGCCATGCCATTTATATATTTTTGAAAAATAATAGAGAATGGCTCCGGCCTTACCGTTATTGGAGCCGATTTGCACCCAAAAAAAATTGCTGTTACTTGATAAACGGACTTTAATTAGCCAATAAATCTTTAAATACTTCAATTTCCTAAAGATGACGAGCATCTGCCTGAACATAAATTGCGAAGAGATTATAATGTAAAAATGAATAATAATTTTATTATAACAATAAACTAAAAACCCCGCCATAACCAGCGAGGCTTAAACTTTGTAGTCTTAAGGTCTGAAATTTATCACAATTTTGAGGGGATTATAGCTAAAATCTGGAAATGGGCGAAAATTTGTTGACATTTAGCTATTATGGGTATATACTCATAATAGGCGATAGATAAAGGTCGAATTGCTATTATAAAAAATATTAATAATAAATTTATGCCAAATATGAATGGAACTGGCCCTATGGGTCAAGGACCACAAACTGGTCGAGGGATGGGCCGCTGTGCTAGTGGAGAGAGAATGTTTTGGTGCGGACGAAGAATGATGGGTCGAGGTGGCTTTAAGCTATCTTTGTCGTCTGAAGACCAACTAAAGGCTTTAGATGAAGAGGAAAAAGCATTGTTATCAGACTTGGAAGCGGTAAAAAAGGAAAAAGAGGCTTTAAAAAGCCAAAAATAAAAGAAGGCATGGAAACCGGCCTCTTAATAAAAAGGGGCCGGAGAGCTTTCTCTTATAATTATGAATTAACAAATAATAGATAGTTTCTCAAGATTATGCCCAGACCGAGATTGCGCCGAAAAATAGAATTTAATCCCGAGATAACATATTTCAAACCCCAAGGTCTTCCTATGAGGAATCTTGAAATAGTTGAATTGACGATGGAAGAAATAGAGGCATATCGCCTTAGACATTTAAGTAATTTAGACCAGAAAGAAGCGGCTCAAAAAATGCATACCTCGGCTAGTACATATCAAAGGATTATTTATTCTGCTTATGGAAAAATTGCTGACGCCCTGATAAATGGTAAGGCTATAAAAGTTATTAAATAGATTTATGAAAAAAATAATATTTTTTATCGGTATTTCATTTATTTTTACTTTTTTAGTAAAAGATGTTTCTGCTCAAGAAAATAAAGCGATTTTATATTACGGCAATGGCTGCCCCCATTGCGCTGAAGTTGAAGAATTTATTAAAAATAATGAATTTTCTTTTTCTATCGAACAAAAAGAAATATACAACAACAAAATTAATGCGGGAGAGTTTAATAGAGTTTGTTCGGACCAGGGGATTAGCCTTATGAATAGAGGGGTGCCTTTTCTTTATGCTGAAAATGAGTGTTTTGTTGGCGATAAACAAATTATTTCTTATTTACAAACTAAACAAAAACAAAATAATGAAGTTTTGCCTAATGAAGATGTAATTAATACAAAAGGAAGCGTTTCGGAATCATTAACTTTGCCAATTTTAATTGGCGCCGCTCTGGTTGATTCAATTAATCCTTGTGAGTTTGCCGTTTTACTAATTTTAATTGCGACTATTTTGGCATCTGGGGATAGAAAAAGAGCTTTGCTTTCAGGTTTGGCTTATTCAGCTTCAATTTTTATTTCCTACTTCTTGATGGGTATGGGTTTATATTCAGTAATCTCTAGTTTTGGAACGCCAGTTATATTTATGAAAATAATTGGCGGTATCGCGATTTTGATCGGGTTATTTAATGTTAAAGATTATTTTTGGTATGGAAAAGGGTTTTTAATGGAAGTCCCTTTGAGCTGGCGGCCAAAAATGAAATCTTTGGTCAGGTCAATCACCGGCCCTCTCAGCGCTTTTTTAATCGGTTTCGTGGTGAGCTTATTCTTGCTGCCTTGTACTAGCGGCCCATATATCGTTATTTTAGGAATGCTGGGGCACGGAGAAACAATGATGCGAGCTGTTTGGCTATTACTCTTATATAATTTCATATTTGTCTTGCCGATGATTATTATCAGTATTGGCATGTATTTTGGCATGAATGTTGAAAAGGCCGAAGAAACAAGAAGCAAGAATTTAAAAGTATTGCATCTAATCGCCGGGGTCATTATGATTATAATGGGAGTAGTATTAGTTTTATAAAATTTAAAATAATAAAATAAATAACTATAAATTTATGAAAGGATTTAACACAAACATAGAAAAAGCGACTTTAGAAAATAATTATTTTCGTAAAGTTCTTTATTCAGGAAAACATAGCCAATTAGTCTTAATGTCCTTAAAACCAAATGAAGAAATTGGCTTAGAAATTCATTCTGAGAATGATCAGTTTTTCCGTTTTGAACAAGGTCAAGGAAAATGTTTAATTGATGGGAATGAATATCTGGTTGAAGATGGCTCGGCCATAATTGTTCCGGCCGGAGCCGAACATAATATTATAAATATTTCTGAAACGGAAGAACTAAAGCTCTATACTATTTATTCTCCTGCTCACCATAAAGATCAAATTGTTAGATTGACCAAGGAAGAGGCGGAAACTAATGATGAAGAATTTGATGGTAAAACAACAGAATAATATTTTAATTTATTAAAATTAATAAAAAATGGAGTCCGATAAAATTAGAAATTGTTTATTAGTCTTCTCCGGAAAAGGCGGTGTTGGTAAATCTACTGTAGCTGTAAATTTAGCCATGATTTTAGCTAAGAAGGGGTTAAAAGTTGGATTGCTTGATGCTGATATTCATGGACCCAATTCAGCCTTAATGCTTGGCGTAACCGAAAAGAAAATTTTTTCTTGTGGTGAAGACTTTATCTTGCCGGTTGAAATAAATAAAAATTTATCCTTGGTTTCTATTGCTTATTTCATACCAAAAACTGACACCCCGGTAATCTGGCGCGGTCCAGCCAAAATGAAAATCATTGAAAAATTTGTGAAAGAGGTAAATTGGGGTAATTTGGATTGGTTGATAGTTGACGCTCCGCCAGGGACTGGAGATGAACCGTTATCAATCGCTCAATTGCTGCCTAAATCTAAAGCAATTATAGTAACTACCCCGCAAGATGTTTCCTTGCTTGATTCGACTAAGGCGATTAATTTTGCTAAAGAGTTAAAATTAAAGATAGCTGGGGTAATCGAAAATATGAGCGGTTTAATTTGCCCTCATTGTAAAAAAACAATAGACTTATTTAAGCATGATGGCGGCAAAAAAATTGCCAAAAAATATAAAATACCATTTTTAGGTTCTGTCCCCGTAGATCCAGAAATGGTTATTTCCGGTGATAGTGGGAATCCGATTGTTATAAATAATAAATCTAAAATAACTAAAATATTTTCTTCGATTGTTGATAAATTATTAGTTAAAAAATAAAAAACATGATTACTTTACTTTTTATTGTATTGGCGTGCTTGGCAATTAGTCTTTGTGTTTGGATAGCAGTTATTTTTTTGTATTTTAAAAAAGAAACGCTTCAAAAAATAACATTGTTTTTGGTTTCTTTATCAGCTGGCGCTTTAATGGGCGGAGCTTTTTTACATCTTTTGCCCGAAGCGGCGCAAGAAATAGAAACAAATAAATTATATTTAATAGTATTGATCGCTTTCATTTCTTTCTTTTTCATGGAAAAGTTGTTATTTTGGCGACACTGTCATAAAGAGAATTGCCTAATTCACACTTTCGGCTATATGAATTTAGTCGGCGATTCTCTACATAATTTTATTGACGGCCTAGTCATTGCCAGCACATTTTTAATTGATATAAAATTAGGTTTAGTAACAACATTAGCGATAGCGATACACGAAATTCCGCAGGAGATAGGCGACTTCGGGGTTTTGATTCATGCGGGATTTAACAAAAAGAAAGCTTTGATAATAAACTATCTTGTTGCCTTAACCGTTGTTATTGGCGGAGTGGTCGGCTATTTTGCCTCCTTTAAGCTTCATAATATTATTCCATATTTGTTGCCGTTTGCCGCCGGTGGATTTATTTATATTGCTGCCTCCGATTTAATGCCAGAACTAAGAAAGGAAACTAACTTAAAGAAATCCTTCGGTTCTTTTGTAATCTTTATTTTGGGGATAGTTTTAATGCTGCTAGTTAAACTGATTAATGGGTAGGGAATGTAAAGTTAGGCATAGCCGTTAGTGCTAATATTTAAGAATAAATTAATTTATGAATAAATTAAAAAAAATTTATACATTGCTAGCACTTATGGTTCTGCTGTTTCCGCAATTATCAAAAGCGCAAGAAGTTAAAGAAGATGTCGCTAATTTTAAGGCGAAGGTAGTGGATATTTTGCAGGTTGAGGAAAAAACCAGAGAAGACGGAACTAAATTTAAACAACAAAACCTAAAACTTCTCGGCTTAGCGGGCGCTTGGAAAGACAAAGAAATAATTTATAACGGCATATCTGATATCGAGGTAGCTAATGCCAACTTTTACAAGGTCGGCGATAATGTTTATGTGGATGGGCATACCGACGAATTTGGCCAAGATATTTTTTATGTAACAGATTTTGTTAGAAGCGGCTACCTTTATATTTTATTTATTATTTTTGTCTTCGCCGTTTTATTGGTGGGGGGAACAAAAGGATTCAAGGCTTTACTTGGCTTGTTTCTGAGCTTTGCAGTTATTATAAAATTTATTTTGCCGCAAATACTGAATGGTCGAGACCCCTTTTTAATTAGCTTGCTTGGCGGTTTAGTAATTTTAGGAATAATAATTTATTTGACGGAAGGGTTTAAAAGAAAATCCCATATTGCCGTTTTGTCGGTTTTAATTTCCTTATCGGCAACCTTGATGCTATCAATAATTTTCACAAAATTATCTAAACTATCGGGATTGGCCCAAGAAGAAGCGGCGTTTCTGATCGGTGCGGGCAACATTGAAATTAATTTTCAGGGCTTATTATTAGCCGGTTTTATTATTGGAGCGATTGGAGTTTTAGACGATATCATTGTCGGCCAAATTGAAGCGGTCGAGCAAATCAAGGAGGCTAATCCGAACTTGCCCACCAAAAAAGTATTTTCATTAGCTTATAAGGTCGGCAATACTCACTTGGGCGCCATTGTAAATACTTTATTCCTTACTTATGCGGGGGCCGCTTTGCCACTACTTTTATTATTTATTTTGAACCAGGATTCAGGGATAACATTCAATAGATTGATAAATACGGAAATAGTCAGCACAGAAATAGTTAGAACGTTGGTCGGCAGTATCGGCGTAATGCTATCCATGCCGATCGCTACTTTTTTAGCGGCTATTAAGTTAAAAAAATAAATAATTGGATTCTATTGTCTTGGTCGTGTAACTAAAAAACTCCAAACAAGTTGGAGTTTTTTATTACGTAGTCCCTAGGGGAATCGAACCCCTGTTAACAGGATGAAAACCTGTCGTCCTAACCACTAGACGAAGGGACCGCCTAAAAATTCAGTTCTATTCTATAAACAAACCGACTTTCTGTCAAGAAATTTGTCTTTTCCGTAAAATCCCCTACAATACTATATATGTATATCCTGGGTATAGAAACCAGCTGCGATGAAAGCGCCGCCTCCGTCATTAAAGCCGATGCCAAAACCGGCCGGCTTAAAGTATTATCCAATGTCATCGCATCGCAGATCGAAATCCATAAAAAATACGGTGGCGTGGTGCCGGAAGTGGCGGCGCGCGAGCATGTCCTAAATATTTTACCGGTGATTAATGAGGCGCTAACAAAAGCCAAGATAAAACCTGCGCAGTTAACGGCCATCGGGGTGACTAAGGGCCCAGGACTCATCACTTCCCTGATTACCGGCGTGGAAACGGTACGTACCTTGGCTTACGTTTGGAAGAAACCGGTCGTAGAAGTAAACCACATAGATGGACATATTTATGCCAATTTTATCGAAGCTGGCCACTTGATTAAATATCCGGCCGTCATTTTGACTGTTTCCGGCGGGCATACGATACTATTGACCATGGGGCGTACCGGCAAAATAAAAATCATCGGCGAAACCAGGGATGATGCGGCCGGTGAGGCGTATGATAAAGCCGCTAAGATGATGGGGCTCGGTTATCCAGGCGGACCGATCATTGCGCGTTATGCCGACCAGCATCAGGCGACGCTCGCCCAAAGATCCATCAGTAATAAAACGGAGCGGATCAAGGCTATAGAATTGCCTCGCCCGATGATGTATTCCGCTGATTTTGATTTTTCTTTCTCCGGCCTCAAGACGGCGTTGCTATATCAGCTGCAAAAAGACCAACGATGGAAACGGTGGATTCCGCAATATTGTTTTGAATACCAAAATGCCATTATCGACATCCTGGTACACAAGACTATCGGGGCCGCCCGGAAATTCCGGGCCAAAACAGTAATGTTGGCCGGCGGCGTCAGCGCCAATACAGCGTTGCGTTCCCGGCTGGCTGAGGCGGTGCGGACCAAGCTGACTGGCGCTAATTTCTTAGTCCCCAAATTTGAATACACCACCGATAATGCCGCCATGATCGCGGCGGCGGCCTATTACCGCTTACGGTGGAAAAAAACGATTCCCTTTCAACGGCTGCGGGTTGACGCCAGTTTACAATTAAAATAAGATAAGCTAATATTCAAGTGAATAAAGCCGGCCGCAAGGCCAGCCTAAGGCTCGATGGCGAAGTGGTCTAACGCTGCAGTTTGCAAAACTGCCATTCGTGGGTTCGACTCCCACTCGAGCCTCATAAAAACCGACACTATAGGAATGTCGGTTTTTTACTTGCATTTTCCCCGAAAATGTTATATTTTGATTAGATTTAATCAATTGACCTTTAACAATTCATCCACTAAACATGAGGTAAAAAATGGACGGACAGAACAAAATCCTTAAGGAAATGATTAATGGTTACGGGACAGGTTTCCCCGATTTAGAATCCTTATTCGGTATGCGCCCATACCAAGACCAGCGACAAAAAATGCTGTCCCCTGTCTCACTAATCGGTAGATACGGAAATAGCGTCTCTTTTATGGAAAACATTACTTCCGGAAAAGCCATCGGAATATCTAGATTTGATGTAATCAAACGCTACCTGTTCGCTCTCAGTAAATTTATGGACGAGCAGAAGAATATCCCGGATGAAAAAAAGATAATTCACGGCTTAACCGCCGCGGAAGAAGAAGAAATCAATAAACTGTGCAATACCTTGGAAGAAGTTTTCCAGGCAGAACAGATTGAAAAATTCACTGAGCACGACACCGCGGCGGCCGGTGATTTCGCAAAGCTAAGGCTGGCGACCAGATTCCAAGATCTAGCCACACATCTGGAGGCCATATGCTTTGCTGAAACTTCCGAAGACACGATGAGTATTGTCTTCGGATGTATGGCTAATAAGTTGATATTGGGTCACCTAACGCATAAATTAGCGACTTTCTGCGGAGATATGCTAGGGTTCGTCGATTCGCACGAAGAAAACGGCCCATTGTTATTGCCGGAACTGACTCACCTACAACCAGCGGAACCGACAACGCACCGCATCAAGGTTACGACCCGCGTGCAAGCTATCATAACCCTGCTTCACGCCCTATCCAAGCCATTTTCCGGTAAAATGGGCGGCGCCATTGGCAATCTGACTTGTCATTACGCTGCTTACCCCGATGTTAACTGGGAAAAATTCGCTCGGAAATATGTGGAAAGCTTCGGTCTGCAGTATGAAAAATATACCGACCAATGCGTTTCATATATTAACGAAGCTCAACATTTTACAACGATTGCCCATATCCTCACGGAAATAATCAAGCTGACGGAAGATTTCATCGATATGGCTTCAGCGCCAGCCCAATTTTTCATTAAAAAGAAAAAAAAGGGCACCAAAGGCTCATCCATTATGCCCAACAAATCTAATGCCTGGGCCATGGAGGGCGCGGTCGCTATGCTTAAAAAATCTCGGAATGCCTTGATGTTCCTAGCGGAGACCCTTCCCGGCTACCCTCAGGCCGGCAATATGGCTCGATCATTTCTGTTCCGAGAACTCGGCACAGATCTTATGCCAATATTTATCGGACTTGACCGAATAACCAAGGAAATGAAAAATTACGTTCCCTGCCCAAAAAAAATAGAAGCCTTTTTTAATGAATATCCAGGTATGGCCGGCAGCGCCTTGCAGACGGTTATGAAACGGATGAAAATATCCGGCGATGCTTACCGAGTAATCGAAAGTATCGCTATCAATCCGGACGGTTCATATGCTAATAGCGAAGATTTCCAAACCGGTCTAGAACAAAAAATGGTTGAATTACAACTTTCTAACGAGCAAAAAACAGAACTCTTAAATATGTTAAATCCTAACTTTTTGGTGGCTCCAGCTCAGCGCAAAGCCGAACACGATCTTCCTCTGATGTCTATAGAATTACTGGGCTTTAAAAATTATGCCCAAAAATTCATGAATTCATGAATTAAAGTCAATTAAAGGCGACTGTAAAAACAGCCGCCTTTTTCATAAATTAAACTCAAAAATCTGTGGATAACTTGTGTTTTTTGTGCATAAAAAGCCATTTTAAGTCTAAACTAGCGTGGACTTAAAATAAAAAAAATTACTAAAAATAGAATATATTTGGCTAAAATTAAATATTTTATCTTTAAATCAAATACTTAAGTCTACTATATTTGACCCTGATATGACAAAGTGCTATAATAGGAGTAGGTTCTTTTACTAACTCTTGTCTAATTGCCAACGCTGACGTGGCAAGGATATACGGAGCAGATTAATCATCGTGCTAAAAGAATAAAATTTGATAAGAACCAAAAAGAAACTCTTACTAAATTTCATTCAAAATTAGCAAAATTTATAAAAAAACCATATTAATCCTGCAAAGAGTTGGTAGAACGTACTCTTCAAGTCAGCCAAGAGTCTAAATATCCCCAATAAAAACAAAATATTCAATTATCGGGGATGAGGCTCATGCGGCGCCTATTATTTATTTATCTTTATTTTAATAAAGAGGGGCCCGACATGGGCCTCTTTTTATTCCGTAAAAACAGCAAAATTTGGCAAAAAACTAATTCTCGGCTATACTCGGAAACGTAAACTAATCATTATGGCTCTATCTATCGGTATCGTCGGCCTGCCTAACGTCGGGAAATCCACCTTATTTAACGTCCTGACCAAAAAGGGCGTAGAGGCGGCCAATTATCCGTTCTGCACCATTGATCCGAACGTGGGAGTAGTCAAAGTCCCTGATTTTCGTTTGGAGAAGCTAGCCGCTATTTCCAAGCCGGCCAAAATCATTCCGACGACCATAGAATTCGTGGATATTGCCGGATTGGTCGCCGGGGCGCATAAGGGAGAGGGTCTTGGTAATCAATTTTTAGCTCATATTAGGGAATGTAATGCTATATGCGAAGTTGTTCGGGATTTTAAGGATCCAAACGTCATCCATGTTGATGGACGGGTAGATCCGGCTGGCGACAAAGAAACTATAAACATGGAGCTTATCTTTGCTGATCTGGCTACCATAGAAAAGCGCCTGGATAAAACCAGGCGGGAAGCTAAAAGCGGCGATAAAGAGATAATTAATAATACTCGAATATTAGAGAAAATATACGCACAATTAGCGGCCGGGAAAGCCGTGCGCGATCTGTCTTTTGAAGAAGATGAGCTAATATTCGTAAAATCTCTAAATTTATTAACCATCAAGCCTATTATTTATCTTCTAAATATCGATGAAAGCCATAGCGGCGATGTTCTGCCGGGAACTAATGATTTAGTAATCAAAATTAACGTAAAATTAGAAGAAGAAATCGCTAGCTTACCCGAGGCGGAGCAAGCGGAATATATCAAAGAATTAGGGCTGGAACAAAGCGGCCTGGATAAGCTTATTAAAAGTGCCTATCAGATTCTTGGCCTGGAAACCTTTTTTACGACCGGACCGGACGAAACCCGGGCCTGGACCATTAAGAAAGGCACGAAAGCGCCGCAAGCGGCCGGCGAGATCCATACCGACTTTATCAAAGGCTTTGTCCGGGCCGAAGTGATCAACTGGCAAAAATTCGTGGAAGCGAGCAGCGAAGCCAAAGCTAAAGAGCTTGGCTGGATAAGGACGGAGGGAAAAGAATATATCTTCCAGGATGGTGATGTCGCCAATTTTTTGATCAATAAATAAAATCGCTAGCCGGAATCAATAACTAAAAAGGAGCCGAACGGCTCTTTTTGTTATAGCTTATATCGAAGAGGCTAATCCTTCTCTAAAACCACTATTTCACGATAAACTTTCTGCCCGGGCCGGCCGTAGATTATCGTCGTTCGGTCTGATTTTTTGATAAACGGACTGCGGCGCAACTCTTCCGGCACCATATCCAGCATCTTGAACCCTTGGATATTCGGATGTAGCGGCCGTTCGCCGTAATAGATCGGCCAGACCATGACGACCCGGCCGCCCGGTTTCAGGATTTTATGGAATTCCTGCAGGGCGCTAGAATATAATGCTTCCAAATTCTTGATGACCGCCGCGAATTCCAACCGGCCGCGCTGCGGACCAAGATACGGCTCGGTAATCACGGCGTCTATAGACTCGCTTTTGATGAACTTGGACAAATTTTCCGCTTTCTTGGTAAACAGTTTCAGTTGGAAACTATCCAACTTGTATAATTCTTTCAGCCAAGCGATATTTTTATGCGTATCGTTAATAGCCTTCGGCGACATATCGGAACCGAATAAATGCTGGTAACCCAGCAAGGCTGCTTCGCTTAAAATAGTGCCGGAACCGCAGAAAGGGTCGATAATTACGGCGTTTTCCGGTACTTGCGCCAAGTTGATCATGATCTGCGCTAATTTCGGCGGCAACATGCCGGATAAATCATCGCGGGCGGGACGGCCGTAATCGCGCAATGACAAATCCTTGAACGGCTGGACGGCGAGCGTCTCGCCGATCAGCAGCTGGCCATTATCCGCAGTCAGGACAATCTCTATGCCGCGCGTTAATAATTTATTCTGGGTGACGACTACGCTGGATAAAGTCTTCTCGCGGCTGGTCACGAAACGGGAGCTGACGCCGCGGCCGCTGAAATACTGTTTCAACGATAAGCCAAGATTCTTCTTGTCGACCGCCGTCTGCCCATAATCGGAAAAACCGAAATTGAATTTGCCACTACCACTATTAGCCTGTTTAGTCCCAGCTAGATCCTGGATTATCGCCGCCAGCCGGCTCCGGTCAGACGCCGGAACTTCGGCCACGATACGGCCGACCTTGATAATGCCGCCTAATCTCTTGATGATCTCTGCGGCTTGGAAATCCTGATCGTTTTCCGCCACTAAAAAATCAGCCGCTAAGAGCCGGGCGGCGCGCAACGGCAAAACCGCCGTGAGTTCGGCGGCTGATAGGGCAGTGTTGGTTCCGAGGACGAAAAAATAGGTCATATCATCATAATATCTTAATCGAAGACGGCTGGCAATCAAGCCGGCGGTGCTCCGGACCAGGCTAAAAACGCTCGCCTTGCAATTTATAAATCTTTGTGTTAAATTAGAACCGACAAACTAAAATATTTACTAATATCTTTCCCACATCTTGGCTGATGTCAAGATAATTTCGTTAATATCAGGCGAAATTAAAGGTATTCTTCAACCCCAAAGGCTTAGGAATACTTGGGGATTTTATTTAATCAGCGGCGAGCCGAGGAAAATTTTATAAAAAATTAAAATATTCTTCAGCCTCGGTCCGTTATAATCAATTATGTCAAAAACCAAAACTACCGGGACGACCCATTACGAGATTTTATTCATCATCCCCAACAAATTCACGGATGACGAGGCCAAGACTTTAGCCGGCCAGGTCGAAAAGACCCTGGCCGACAATGGCGCGCAAATCACCAAGCGTGAATATTGGGGCAAGAAGCGCCTGGCGTATGAAATAAAGCATAACGCTTTTGGGTACTACGGCCTGTTTGAATTTGATCTAGAAGGAGCTAACTTGGCCAAGATCGATTCCGTCCTGCGTTTGTCCGCCAACGTCCTTCGCCACCAGATCGTCGTCAAGAAACAGAAGAGCGAAGCCGAGCTGGCCAAGGAAAGCAAGATCAGGGCGAAGATCGATTCTAAAAAAGCCGAGGCTGAAAAGAAACAAGAAGAAAAAGCTAAGAACGCGTCCGCTTCCGCTGAACCCAAGGCCAAAGACCAGCGGGTGAATCTGAAGGATTTGGATGAGAAGCTGGAAGGCATCTTGAATGCCGACGATTTAATTTAATCATAGAGGACCGGCTGAGCCCGGACCTCTCTCAAACATATGAATCTAAACAAAGCCATGATCATCGGGAATCTTACCCGGGATCCGGAGCTGCGGAATACCCCCAGCGGCCAGAGCGTTGTTTCTTTCTCGGTGGCGACCAATCTGGTCTGGACCGACCAGAGCGGCCAGCAGCAGAAAAAGACCGAATTCCATAACATCATCGCCTGGCGCAAGCTGGCGGAAATCTGCGCCAAATATCTGCACAAGGGTTCAAAGGTCTACATTGAAGGACGCCTGCAGACGACCGACTGGACCGGCCAGGACGGCGTCAAGCGCTACCGGACGGAAATCGTCGCGGAAAACATGATCATGCTGGACAATAAGGGCGGCAGTAATTTCGGCGGCGGACAGTCCGGCGGACAGTCCGGCGGACAGGC
This sequence comes from Patescibacteria group bacterium, assembly GCA_041651095.1. Classification (GTDB taxonomy): domain Bacteria; phylum Patescibacteriota; class Patescibacteriia; order Patescibacteriales; family UBA12465; genus UBA12465. The sequence goes on from JBAZJV010000002.1 coordinate 161,428, forward strand.
CAGCGAACCGACCATCGAAATTCCGGAAGAACCATCGGATGAAGAAGAAATCCGCGTGGAAAATATTCCCTTCTAACATAAATCACTAAAACTATGAATAACAAAAAAGTTAAAGAGTGTTATTATTGCGTTAATAACCTGGACGTCGACTACAAAGATACGCGCAACCTGCGCCGCTTCGTCAATTTCTACATGAAGATCCTGCCGAGCGCCCGCACCGGCGTCTGCGCCTGGCATCAGCGCAAACTGGCGGCCGCCATCAAGCGCGCCCGCGTCATGGCTCTTTTGGGCGCCACCCATAAATAATCTCCGGTAAGCTGCAAAACTATGCTAAATTTCAACGAGATCAAGACCGGCCGGGTCATCAAGCTTAATAATGAGCCGTTTATCATCATCAAGACCGACCATCATAAGATGGGCCGCGGCGGCGCCGTCCTGAAAGTCAAATGCCGCAATCTGATCAATGGTAATATCCTGGAACGGACTTACCAGGGTGCGGAAAAGGCCGAAGAGGCCGAAACGGAAACCAAGAAAGCCAATTTCATGTACAAGGATAAGGAACAGGCCTATTTCATGGATAACGCCAGCTATGAGCAATTCGACCTGCCCCTAGAGGAGATCGGCGAACCGGCTCAGTTCCTGAAAGAAGGAGTAGATGTCGACGTGTTATATTTCGAAAGCCGGCCAGTTTCCGTCAGCCTGCCGATAAAGATGGAATTCAAGGTGGTCAGCGCTCCGCCCAGCGTCAAAGGCAACTCCGCCGGCAACGTCAATAAGCAGGTGGAGATAGAGACCGGCGCCACCATCAGCGTGCCTTTATTCATCAATGAAGGCGATATCATCAGAATAAATACCGACACCGGCGAATACGTCGAACGCGCCAATTAACTTTTACCGCTCCGCCCGACTGCGGAGCGGTTTTTGTTTTGCCGGGCAGGATGATATAATGACAATAAATATATGACTTATTTCTGGATAATCGCGGCCGCCCTCATTTTCCTGATTATCGCCGTCAGACGCCTGGATTGGGCGGTTTTAATTATCATCGCCGGCCTGCCGAGCTACCTTGTCCGCTTTCGCCTCTTCGGCCTGCCGCTCACTTTTCTGGAAACGATGATCCTACTGGCTTTTGCCGCCTGGTTTTTACGAGCTTTCCTGCCGGACTGGCGCAACATTATCAAACGCCGCGCCGACCGGCAAAAATATCCGTATGCCTGGGAAATAATCTTAGTGATTATCCTATCTTTTATCGCCGCCGGAATCAGCGGCTTCAGCGCCGGGGCTTTAGGCATTTGGAAAGCTTATTTCTTCGAACCGATTCTATTCTTTATCTTGCTCTTGAACGTCTTCAAGGATAAAAGCGGAATAATAAAAATTTTCTGGGCTCTCCTGGTTTCGGCTTTGGCGGTTTCCGGTTTCGCTATTTTCCAAAAGATCACCGGCCTATATATCGATAACCCTTTCTGGGCGGCGGCGGCCACGCGGCGCGCTGTTTCTTTCTTCGGCTATCCGAACGCCATCGGGCTTTATCTGGGCCCGATCATCATGTTGCTTATCGGCTGGCTGTTTTCCTTGCCTTGTGAAAAATGGACGGAACGCATCGGAGAGAAGTTAATCATCAGCCTGGGCATTATCGGCTCGCTGCTGGCTATTTATGCCGCCCGCTCGGAGGGCGCGCTGATCGGTTTAGCCGCGGCTCTATTGGCTTTCGGCCTCCTGGCCGGCCGAAAACAATTGATCGCCACCCTGATCTTCTTGGCTGTCGTTATCGGCGGCCTGCTCTGGTCGGCGCCAACGCGTGATTTCGTCCTGACCAAGCTGACGCTGCATGATCTTTCCGGCCAGATCCGCCGCCAGCAATGGAAAGAAACTGGACAAATGCTATCCGATAACGGACGTTACCTTACCGGCGCCGGCTTGGATAATTACCAAGCCGCGATCAAGCCCTACCATCAGGAAGGAATCTTCTTCAATAGCGACGATTTGCCGAACTTCGACGCCGTAGTCTGGGCCAGCTCCACCCTGCAGAAAAAATACTGGCAGCCGGTAGAAATATATCTTTATCCCCACAACATCTTCCTGAATTTCTGGAGTGAGCTGGGCTTGTTCGGCTTATTGCTCTTCGTCTGGCTAATCGCCAAATACTTATTCACGGCCGTCCGGCTCAATTATAATCTGGCCAACCCCCTCCAGCCGGATAAATACCTGGCTCTCGGTTTGGCAACGGCGATGATCGCGATCATCACCCACGGCCTGGTCGACGTACCCTACTTCAAGAATGACCTCTCTGTAATGTTCTGGTTATTCTTTGCCCTGCTGGGCATCCTTAATTTCCGCTATCGCCGCACCGGGGAAAATAATCGGCTTAATTAATATGCGGCTCATCCTGCAAAAAATAATCGCCCAGAGCGGCTATACTTCGCGGCGCAAAGCCGAAGCGCTGGTTAGAAACGGCCGCGTGAAAGTAGACGGCCGCGTGGCCACCATCGGCGAAACGGCCGATCCTGAGCAAGCGACCATCACCATTAACGGCAAGCTGCTCAATGCCCCGGCCAGACGCATTTATATTAAATTGAATAAACCGACCGGTTATACCTGCACGAACCGGGAATTCGTCGGTGAAAAAAATATTTTCCAATTAGCCAAAGTTCAGGAGAGGCTGTTCGCAGTCGGCCGGCTGGATAAGGATAGTCGCGGATTAGTGCTCCTGACTAATGACGGCGCTCTGGCCCAACGCTTGAGCCATCCCCGATTCCAGCATGACAAAGTATATGAAGCCCGAGTAAAAGAAAAACTGGCAAGACCGGAAGCAGTGGCGGCTAAATTGAAACAAGGCGTGGATATCGGCGAAGGCGACGGCGTAGTGAAGGCTAAAAATGTCCAATATTTACAAAATAATCTTTTTATAATAACCTTAAACGAGGGCAAGAAGCGGCAGATCCGGCGCATGTTCCAGGTCCTGGGTCTGGTGGTCGTCGATTTGAAACGCATCAAACTGGCCGGGCTGGAATTGGGCAATCTTAAAGAAGGGGCCTGGGCCAATTTAACGCCGGCGGAAATAAAAAAACTGTCAATTAATTAAATCTATGGATAACAACAAATTATTCTGGCGGGGCGCCTTGGACGCGCTCGGCACCGTGGCTTACGTGGCTCTGGTATCGCTCGTCATGAACAACGCCGAACGGTTCTTCGGCACGACGAAGACGGTCGTCGGGCCGATCGCCTTCCTCTTGCTCTTCGTTTTTTCCGCATTAGTAACCGGCGGCCTGATCTTAGGCAAACCGCTGATGATGTATCTAGACGGGCAGAAAAAAGAAAGCGTCAAGCTGCTGCTTTACACCGGCGCCAACTTGTTGGTCTTGCTGATCTTGGCTTTCGCAGTCCTGATATTAAAAAGATAGGTACAATAAAATAGGAGAGGTGACTGAGTGGTTGAAAGTACCGCTCTCGAAAAGCGGCAAGGGTGAAAGCCCTTCGAGGGTTCGAATCCCTCCCTCTCCGCAGATTAAAACAGTTCTAATATTAGAGCTGTTTTTTAGTAGAGAGATTGAACTTTGAAACGGTTAGTGCTAATGTTAATATAAATATGAAAATCCAAAAAAAATCACATGAAACTTTTATGCGTGAGGACGCCCATGGTGGTAGCGGCGGACGGAAATTATTATTAGCCGATAATGAAGTTAAAAACGTGCAAGGCATGACTTATGGATTCTTGCCGGCCGGTGCTAAATTTTCTTGGCATGCGCACGAAAAAATGAACGAAGTGATGCTTGTTCTAAAAGGACAAGGAACAGTGCAAGATGAAGATGGTATATATCCTTATTCAGCCGGAGATGTTTTTGTATTTCCGCAAGGCATTTCTCATGAAATCGAAAATATATCTAAAGAAGAACACGAATATATTTTTGTACGCATTTACGAATAGAAACTAATGCTGGAAGTGATAACCGTTCCCAGTGCGCCTTCCTCCGCAGATTTAAAATAGCCCTAAACACGGGCTATTTTTAATAGGAAGAATTGAACTTTGCAACGGGCGGTGTTAAGATTAAGATAATTATTATATTTATGAACCAAGAAGAAATAGACTCCTTAGCTAAAATTATTTGGGATTATCACCATATGAATCATCAGCTGAAAAATGCCGATTGTCTTTTTGTTTTGGGCAGTCATGATACTAGAGTCGCGGAATACGCGGCAGACCTATTTTTACAAGGATTGGCTTCATATATTATTTTTTCTGGTGGCCTTGGCCGTTTGACAACCAATATTTTTAGAAAACCAGAAGCGGAAATATTCGCCGATATAGCTCTTGCCAAAGGAATTTCAAAAAATAAAATAATTATAGAAAACCAGTCCACCAATACGGGAGAGAATGTGCAGTTTACCAGGGAAATTTTAAAACAGAAAGGTTTGAATTTTAATTCTTTCATATTAGTTCAGAAACCGTATATGGAAAGACGTACCTATGCGACCTTTAAAAAAATCTGGCCGGAAAAGAAATTAATAGTCACATCGCCGAAGATAGACTTCACGGATTATCCAAATAACGAAATTTCTAAAGAAAGGGTTATTAATATAATGGTCGGTGATTTGCAAAGAATTAAGATTTATCCGAAACGTGGTTTTCAAATTTTCCAAGAAATACCAAAAAATGTTTGGGAGGCGTATGAAAGACTTATAGAATGTGGATTTACTGCTCATTTAATAAATGAATAGTATTAATATTGAAGTAAGTAATAAATATATGAAATTAGATATTAAATTTGGAATTGATTTTGAGAAAAAAAGGGTTAAAGAAACTCTGGTGGAATTGAATTGGTGTTATGCAAATGGTTATACCCCGATTTTACCTAAATTAATTGGTTTAGAATCGTCCGAAGAGGAAATAAATAATCAAATTGATAAAGAATATAATAGAGAAAGATACCAAGAGATAAAAAATCAAATAATCAATGATTTTTTGACAATTCATAAACCACTGGTCGAAAAATTGAAAGAGACTATCAATAAAGACATCCCATCCGTTTTTCAGGTTTACCTTACAAACTATGGGACTAATGGCTCTTACTTCCCTCCCAATATCATTGTTGTTAATATAAATAGCCAAAAAGGTTATAAGACGATAGTTCACGAGATAATACATTTATTGATTGAGGATTGGATTCAAAAATATAATGTATCACATTGGGAAAAAGAGAGAACCGTAGACTCCATTTGTAATTCCGAAGAATTTAGTTTTTTACACTATAATGATTGGAAGAGTAATTATTATGGCGTAGAAAAATATATTGATAATCTTTTTCACGATTATTTTTTTAAAGACCCCGAAAACTTTTTTTCTAAAATAGAAAACGTGCGTCCGATAGTTTAACTTCTTTTTTACTGGGCCGCCATTTCAACTAAAATATTAGAAAAATTCGTTGTTTTTTGATAAAATATAAATCGGTAATAAAATATTATGCGCATTTGGGATATCCATCCGAAACATTTGTGCCGCAAGCATTTACTGGCCGAACATCGTGAGCTGCACGGGCTTTGGAATATTCTAACCAAACACAAGGGCCGGGGAGGATATTCGCGCCATCCTGAAACTCTGCGCTGGGTCGGCAAGCAGAAGGCTCTATATGAAAGACACGAAGCGCTGGTACTTGAATTTAAAAAACGTGGATATGAGCATCACACGCCGCTGGAAAAAAGCTTGGCCGTCGGCCAGGGCGGTCAAAAGGTCTTTTTAAACACCGCGGCCGAACAAAAAGTTATTTTGCGCGACAAGCCGTGCGAGTGCTTTCAAGATCGGCAAATGAAGAATACTATTACTAACAATCTCCAAACTATTCCCGGCGTCGGCCGGAATATTGCTCAAGATTTGCGCCGTATCGGCATTCACGCTGTGGCCGACTTGAAAGGCAGGGATCCGGAAGAATTATACGAGCGGTCAAACCGCCTGGCCGGGATAAAGCAAGACCGCTGCCTTTTGTATGTTTTTCGCGAAGCGGTGTATTTTGCCGCAGGCGGCAGAAAACCGGAAAAACTGAAATGGTGGAACTGGAAAGATAAAAAATAGCAATGGACAAATAACATGAAATCAAATTTAATCGCCCCGTGCGGAATGAACTACGCCATCTGTCGAGGATATTTGAGAGAAAAAAATCAATGTCCGGGTTGTAATATTGATAGTAAACTGAAACCAATTTATTGCCGGCTCTGCTCTATCAAAAATTGTGAGATTATAAAAAGCAAGAATTGGAAATATTGTTCCTCCGACTGCGATAAATTCCCCTGCCAGCGGCTAAAAAAATTAGACAAAAGATATAGAACAAAATACGGCATGAGCATGATTGAGAATCTTCAATTCATTAAGGATAACGGCATCAGAAAATTTATCCAACACGAAAGCAAAAGATGGATCAAAAACGGCAAAATACTTTGTGTACATGATAAAAAATATTTCGATATTAAATAAACAAATATGAACACAAAACTATTAAAAACATTGACTCTGGGGGCGTATATGGTCATGATCGTAGTCAATTATCTGGCAATATCGCTTCCGATCGCGGGGAGGCAAACCGGAGATATTTCTGACAGCTACCCCAATCTCTTTGCGCCGGCCGGCTATGCCTTTTCCATTTGGGGATTGATTTACCTCCTTTTGGGAATATACGCCGTTTATCAGTTATGGCTAGGCAAGAATGAGATAGCGGCGCGAATTAACCGCCTGTTTATTATTAACGCTCTGCTTAACGCCGCCTGGATATTCGCCTGGCATTATGATTATATCGGATTCTCGGTTATCATTATGGCCGGCTTGTTGTTGACGCTCATCCGCATCGCTGATATCTTGCGGATTGGCCCACTTACTAAAAAGGAGGGGTGGCTGTTGCGCTTGCCGTTTAGCGTTTATTTCGGCTGGATTACGGTAGCGACCATCGCCAATATTACGGTTTTTCTGGTCAGCATCGGCTGGAGCAGGTTTGGCCTTTCTGAAATTTTTTGGACCATCGCCATACTTTTGGTCGGGGCGCTCATCGGCGCGTGGCGAACGCTAAAAGATCGCGCCGCGGCCTACGGATTGGTACTGATATGGGCTTACGGGGCGATTCTTTACAAACACCTTGCAGAGAGCGGTTTCAGCGGGAAATATCCGGTCATTATCTGGACCGTAGCCCTGTGTCTCCTGATATTTGGGGGAACAATCGCGTTGGCCATCATTAAGAAAAAAAATAAATAATCTATATACGGACTGAAGAATGAAGCGCATGTCAGAGATATTAAAATCAGTTAACCGTCTGTTTATGAAAAATATCATCCCTAAAGATACCCGATATATCCCTTTAACCCAGCAAAACTCTTGCTGCGTACCGACCAGTTTGAGTATGGTAATGTACCGGCAGGGCCTGCCTTTGCTGCCCCAGGAATTATTGGGGTATCACCTAGGACTGATTTTGGACAAAAAACATAAGGACTTATTCTGGAACGCCCGGACCGGCAAGCGGCCGGCTACCGGTTTCGGCACGCAGATGCACAGGAAAGAATTCTCCATTAACGCTGTCTTCAAAAAATTAAAAATTCCGCTGCGAGCCGCGGCATATCCGATCAATAGCTTTAAAAATAAATCCGCATTAATTTCCTTTATCGGCCATGAAATCAAAACCGACCAGGATCTTGTCGTTCTGCTGGCTAGCGATATTCTGAATAACACCAAGAAACATAACGGCCATGCTTGCGTCATTGACCGTATCTATACCTCTCGTAACATTATAAGATTAGTGGACCCGGCCGCCACGCAAGCTAAATGGCGGGAAATCAGCCTTGATAAATTTATCAAGGCGGTCAAATCTCATCCGACCGGGCAAGGAAGAATCCTGGCGCTCGCAAAAGTTGACGAGCGGAAGATAAACCATTATCATTGAATATTGATCAATATCAATACCTGCGCCTCTATAGTTCAACGGATAGAACGTGAGATTCCGGATCTCAAAATGAGGGTTCGATTCCCCCTGGAGGCACCCCATCATAAAACAAAATAACCTGCCGCCGGGCAGGTTATTTTTTGGCGGAATGGACGGGGCTCACTACCCGGGGCTCGGCGGCGCACGAGTGCGCATCGCCTCGCCTTTCTCGCCCCGTCCTTTTCAACATTAATAAAATGAACCTGCCGCAGGGCAGGTTCATTTTATTAGCGGAATGGACGGGGCTCGAACCCGCGACCTTCTGCGTGACAGGCAGACGCTCTAACCAACTGAGCTACCACTCCAAATTGATAAGCTTCGTCGCACTAAGCAGCTTGGCTATTGCTCCTCAGATGTGAAAAATGGCTAATTTTAAGCAGCCACGCCAGAATCATAGCAAAAAGATTATTTCTTGTCAAAATGGCGGACGCTCCTATAAGCGGCGCTGGAAATATCCGTTCATATTGCCAAAAACCGGCCGATAGGCTATAATTCAGATATCAAAACTAGCCCCTATATAGTTTTTTTATTTGGACCAATATGAACCAGGCATTAGACCAAGCAACAATCAAAGAGATAGAAAGCCAGCTGCTAGCCCAGAAAAAACAAATTCTGGATGATTTGGGCGATCTGTCGCATAAAGATAGCCACGAAGCGGATGACCGCACCACTAACTTCCCGCAATACGGCGATAAACCGGATGAAAACGCCCAGGAAATCAACGATTACTCGACTAATATCTTGACGGAAAAAGTGCTGGAAAAGAGCCTGGCGGATATTGATAACGCTTTAGGCCGGATCAAGAAGGGCTCTTATGGCATTTGTAAGTACTGCGGACGGCCGATAGATAAGAAACGCTTGCTAGCCAGGCCAACCGCTAATTCCTGCGTTACCTGCAAGACGGAATTGCAAGAAAATGAATAGATTGGCTAAAATCTCTCACCGCCATATAGCTATCGCCTTAGTGATAGCTATATTTTTTGCCCTTGACCGGATTTTGAAAGTCTGGGCGCTGCGTTCGGCCGAACTGTCGCCATTCAACCTGATCGGAAACTGGCTAAGCTTTGATTTCACGGCAAATTATTATATCGCCTTTTCCCTGCCGCTAAGCGGCCCGCTCCTGAATTGGGCGGTCACCGGATTGACCGCCGGCGTGATCATCGCGATTATTATCCTGGCAATTTCGAAAAAATCACACGCCCTGGAAATCGGCTGCCTGATCCTGATCTTGCTGGGGGCGGCGAGCAACCTGTTTGACCGTTTGATTTATGGTTACGTGATAGATTATCTATACTTGCGCTATTTTACGGTCTTTAACCTGGCTGACGCCATGATCAGCGGCGGTGCTTTGCTGCTTATTCTGAAAAGTCTTAAGCGATCGTGATTTGCCGCTGCTGTTCCGACAACGGCTTAATTGCTATGATTCTGGTCCGAGACGGCCAGATTTTTTTTACCTTATCCGCCCATTCAACGGCAGTCACCGTATCCGGATCATTAAAAAATTCTGCCGCGCCCAGCGCGGACAAATCCTCAGCCGAACGCAGGCGGTAGGCATCAATATGGCAAAGCCGCCGCTTGCTGCCGCGGACCGTATAAAGTTTCAAGATATTGAAAGTCGGACTATTGACCGGAGCGCTAATACCCAAGCCGGCTGCCAGGCCTTGGATCAACTTGGTCTTGCCGGCGCCCAAATCGCCGATCAGCGCGAAGACTTCTCCGCCCAGACAATCCTGGCCGAGCCGCAACCCGCAATCAAAGGTTTCTTGTTCGCTATGAGTAACAATCTTTTTCATATTTCCAGTCTAAATTATTTCCCAATAAAAATAAAGCGGTCATGATGTCGACAATAAAAAAGGGATAACCATGTTACCCCCTAAAGAAAATTCGCGTCGCACGTCCTACCGCAAGGTCTCCCACATCTGGCTCCATCTATATTGTATGGCGAAACCGATGTTACATAATTTCTCCCATATATAATAGCAGCCGAAAATCAAGAATAAAATTATGAAAGCGATAACCCCGGTTATCCAAGTATATAATAATGCGACGATAACGCCCCCGATCGAAGCGATAAAAACGGCAAAATTACGATTGTATACTATAACAGAGCTGCCATGCAGCGATTTTACAGTGAGCCCGCCGAAAAATAATAGACCGCCCAAAACGCTGGATATCCAACAAGCTATCAGCCCGGCCCCCAACGTTCGGCCCAACATAAAAATTAGCCAGGAACATAATAGGCTGCCAATCAAAATTTGTACGGCAACCAGAACGATACGAATCTTTTTATTCATGGATCACCTCGAAATTATTTAAAAGTACTAGTTATTTAACTTATTTAAGTTAAATCACTATATCAATTATTTTAAATTGTGTCAATTACTCTATAATTTGACAAATTATAAAAAATAGGCTAATTTTATAAGTTAATTTAAATAACTGTTCATTAATAAACGCCAACGTGGAGGCAGAGCATGGACTATAAAATCATTATCACTTTCTGGCTCTTAATCACGATCATAGGCATGATCGTTTGGAGGAGCAAATGTTACAAAGTTTTCATGAGTTGGATCAAGGAAGCGCTCGGTTATGCCGATCATGTAAAAAGGTGGAAAGACCGCTATTTGGAGTCAACCATCAAACAGTACGCTGATGACGTCAAAAATCGTTATCCGCGACATCTGGCCTGGTGGGAAAAAATTTTTGCTCCGCTAATAGTGAACAATGTAGCTGGCACGACGGCCAATCTTATTTCCATTATCAGGATACTCCTGGCGATAATTATCTTCCTGTTGACCGTAGTGGGGAATCTGACCGGAGAAATAAAAACCTTATTAGTCATCTCCTTGCCGATATTCATTATTGCCGGCCTACTCGACCTGATCGATGGAGCTACGGCGAGAGCCTTGAACCAAATCAGCGAACTAGGGAAAAAGCTCGACCCGCTAGCTGATAAGATTCTGCTCGCCTCTATCTTCGTCGTGATGGGGAATATCTATTTACCAGCTTACAGCTATTGGCTGGTAATCTTTCAAGAGGGGTTCTTGCTGGCGATATCTTGTTTAAAATTTATCGCCGAGAAGCTGCCTTTCGTGATGGCTACCCAGGCGAACTTGGCCGGAAAATGGAAAGCCGTTTTTGAATTCATTGGCGGCGGATTACTGTTCTTATGTCCGCTGGATCAAATAATATTCGGCGCGGCGGCCAATATCTCTTTCTTAATATCAATTCCGCTGGCGACCGGCAGTATTATCGGATATCTGTCCAGCATCAAAAAGGTAACTGCTGTTTGATTAATGACCTCCTCCCCGCACTCAAAAAGACTGCCCTAACGGACAGTCTTTTTTCATACGGGGTTTCCTTCCGGGCTTTCATTAGAATCCGAGCGTCGCTTCTTGCGGTAGATCCTTCTGGCCTTGCC
>JBAZJV010000003.1:0-145976 GCA_041651095.1 Patescibacteria group bacterium
GCAAGGCCAGAAGGATCTACCGCAAGAAGCGACGCTCGGATTCTAATGAAAGCCCGGAAGGAAACCCCGTATGAAAAAAGACTGTCCGTTAGGGCAGTCTTTTTGAGTGCGGGGAGGAGGTCATTATAGTTATTTGTTGGTTTGACAAAAATGTAGCTTTATGATATGTTAGAACATTACTTTGACAATATAATCAACTATAAATAATCACTAAACGTAAGGAGGACGTGATGTCCGAAATCTTAGATATAAATTTTTTAGATTTCAAAAAACAAGCCGAATTAATGGCAATCAGTATCGGCTGGTTCGAAGCCATAACCGGTTTGCCGGTTAGCATCCGAGGCGCAGATAAAAACAGAACCGGCATCAGGGTCAATATCGGCGATATGGATAACGAAGGCAGAAATTTCACCGCTTTTTCAGCCTTCAAGCCGTCGGAATTCGGCATATATTTCGCCGCCGAAAAAGTCGCCCGCATGCGCGCACTCGGAGAAGTGTCGTCTGCAAACAGCGCAAACGATAAATTACGTTTTCCTGGTGCGATTGCCGTGACCTTGAATGGTTATGTCTATTCCTGCGGCGTATCCGGTCTCAGATCGGAAGAAGATGTCTTCATCGCCGTTATGAATCTATCTTGCGCTCTGCAGATGTCTCCTTGGGATGTCTGCGCGAACGTCAGACAGCACGGCGGTGTTTTGCCGGATTGTTTCATGGACATCGACCATTATCTACACGCCGCGGTCAACTCAATGCGCGTAGAAGACTGCTTACCCCACTCCCTCGCCGCCTAAGTGCGAGGAAACACTTTTTTCAAGCCGCTGGTTTATCCACGCGGCTTTTTTAAATAAAAAAAGACAGTTTAAATTTTCAACTGTCTTTATACTTCCTAAGCAGGATGCTCAAGGGGATAAGGAGCGATAGTCCGACCGCGCTGGAAATCTGGAAAGCCCAGTCTCTGGTCAAGATGCCGTAGATGAGCCAGGAGGAATTGGTCACGATATAAGCGTCTATCAGCTTTGTCTCCAAGACCCCTTTTTTCTTCTTGACGATGACGTAGATGAGCTGGATCAACATACCCAGGAGCATCACGGCTGCGCAGCTCATATAGGCGCTTTTCTTGTCCGGTATCATGATCATCATCGGGATCATCAAGGAAAATAGGCTAAGAGTCAGATAATCTATCGGCTTCATCTTCTGGTAGCGCCAAGCGGCCATGAGCATAGCGAGGTAGAAGAAGGTGCTCAGCCCGTTATAGACGACAGCGAGCCGTCCGGCGTATAAGCCGTAAAGCAGCGCGATATAGAGATAATAGAAACCGAAGACGAAGAGCGGCATGATGATCATTTCCGCCGAACGCTTCCGATTAATGGTTTTTATCTGCTGAGTAACGCCCCACATCTGGTAAGTGCTGAGCACTATGGTGAGCAGGGCGCTGGCGGTAGTCAGGTTGAAGCCGAAATTGCCGACTTCCACCGATTTTTGAAGGAACTGAATGATTTCTGTCATTTATGACCTCACGGATATTGATTTTCAATATTACTAACTATCAGCCATATTGTCAAATAAGCGAATGATAAAATATATGCTATAATTAAACAATATGACGATAAGTTTTCCGGCACTATATATCCTGATAATCCTCGGCTTGACCAATCTGGCCGCCTTTTTGGTCATGCTGATAGACAAGCTGGACTCGTCCCGGCCCGGCGCGGAACGGATTTCCGAGGGTATGATGTTCTTGCTGGCCGCCGCTTTCGGCAGCCTGGGTATTTACTTAGGCATGTTCGCGTTTCGGCATAAGACCAGGAAATGGTATTTCCTTTTAGGCATCCCGCTGCTCATGCTGGAGAACGCCGCGACGGCTTATCTGATTTTTCTGGCCTTGGGCGGGCATATAGATAATTATCAACTCCTATCATTTTAATCATATGGAATATTTAACTTTGAATACCGGCGCCAAGATGCCGGTCCTGGGGCTGGGCACCTGGAAATCCGAGCCGAACCAGGTCGGAGACGCCGTCAAATACGCGCTGACCGAAGCCGGCTATCAGCACATTGACTGCGCGCCCATATATCAGAACGAGCCGGAAGTCGGCGCCGCCCTGCAGGCCGTCTTTAAGTCCGGCGCCGTGCAGCGGGAAGATATTTTCGTGACCAGCAAGCTCTGGAACCATATGCATGCCCGGGCCGACGTCCGCACCGCCTGCGAAACCACTTTGCGCGATCTGCAATTGGATTATCTGGATTTGTTCCTTATTCATTGGGGCCTGACTCTGCAGTCCGGCACCGGCCGGACCGCGGAGGGCCATACGGCTTTGGCTCCGGTATCTATCCGCGAGACCTGGGAAGCGATGGAAGACCTGGCTAAAGCCGGATTGGTACGCGCCATCGGCGTGGCTAATTTCACCGGTCCGATGATTATTGATTTATTGGCTTACGCCAAGACCAAGCCGGCGGTCAATCAGATTGAGCTCCATCCTTACCTGCAACAGACCGAGCTCATTGATTTCTGCCGGCGCAATAGCATCACCATGACCGCCTATTCGCCGCTCGGCCGGCCGGGCGAAGTCCGGACCGGAAACGGCCAGCCGGTTTTGATCGACGATCCGAAGATTAAGGCTATCGCTGACGCGCACCAAAAAACGCCGGCCCAGGTATTGCTCCGCTGGGGAATTCAGCGCGGCACGATAGTCATTCCGAAAAGCACGACGCCGATACGGATAAAAGAGAATATTAATGTCTTTGATTTTGCGCTGTCCGCAACTGAGCTGGCGGCGATTGCGTCCTTGGATCGGAAGCATCGCTTCGTGGACGCCAAGTGGTGGGATATCGCTTATTTCGATTAATAATATTCTATGAAATCGCAAGTCATCTGCCACGACATCAAGGGAAACGAATACGAGGTGCCGCCTTCGCGCCTGAAATTCCGCCCTTCGGTCTATGGCGTTTTAATAGAAGACGGCCAAGTCCTGTTATCCAGGCAATGGGACGGCTATGACTTTCCGGGTGGGGGAGTGGAAATCGACGAGACCCTGGAAGAGGCCGTGGCGCGGGAGTTCTGGGAGGAAACCGGCCTGAAAGTCCGGCCGCTTTACGCCTTCCATGCCCTTACTTCTTTTTTCAAGCCGATGACGCGCGGCGCAGCGGCGCCAGAATGGAATTGTCCGTTGATTTATTTGTTGGTGGAGCGAATAGACGGGGAATTGTCCAAAGATAATTGCGACCAGTATGAGAGCGCCTATCTGGGCTTGCCGGAATGGCTGCCTCTAGATGATCTTCTAGGACGCAAGTTCTATAATTATTTGGGGGAGAAGAGTATCGATATCATTAGACGCGCTCAAGCCATGCAAGAGAAGCTGCCTGGCCGTTTCGCAATTTAATTTTTTTTCTATGTCTTACGCCAGAACCAAGAAAACCAAGCGGCTGTCGCTTCGTCTTTTGCCGGCCCGGCTGGTGAGCCTTGAAACGCCCAAGCGTTATTTGTTGCCCGGCATTTATTTCGGTCCGCGGCGGCCCAAGACGGTTTATATATTTCTGCATGGTCTGGGCGGCAATCTGTTTTCGCGCCATGAGCTGGCTTTGTCGTTAGTCAGCCGTGATACTGGCGCGCTCTTGTTCAATAACCGGGGCAGCGGCGTGATGGGCGGCGTCAGACGCATGCTGAAATCAGGCCGCCCGACCAAATATCGCGACGCCGGCATGGCACACGAAGTGTTTACCGAATGTGCAGATGATATCGACGGCGCGGTCGATTACGCTCGGAATTTGGGCGCGAAAAATATATTTCTGGTCGGTCATTCGACCGGCTGCCAGAAAGCCGTCTACTATCTGGCCAAGCGGCCGCGCAGCCGGGTGAAAGGCGCGGTGCTTTTGGCGCCGATGAGCGATTACTCCACCGTCCATCAGGATGCCAGTCCGGCGGTTTATCGTCGAGCTTTGGCTCGCGCCCGTCAAATGGTCAAGGCAGGGAAGAAGCACGAGCTCTTGCCTCTGTCGGTCTGGCCGAAACTGATTGATGCCCAGCGTTTCATCAGCTTGTATACGCCGGAGAGCGCGGAAGAAATTTTCGGTTACGCCAGCGGGCGCAAGCCGGTCCTGCTCAATAAAATAAAAAAGCCGCTGTTAGCGATTCTAGCTGAAGCAGACGAATTCGGGGACCGGCCGGCCAAGGAAATCGCCGCTTGGTTCCGGGCGGCCTTAGCCCGGCAGCGAGCCGACACGATTATCATCAAGGGCGTCGGCCACGGCTTTTCGCCGCGGCATCTGGCCGTGCGGGCGGCGATCCGGAAATGGCGGGGAAAATTCAATGTTTAGATTCAGGCTTATGGACCAGGCAGCGATAGCCGATTACTTATATAAACATTACGAATTGGGCGGCCGGGCCAGCTTAAAGATTATTTCCGATAATTATTATAATAATAATTACCGCGTCGAAGCCGGCGGGCAATCGTATTTTTTAAAAATCGGCAAGATTTTACCCTTGGCTAACGTTGTAGAAGAATCGAGCATCCTAGCAAGTCTGGCTGATTTAGGCTTCCCGGCTGTCCCGCCGATCAAGGATCGCGATGGCTCATTTGCCAGTTGTCCGGATTTTGCTGAGAACTTGCGATTATATCCGTTTGTCGTCGGCCGGAGTGTTGCCGTTGGGCATAGTCAGCTGCCGCATCTTAGCGAAGCCAAAGCGGCCGCTGAATTATTATCCAGGTTACATCAACTGACTTCCGGACAAGATATTTGGCAGCGGACCCATCGTACCGGCCTGACGGAGATTGATCGCGCCTTGGGGAGCGCCGCCCTCTTGCGCCATGCTTTGCGGGAAGCAGATGATTTCCTGTCCGAGCTGGCTCAGGCTAGAAATGATTTTAAATCCTTAGCCGGTGATTTCAGCTTGGTGCACGGCGATTGGCGCAGTAAAAATCTTATCTATCAGCCGGCCGGCGATGAGATCAAGACGGTTTTGGATTTTGAATGGAGCTTTTACGGGCCGCGTTGGTATGATTTAGGATTGATGCTGGTAGAATGGTCCTATCCGGATGGCGGCGACGGTTTTGACCAAGAAATCATCTCCGGCATCATCTCGGCTTATTTTAAAAACAGCGGCCGTTCCGGCCGCTTGGATGATAATTTAAAATTTTGGATGTATTACGCCGCCTTATGCGATGCGGCTACTTATTTTTTAGGTATCGCGCCCGGGCAGCCGATCAAGTCGCTAACTGATTCCTATATGTATCAGAAAGCTCTGGCTGTCAAACGTCTTTGAATTTCATCAGGCTATCCTCACTATCTTATATTCCGCAATCTTCCCGTTGACTTCCAAGCGGACGGTCTCGCCGACGCGATGCCCTAAGAGCGCCGCGCCGAGCGGGGAATTATGGGAAATGACGCCGCTCGTCGGCGCGGTTTCCGCCGAACCCAAGATGCGGTAAGTCCGGCCGGACTCTCCCCGGCCGTCCGGCCCGATTTTTTCAATCGTCACCTGATGGCCTAAGGCCACGCGGTCGCTGAGCGTCGGCGCCGTGATTATCTCCGCCCGCGCCAGCAGGTTTTCTAGATCCAAAATGCGCTGGTTCAGTCCGCGCAAGCGGCCTTTGGCCACCTGGTAGCCGGTATTTTCGGAAAAGTCGCCCATGAGCGCCAGGCGCGCCACCTCGGCGGCTTCGCGCGGCCGGTTCACGGTTTTCCATTTGTGCAGTTTAGCCTTGAGCTCCTCGAACTTGGCCGCCGTCATGAACGGATCGGCCTTGGGGCGGGGCATTTTGTCGCCTTTGCGAATCGGGACTTGCATATGTAACCAGCATAGGTTAAGCTGGGATTTTTCTCAAGAGGCCTATAGTGCTATAATGGTAATATGCCTAAATCTAAAACCTTCGCTTTTAAACCGTCGCCGCTCCTGATTGGCGCTGTGATCCTGCTGGCCCTGTTGGCCCTCGTTTATTTTTTTTATCCTGGTTTTCGGCCGGCGTCCGTCCCGCCCGGACCGGTCGCCTGCACTTTGGAAGCAAAAATCTGTCCGGACGGTTCGGCAGTCGGCCGGACCGGACCGAATTGTGAATTTGCGCCTTGTCCGATAGCCGGACCGGCCGGTGTCGCGTCGGTGCCGGCCGGTTGGCAGATCGCGGAGGAGGGACGGGAAGGCCTGACCTTCCGATACCCCTCGCCGTTTCCCGCCCAGTACATTACGCCGCAGGAATGGCCGCCGCAAATAACGGTCGCCAGTTCTCCGGTTGCCCTGGATTGTCCGCTCACGCCGCCGGCCTCCAGCCAACCGGATCGGACCATGGGCAAGACGATCAATGACCGCGTCTATTGCATCAGCGCCAGCAGCGAAGGCGCAGCCGGTTCGGTCTATACGGATTATGTTTATAAGAGCTTGTCCGACGGCTTATTGACGACGGTCAGTTTCACGTTGCGCTATCCGCAGTGCCTGAATTACGATGATCCCAAGCAGGGCGAATGTGCTAAAGAGCGCAGCACTTTCGACCTGGATGCTTTAATCGATCAGATCGTCGGCACGGTCCGGAATACCTGGTAAATGCTCAAGCAGATCAAGCTCCGCGATCGCGAGCTTTCCTATACTCTCAAAGTCAGCCGTCGGGCGCGCCGTTTGCGCCTGACGGTTTATGGCGACGGTTCTTGCTCCGTCACCCAGCCGCGCTGGTTACCGCGGCGTTTTGTTGAAGCTTTCCTGCGCGCTAAAGCCGATTGGCTCTTGACCCGGCTCGACCATTTCCAAAAATTTCCCACGCCGCTCTTGGGCGGGGCGGGCCGGCGTTCGGATTATCGGCAGAAGAAAGAAGCGGCGCGCTCCTTGGTCTTATCACGTCTGGAAAATTTTAACCGGTCTTACGGCTTCAAGTACGGGCGCGTGAGCATCCGCAACCAGGCAACCCGCTGGGGCAGTTGTTCGCGTGCCGGCAATCTGAATTTTAATTACCGCCTTATCGATTTGCCGCCGGAGGCGGCCGACTATATTATCGTCCACGAGCTCTGCCACCTGGCGGAATTCAACCATTCGCCGCGCTTCTGGCAACTGGTCGCTAAGACCGTGCCCGACTATGATGCCAGGCGGCGGTCTTTGCGTAGTAAATTAAGCGTCTAGCCTGGGTTTGGCATAACTTTTTTGTTTCGCCGTCCGATAGCCCGGAGCTT
Organism: Patescibacteria group bacterium; assembly: GCA_041651095.1. Taxonomy (GTDB): domain Bacteria; phylum Patescibacteriota; class Patescibacteriia; order Patescibacteriales; family UBA12465; genus UBA12465. Next base: position 7,150 of record JBAZJV010000003.1, read on the forward strand.
AGTTTTCTGTTATAATTAATTTATAATATTTATTAATAATTTAAGCGATAATCATATGTTTACTTTACCCCAATTACCATACGAGCGGACCGCTCTGGAGCCGCAGATGTCGTCCCAGACTCTGGATTTCCATTACGGCAAGCACCATCAGGCCTATGTCGACAATCTGAACAAGCTAATCGCCGGTACGGATCTGGAGAAAGAAAGCCTGGAAAATATCATTTTGAAGACAGCCGGCAATGCCGAGCGCGCCGGCATCTTCAATAATGCGGCGCAGCATTTTAATCATAGTTTTTTCTGGAATTGTCTGCGCCCGGCCGGCCAAGCCATGGCGCCGTCGTCGGCGGTAGCCGCCGCCTTGGACAAGAGCTTCGGTTCCGTGGAAAAATTTTATACGGAATTCAAAGTCGCCGCGGCCGGACTGTTCGGGAGCGGCTGGGTCTGGCTGGTTAAAGACGGCGATACCCTCAAAATAATGAAGACCGCTAACGGCGACAATCCGATCGCTCATAATCTGCGGCCGGTCTTCGGCCTGGATGTCTGGGAACATTCCTATTATCTGGATTACCAGAACCGCCGCGCCGATTTCGTCACCGCGGTTTTAGAGCACTTGATCAACTGGGAATTCGTGGCTAAGAATATCTAAGGTCGCCCGGCGCATTATGTACCAGAACCCTTACATCAAGCTAAAGCCGGCCACCCGGAAGCCGTATACCGAATTTTTGCTGATTCGGCACTGCAATCCCGACTATACCAAGGAGAAGCAGCTGGGCGATTATAATATGCCGCTGTCCGCCGCCGGCCGCAAGCAACGCGGTTTCTTGACTAAGCGGCTGCTCACGCTGGGTATCGATCGCGCCTACTCCAGCGGTCTGCCCCGGGCGCAGGAAACCGCCGCCCTCTATACGGCTAAAGCCGGCCAGGAGATCCTTATCGATCAGCGCTTGGATGAGATCGACTGGAAGGATTGGCATCGGATAAAGTATTTCAACATGTCCGAAAAAACCCGTGAGAAGAAGTTCAAGCATTATGTCCGCCTGGACCGGCAATTGGACAAGATGCAGACCGTCGCCCGCCGCGCCCTGGCCGACTTATTCCGGCATAATCGCGGCCAGCGGGTAGCCGTCTTCACTCACGGCAATTTCATCAAGGCGCTTTTGACCGGTATTCTGAACGCCGATGTCATCGGCTTCCTGTCCCTGGAAATATTCCAGTCTTCTATCAGCAAGCTGGTTATTGACCGCGACGGCTATGTCAAGATCAGCTATATCAACGATGTCAGCCATTTGCCGTCGCCGCCGTCGGAAGACCTGTTCGTGACTTTGATCGATTGATTCATTCATTATGCGTTTCGCCAAATTCAAAATTATCGTCTGTTTGACCATCGGCGCCGTGTTTTTCGGCGCTGATTTAAGCTTAGCGCCTCTAGTCGCTTCGCCGGCTCAGGCGGCCGCCAACCTGGCCGGCCGGATCTTATTGCAAGTTCAGGACAAGGGACAGGCTTGGTATGTCAACCCGCTGGACCAGCGGCGTTATTATCTCGGCCGCCCGGCCGATGCTTTTAATTTGATGCGCTCGCTGGGGTTGGGTGTCAGCAATGTCGACCTCGGTTCTTTTCAGGCCAATGGCGCGCCGACGCGTCTGGCCGGCCGCATCCTCTTGCAAGTCCAGTCCGCCGGGCAAGCTTATTACGTTGATCCCTTGGACCGGAAATTATATTATCTCGGCCGCCCGGATGACGCCTTCAGCCTGATGCGGATTAAAGGTTTGGGCATTACCAATGCCGACCTGGCCAAGATTCCGGTCGCCACGGCTACGCCGGCTGTCTCGGCTACGCCCGATCCCGCCGTCACCCATGATTTCGTTTTCAAATATCAGGGCAATAATTACGAAATCAAGCAGGCTATGTCCGCTGCCCGCTATGCGGCCTATCAGAGCGCTCCGAAAACCTATACTTATACCAGCGCGACCGAGCCGCCTAATTTGCGCGAAGCTTTTTATAGCTTGTTCCTGCAGCCGCAGAGCGGAGACACCACCTTGAATGAATTGGCCGCCAAGCTGAAGGCGATTGCGGCTAACAATGGCTGGACCGGCGATCAATTAGCGGATTTCACCATGGCTTTCATCCAGTCCATCCCTTACGATCACGCTAAGCTCTCGGCCGGCAATAATCGTAATACCAATCCTTATTATCCTTATGAAACCTTGTATCTGGACCGTGGCGTTTGTTCCGATAAGACTTTCCTGGCTGTCGTTCTGTTCCGGAAACTGGGCTATGGCGCCGCCATTTTAGATTTTCCGGCCGCCAACCATTCCGCCGTCGGCCTGGCCTGCCCGGCCGAGGATTCCGTAGGCGGCTCCGGTTATTGTTATGCCGAAACCACTAATTATTTCCCGATCGGCGTGATTCCGCAAAGCATCAGCGCCGGCCAGGCGCAAACCCCGGCCGATGAATTCACCGGTCTGTTTGGCGCGGCCGGCCTGGGCCAGATGGAAATTTACCAGCGGACCAGCGGGCAGAATTACCAGGGCGTCGCCCAGACTAAGGCGGCGGCCAATTCCTTGAAGACGGCCAAGGCCGATCTGGCGACGCGGCAGACGGCTTTGAATTCTTTGGAAACCAGCCTGCGCAGCCAAGAAACGCAGCTCAGCGCCATGCGCACGCAATTGGATAATTATTACAATAGCGGCCAGACCGCCCAATATAATAATTTGGTTCCGACTTATAACGACTTGGTCAATAAGTATAATAACGCGCTGGCAGATTACCAGGCCAAGATCGCCGAATATAATCAGCGGGCGGCGGCTTATAACCAGGCCTTGAGCAATTTTTATAATAAGTAGCAGTTGGACCGGATTCGCTAGCATTAATAAGATTTAATCTAATATTAGTTATATTATATCTAGGATTTGGCATTATTTACGTCTTGACAATCCTGGGAATTTGCGATATCTTAGGGACAGAGGTTTGGCCTCTAAAAGCAGCCTCTTTTTTGTATTAATAATTATCATGCCTTGATTAATTTTCTTCTCCGGCTACCCGGAGCGGCAAGGCAGAAGTCAAGGGATTAGCCCGGATTTATTCCGGCGATCCTCAAAAGAAAAATATGATCAAAGTACCGAAAGTAGAAGACATGCTCAAAGCCGGCATGCACTTCGGCCACCGGACCAACCGCTGGCACCCGAAGATGAAGCAATTCATCTTTACCGCCAAGAACGGCGTTTACATCATCGACCTGCGCAAGTCGCAGGAGAAACTGCAGGAAGCCCTGGAGTTCATGGCCAAGCTGGTCGGCGAAGGGAAAAACATCCTCTTCGTCGGCACCAAGAGCCAGGTCGCGCCGCATTTGAAGAAAATGGCGGTAGAGACCGGCCAGGCCTATGTCGTCGGCAAGTGGCTCGGCGGCTATCTGACCAATTTCGCCGTCGTCAAGAAATCCGTCAAGAAATATCTGGATCTGATCGAGAAGCGGGAGACCGGCAAACTGGAAAAGTATACCAAGAAAGAACGCCTGGACTTCGACCGGGAGATCAAGAAGCTGGAAGAGCGGGTCGGCGGCGTTTCCGCCCTGACCAAGCTGCCGGACGCCCTGTTCGTCTGGGATATCCGGGAAGAAGAAACCGCAGTCCGGGAGGCCCGCCAGAAACATATCCCGATCATCGCCATCTGCGATACCAACGTCAATCCGGAAGAGGCGAATTATCCTATTCCCGCCAATGACGACTCCACCAAGACCATCGCCTTGCTGCTGGAATCAATTAAGAGCGCGATCCTGGAGGGCAAGCAGAATTTAAAAAATTAAACTCGGTTGTCGCTCGCGGAGCGGCAATAGTCAAATAGTATGGAACTCATCAAACAATTACGTGAAATGACCGGCGCCGGCATGGTTGATTGCAAGAAAGCCCTGGATGAAGCCGGCAACGATCTGAATAAAGCCGTGGAAATACTGCGCAAGAAAGGCATTTCCAAAGCGGCCAAGCGTACCGACCGGGAAACCAACGAAGGCGTGGTCAAAGTCGCGGTGAACGCGGACAATACCGAAGGCTATATTTTAGAATTAGTTTCGGAAACCGATTTTGTTTCCCGCAACGAGAAATTTCAGAATTTTGCCGCGAGCGCGCTGCAGCTGGTCCAGGAACAGAAACCGGCCGACCTGGCCGCGCTCCTGGCTCTGCCTTTTGACGGCGCGACTTTAGGCGAAAGCCTGGCCAATCTGAGCGGCACCATCGGCGAGAAAATGGAAATCAAGCGCTTTGCCGTAGTGAGCGGCGCGACCGTCGCGGCCTATTCGCATTTGGGCGGCCGTTTGGGCGTTTTGGTCGCCCTGGATGCGGCGGATAAGAGTGAATTAGCCATGGACGTGGCCATGCAGATTGCCGCCGCCAACCCGAAATATATCGTGCCGGCCGAAGTCGACCCGGCGGAAATGGACAAGGAAAAGGAAATCTATAAGGAACAACTGCTTAAAGAAGGGAAGCCGGCCGATATGGTTGATAAGATCGTACAAGGCAAGATGGGCAAGTATTATTCCGAAGTCTGCCTGGTAGAGCAGGAATACATCAAGGACGACAAGAAGAAGGTCAAGGACATCTTGGCTGGCGTCCAGGTCAAGCAGTTCGTCCGTTACGCGCTTTAAATCACTAATCCGTCCGTTCCTGACGAACGGCCGGATTGTCCATATCATCCCATGCTAATCGCGCAAGTACAATTCGCTCCTTGGGATAAAGTCTATAATTTTTCCACGGCCGGCCTGGAGCTCAGCGTCGGTGATTATGTTATCGTCCGGACCGAGCTAGGTTTGGAATCGGGGCGGGTGGTCGCCTTATTTTCCCAATCCGCGGCCGAGCCGGCAGCGGCCGAGGCCGATAGCCGGGAAATCAAGCCCGTGCTCCGGAAAGCCAATCATGACGATCTGGCCAGGCTGCCCTCAGCCGAAGATAAGGAGCAGGTCATGGATTTCTGCCGGGAGATGATCAGCAAGCACCAATTGTCCATGAAACTGGTCGATGTCCATTTTGCCTATGAAGGTAACCGCTATAATTTTGCTTTCATCGCCGAAGGACGGATCGATTTCCGGGAGCTGGTCAAGGATCTGGCCGCCCGCTTCAACGTCAGCATCCGCCTGACCCAGATCGGGACGCGTGACGAAGCCCGGATTACCGGTGATTGCGGACCCTGCGGCCGCGGCCTTTGCTGCCGAGGCTGCATGCAGGAGTTTTCTTCCATCACTTCGGAAATGGCCGAGGCTCAGCAAGTGGTCCACCGCGGCAGCGAACGGATTTCCGGCATGTGCGGCCGCCTGATGTGCTGCCTGTCTTACGAATATGCCGGTTATAAGGATTTGGCCCAGAAATTGCCGCCCTTAGGCGCTAAAGTCAAGGTGGACGGCACCAGCGGTACGGTAGTCGGGCATCATCTTCTGAAGCAGACGGTAGACGTGAAGATTCCCGCCGAACGAGCCGAAGAGCGGGATCTCGTCGTTGAAGTCGATCCCGCCCGCGACAGTTCCGGCCAGCGCGATAATTCCGGCCGCCGCCGCCAGAACGGCCGCGGCCAGAGCAAGAGCAAGAAAAAATAAATCGCCTCTTTTCGGGGCGATTTTGTTTTAAAATATGGTTAATAAATTCCCTCATCTAAAAAAATATACCTTTTCGAAAGACATTCTGGCTAATCGGGATTGGTATGAGAAAAGCTGGGCCGGCGTCCTGTTTTCTTTGTATAATATCGGTTATGGTTGCGTCTATATGTTTAATAAACGTTATCATAACGCCTTAAGGATCTCCATTACTTTCGTCAAGAACGACCATATGAGCTGGTTATGGGACATGCGGGACATGAAGTGGGTCCGGGCCCGGTTGTTATCGGATATTAGGCACGGCTCCCGTATCATCAATAAGTATCGCCGCCAGTGGCGCGTAGATTGGGCGGCTTTTAAGAAGACAGTCGCTCAACTGGGCAATACAGATTTGAGCCGGCTCAGCGACCAAGCTCTGTATAATGCTTATTTACGGTTGCGGGATACTTATAATGCAGCTAATTCCACGCCATATCTGGTGGACTCTTTTTTGACGACCGGCGAGAATGATTGGCTGGCTGAACTGATTAAGTCAGAGCTGTCTGGCAAGGCCGGAGAACAAGAGTTGCCTGATTATTTAGCTAAGCTCAGTGCTCCGACCGCTAACTCTTTCAGCAATCGGGAAGCGATTGATTTATTGAAAGTAGCCGTTGCTTATCAGCGTCATCACGATTCGGCAGAATTAACCCAAGGATTGCGGCGGCATGCCAAAAAATACTATTGGATTGAAAACAGCTATTATCCTAAAGAGCCGCTGACCGAGCAGTATTTCCGGACCAAAATATCGCCTTTATTGAAATCACCACAGACCGCCGCTAAATTGCGCACGGAACAAAATAGGATAAAGTTAAATAAAGCGGCGAAGATTAAATTACTCAAGCAGTTGAAGATTAGCGCTGATTTGCGCCGGATTATCAGGACGGTCGAGATATTTACCGCTTGGCAGGATGATCGAAAGTCGAATGTCTTTATCGCTAACCATTTCTTCTTTTTGATTCTGCGGGAAATTGGTCGCCGCACCGGTCTGAAGCCATTCGAAATGTATTATACCACCGATCATGAATTGCCCGATATCCTGTTTAAGAGGAAGTTTGACCGACGCCGCTGGCAGCGTCGGCGCCAAGCAGGTTGTATGTTCGTCAATACGCCCCGGGGGATCTATTTAGCTGAAGGTAAAGCCGCCGCTAAATATTCCAAGGAGGACTTTTTAGGCATAAAACGCGGCGTTACGGAAATCAAAGGGGTGGGCGCGGCACCCGGCCAGGCGCGCGGTTTAGTGAGAGTAATCACTAATATCGAAAATTTCCGCCAATTTAAATCCGGCGAGATTCTGGTGACTAACAATACCACGCCGGATTTCGTGCCGATCATGAAAAAAGCAGCGGCGATTGTCACCGAACAGGGCGGCATCACTACCCACGCCGCCATCGTCTCCCGGGAATTGGGAGTACCCTGCGTTATCGGCACGAAAATCGCGACCCAAGTGCTGCATGACGGCGATTTAGTGGAAGTAGACGCTCATCGAGGCTTGGTCAAGATATTGAAAAATGATAAAATTAAAAATAAATAAGCTAATAAAATTTAGTTTTTTTACAATCAATAATTTCATCAGGAGGTGTCGAGATGATTCAAGAAAAAATATCGGTTTCCGCCAGTTCCGCCGGTAAAGAATCCGCTGCCAAGACGGAATCGGCCGTAATTTTCATTCTGGTCGGCGTTATCGTCCTGGTTGGATTGTATTATGCCGTGATAACGGCGCAGGAAGTAATCAGGCATATGCTGCAAGACGTACGCCTGCCCTAAACAGGCCAAAGCGTTATTTATTTAACGCTTTTTTCATATCCGCCAATCCCGTCAACCGGTTTTATATTTCTCCATGATTATGCTATAATAACTTAAGATAATTTATTAAATCCTTATTTTTTATGAAGAAAATCAACGTTGCCATCAACGGGTTCGGGCGCATCGGGCGGGCCGCCCTGAAAGTCATCTGGATGCGTTTCCCCAACCTGCATATCGTGGCCATTAACGACCTGACTGATCCGGCGACCTTGGCCCATCTGTTAAAATACGACTCTTGCTATGGTACGACCGATCAGGATATCAAAGCGACCAAAGATGCGATCGTCATCGACGGACACAAGATCCCGATTCTGGCGGTTAAGGATCCCAGCCAGCTGCCCTGGAAAGCGCTGAAAGTCGATATCGTCCTGGAGTCGACCGGCCGCTTTACCAACAAGGAAGACCTTAAATTACACCTGAAGGCCGGGGCCAAAAAAGTCGTCCTGTCCGCGCCAGCCAAGAAAGGCGGGGTCAAGACCATCGTGCCCGGCGTCAATCTGGATAAGGTCAAGAAAACCGATCACTTGCTTAATTGCGCTTCCTGTACGACCAATTGCCTGGCGCCGGTGACCAAGGTGATCAAGGAGAATTTCGGCATCAAGAAAGCGATCATGACCACGGTGCATTCTTATACGGCCGATCAGAACCTGGTCGACGGTCCGCACAAGGATTTGCGACGCGCCCGGGCGGCAGCTATCAATATCATCCCGACGACGACCGGTGCGGCTATCGCCACTACGGAAACTATCCCGGCCCTTAAGAATAAGTTCGACGGCCTGGCGGTCCGCGTGCCCACGCCGGTCGGCTCCTTATGCGACACGGTCTATTTGTTGAACAAGAAAACGACGGTTGAGGCCGTGAATAAAGCCCTGGTCAAGGCGGCGAAAGGAAAGATGCACGGCATCATCGAGGCTTCTAACGAAGAATTGGTTTCTACCGACATCATCGGCAATTCGCATAGTTCGATCGTCGACCTCAAGAACACCAAGTTGATCGCCGGCGATCTGCTCAAGGTCATCTCCTGGTATGATAACGAATGGGGCTATGCCAACCGTTTCGTCGAGTTGGCTAATTATTTAGTTAAATTCATTAAGTAGGACGACCATGGATCAGAAATATCCTCATGTTGGCGTGGGCGTAATGATTATGGACGAGCGCGGCCAGGTTCTGCTGGGCCTGCGCCAGGGATCGCACGGCGCTGGTGAATGGAGCTTTCCCGGCGGACATTTGGAATTCGGCGAAACCCTGTTCGAGACGGCGGTCAGGGAAGCGGCAGAGGAAACAGGCTTGCTTATCTCCGACTTGGAATTGGTTTCAGTCGCTGATGAGAGGCGTTATTTGGCTACCGATGGCAAGCATTATGTGAATATCGGGCTAAAGGCCGGACGTTTCAGCGGCCAGCCGCAAGTCAAAGAGCCGGCTAAATGTCGCGAGTGGCGCTGGTTTCCTTTGGATGATCTGCCCCAACCGCTGTTTGAAGGCACCGCCCTGTCGATAAGAAATTATCAAGCTAAGCGGATTTATCAACCCTAGTATGGATTTTCAAGAATTACAGAGATTTATCAAAATAGAAGATAAGCGCATCAAGAAGTATTTCCGGACCAAGACCGACCCAGAGAAGCATGTGCTGGCCCGGATGGTCAAGCTGACGGAAGAGGTCGGCGAACTGGCGGCGGAAGTGTTGGCCCACCATAATTGGCAGCGCCAGGAAAAATTGGACCGCCGCTCCCAAGACGACCTGGGACATGAGCTCGCTGATGTCGTCATCACCACTTTCATGCTGGCCGATACCTTGCAGGTCGATATGGCGGCTGCTTTGCGGGCTAAGATGAAAAAAATCGAACAGCGCTATCGGGATAAAAGGAAAAAATAATGAGCAAGACCGTCAATTTCACTTCCGTGAATATTCTGGCCAAGATTGCGGACGCCGGCCTGGTCGGCCGGGGCGGCGCGTCTTATCCTACGGCGGCCAAATGGTCGGCGGTCAAGGCCGCGCTTAAAGGCAGGAAGCAAGGCTATATCATCCTCAATGGCGCGGAAGGCGAACCGGGCGTCAAAAAAGACGGTTTTATCATCCGCCACTATCCGGCCGAAGTTATAGAAGGGCTTGATCTGGCCGACCGTTTCCTGGGGCCGGATAAGATCAAACGGGTTTACCTATTTTTGAACCAGGCATATTTTAAGAATTATGCCTCCGGCTTGCGACAGGTTCTCGCGCGCCAGAAATATCGGACCTTGCGGCCAAAGACGGAATTTTTCATCAAGCCGGAGCGCCTGACTTATATCAGCGGCGAGGAGAGCGCTCTCTTGAATCTGATCGAAGGCAAAAAAGTCGAGCCCCGGATCCGGCCGCCTTATCCGACTGAGTACGGCCTGTACGGACGCCCCACCTTGGTCAATAATACCGAGACTTTCTATAATGTCGCTCTGGCAGTTAGCGGCCGTTATGAGGAAAAACGTTTTTATACGGTGAGCGGCGCGGTCAAGCATCCCGGCGTCTATCAATTATCGGTTCACGCGACTATCGCAGAAGTCTTGAAGCATACCAATAACTGGCCGATCTTTCCGTTCTTCGTCCAGGCGGGCGGGGAAGCGAGCGGCGAGATCTTAAACGAACAGCAATTAGATCAGCCGGTTGAAGGTGCCGGTTCGATAATGGTTTATGATAAGAAACGGACTAACAAGCATAAATTAATTAAATATTGGCTAAAATTTTATCATGAGCAAAGCTGCGGCCAATGTACGGCTTGTCGCGAGGGCTCTTCCCGCCTTTTGGAGCTCATCGACGCGCATCCGTTCGACCATGAATTGTTCTGGGAAATCGTGGGCGCCCTGGAGGAATCCAGCTTTTGCGCTCTCGGGTCTTCCTTACCCGTCCCCCTGAAAAGTTATTTTAATAATATAAAAAATTAACACAAAAAAGTATGTCGGAAAACAACAAACCAAGATTGACGGCGTCTTTCGCCAATCTGGAAACGGCCATCAAAATCTGGTGGAAAAATTTAAAAAAATTCGTGCTGGTTTATCTCTGGGCCCTGGCCTATGCCGCCGCGCCTTTGGTAATAGCGGCTGTGATGCTCGGGCTCTTAGTCTGGCTGGGCGATGGCGCCGGCGCCGCTGTCTACACCGCGATCTTCGCCGTTTTAGCGCTCTGCTTCCTGGCTTTCCTATATTTCGCTATCCGCGCTTATATCGCGATCTTTCTGGTCGTCAAGCATGATTTTAGCGGCAATGAACACGAGATATTCAAGGAGTCGGCCCAATATTTCTGGTCTTATTTGGGCGTCGCGATCCCGGTGGCGATATTTGTCTTGCTGTGGAGCTTGTTGCTCATCATCCCCGGTATCATTTTCGGCGTCTTTTACAGCTTCGCCGTTTATATTTTCTTCTTCGAGGGGAAGAAGGGCTTGGACGCTATTTCCGCCAGCAAGAGGCTGGTCAGCGGCTATTGGTGGCCGGTATTTGGGCGTTTCTTGTTCATCGGTATCATTGCCATCGTCTTTTCTTTGATCATCACCGCTCCGCTTTCGGCCAAAGGCGTCAGCCCGGAAAGCGGTTTTTACCATATCTGGAATATGTTGGTGCAGATCGTCAATTATCTGATCGGACCGATTTATCTGCTTTATAATTATCAGATCTATCGGGATTTGGTAAAGATTAAAAAATAGCCGGTATTTATCGGATCAGCCGCTAATCACATGCAGTTAAAAATAAACGGCAAAACATTATCCGGCCGGCCGGGCCAGACCATTTTGGAGGTGGCGCTGGAAAATGGCATCAAGATTCCCGCTCTCTGCCACCATCCGGACCTGGAAATCAAGGCTAATTGCCGGCTTTGCCTGGTTGAGATCAAAGGGCGGGATCGTCTGGCGACGGCTTGTTCTACGCCGGCACAAGCAGGCATGGAAGTCAGCTCGGACAGCCCGCGGGTCAAGCGCGCGCGGGCGACGAATCTGGAGCTGATTCTCGGCGCTCACACCAAGAAGTGCGCGATCTGCCTGTCCATCCATGACTGCGAACTCCTGCGCCTGGCCCGAACCTATAAGGTCAAGACCGACCGGCTGACAGAACGGAAAAAAGCCCGGAAGACTTATCGTTTTGCTAATGCTGTAGAGATCGACGGTTCGCAGTGCATCGATTGCCAGAATTGCGTGGAAGCCTGCGCCCGTCAGGGCATCAATTATCTGAAAGTCGCCGGCGCCGGCAGCGGTCAGGAAATCGTGCCGGATCGCGAATCCGGCAATGCTTGCGTCTATTGCGGCCAGTGCGCTTTGCATTGTCCGGCGGCCTCGGCTCAGGAAGTCCCGGCCTGGCCGGCGGTTTTAGCCTTGCTCAAGGACAAGACCAAGATCACTATCGCCCAGTTCGCCCCCTCCATCCGTGTCAGCTTGGGCGAAGAGTTCGGCTGGCCGCCTGGAGTTAATTACGAAGGGCAGATTTATACGGTTTTGAAAAAACTGGGTTTCCAACACGTCATCGACGTGAATTTCGGCGCCGATATCACAACCATGACTGAGGCGGCGGAATTATTGGAGAGACTTGGAGATAAACGGGCGGCCTGGCCGCTGATGACTTCCTGCTGTCCGGCCTGGGTCGCTTATGCTGAATATTACCACCCGGAATTATTGCCGCATCTGACGACGGCCCGGTCGCCGCATATCCATTCCGCCGGCGCCTTGAAGAGTTATTGGGCAAAGCAGCACAAAATCGATCCGAAGCAGATCCGGGTCGTTTCCATCATGCCGTGCACGGCCAAGAAATATGAAGCGGCGCGGCCGGAACTTAAGCTGCACGGTCAACCGCTGGTCGACGCCGTCCTGACCACCCGGGAATTAGCCTATCTGATCAAGCGGCAGGGAATCGATTTCAAGAAATTGGCGCCGTCTAGCGGCGATAAGCTGTTTAATCTTGGTTCCGGCGCGGCCGCGATTTATGGCGCGTCCGGCGGGGTCATGGAATCGGCGTTGCGGACAGCGGTAGCTTTGGCGTCCGGCGAATCGGTCAATAAAAAGCCTGACCGCTCAGCCAAGAGCCGCCAGGATCCGTCCAATCAGCGTCTGGAATTCAGGGAAGTAAGAGGTCTGGCCGGTTTCAAGGAGGCGACGGTGAAAGTCGGCCGGCGGCAGCTGAGAGTCGGCGTGGTCAACGGTTTGGGTAATTTCCATCGCCTTCTGCCGCAGCTCAAGCATTACCATTATATCGAAGTGATGTCCTGCCCCGGCGGCTGCATCGGGGGCGGCGGACAACCTTTGCCGACCACGGCCGCGATTCGGGCGAAGCGTTTGGCTGGTTTATACGAGATCGATGCCAGCCGGAGCGTCCGGCGGGCGCACGAAAACCAGGCCATGCTGACCTATTATGAGTGGGTGAAGGACCGCCATCTGGGCGCGCAGCTACTACATACGAAATTCAAACGCAGCCGCGGCTCCCTCCTGAGCACAGTAAAGCCGGGTAAAGAATCGCTCTTTAATCTATGGAAAACGCCGGCCAGGCCGTAAATCATACTCCTGACCGATCCTGTTTTTAATTAGCCTCAAATATGATCAAGCTAAAAAAAGCTTATACTCGGTATCGCAGCGCTTTTTATTCCTATTTCTGGTATAAAGAGGAAAGCGAATCGCTGCGCCGTTTTGGCTATAAATTGAGAAATTTTTTGGCAGTTTTTCATGATGGCAAATTTGATGTCTATTATCAGGAAACGGTTCCTCGCGAGATCGAAAGAGTGATCGCCAAGAATTTTCAACGGCCTCGTTTATTAGAATATTTGAAGAGGCGGATAACCGAAGAATCGAAAATTCTCCAGCCGTATCTAGCGGGCCAGAAAAAGATCGGAAATCCGCGGACCTTTCGTTTCTTCTATGATCATGCTCTCAAGTTTTGGGTAGCGATGACGCCGTTCTTCTTCATCGACGCGCCCGGCGTCCGTCAGGAGATCAAAGACCAAGTTTTATCGATCAGGCTTAGCAATGAACACTATTCTCAAAATATTGATAAGATTTTTCAAAAATATCTAAAGGGTTATTTCCGCGATAAACATTATATCTTCGCCACCCCTAAGGATGTTTTTTCTAAAGCCGGCCGACAGAAAGTCCTGGCGACTTTGGCCGAACGTCAGCCGGGAATGTTCATCTATGATGGCGAAATCCATCGGCTCGAAGAATTAGATCGCTTCTTGTCCAAAAAGCGAATATCCCTAGGCCGGGAAAAGCTGGGCGGTGGCCAGGCGATAAAAGGTTTGGCTACTTTTGACTTCGGAACCGTCAGCGGTACGGTTAAGGTCATCAAGAACATCAGTGATTTTAAGAATTTTTCCGCCGGTCAGGTATTGGTTACGGAAATGACTTCGCCTAATTTTTTGCCGCTAATGAAGAAGGCGCGGGCCATAATAACCGATGAAGGCGGCCTGACCTGCCATGCGGCGATAGTTTCCCGGGAATTGAAGATTCCTTGCATCATCGGCGTCAGGATAGCGACTCAAGCTCTGCAAGACGGCGAACGAGTTGAAATGAAATCCGGTAATGGTATAATTAAAATCTTATGATGGATATCCCGGCTTACATCTTGAAAATCGTCAATGATCTCAAGGCCTCGGGCTACGAGGCTTATATTGTCGGCGGCTGCGTACGCGATCTGCTGATGAAACGGGAGCCGCAGGATTGGGATATCACGACTAACGCCCGACCGGAGCAGATTCTGAAAGTATTCCCGGCGGCCAAATACGAGAATGCTTTCGGGACGGTCATCCTGCCGGTGCGCGCCGCGGCCGAGTCCGGCCAGGCGAAAGGGCGCCTGGAAGACGTGGTGGAAATCACGACCTATCGCAGCGAGCAAGGCTATTCGGATCGCCGCCATCCCGATACGGTGAAGTTCGAAACCGAATTGGACAAGGATTTGGAGCGCCGCGATTTTACTTTCAATGCCTTAGCTCTCGATCCTAGCGACCATGAAAAGATCATCGATTATTTCGGCGGCCGGAAGGACATCAAGGCGAAGATCGTGCGGGCCGTGGGCGAGCCGGCCGATCGTTTCAAGGAAGACGCCTTGCGCATGCTGCGAGCCGTCCGGTTTACCGCCCAGCTCGGCTTCAGCCTGGAACCTAAAACCCAGCGGGCAATCGGCAAGCTGGCCGGCAGCCTGAAATTCGTTTCTCAGGAGCGGATCCGGGATGAATTGATCAAGATTCTGGCTTCCGAACGGCCGGCCGAAGGCATTCTCCTGCTGCACGAATGCAAACTGTTGCAATATATATTGCCGGAATTGAAGGAAGGCGTCGGCGTCAGGCCGGCGCGCCACCATATCCATCCGGTCTTCGAGCATAATGTCATGACCCTGAAGCATTGTCCGAGCCGGGAATGGCCGGTACGCCTGGCCGCGCTCCTGCACGATGTCGGCAAGCCGCGGACCCGGCAGATAATCAAAGGCATCGCCACGTTCTATAATCATGAATATGTCGGCGCCAAGCTGACCGAACGAATAATGCGCCGTCTGAAATTTGCCAACGAGGACCGGGAACGGGTCGTCAATCTGGTCAAGAACCACATGTTTTATTATAATGTCGGTGAGGTGTCAGCGGCTTCGGTCCGGCGATTGATCGTCAAGGTCGGACGGGAAAACCTGCAAGACCTTATCCATCTGCGCGTCGGCGACCGCCTCGGTTCCGGCCCGCTCAAGGCCATGCCGTATAAGTTGCGGCACCTGCAGTACATGCTGGAGAAGGTGCAGAACGATCCGGTTTCCGTCAAGATGCTAAAAATTAACGGCGACGATCTCATGCGCCTGCTCAAAATCGCGCCCAGCCCGAAGATCGGCGCTATCCTGGATGTATTACTCAGTGAAGTTATCGATAATCCGGAGTTGAACACGGCTGATCAGCTGTCTGGACGGGCCAGGGAACTGGCTGACCTGGATTTAGCCGATTTGCGGAGCCGGGCCAAAGAGGTCATCGCTGAAAAGCGGGATGCCGATGACCGGCAGATCAAGCAACAATTCAAGGTTTAATAGCTATCAACTATGAAAAAAATTTTTTTTATTTTAACGATTTTGCTTGTCGCCGGCGGCGTCAGCGCCTGCAATAATAATCAGCAGGTCATTGTCAAGATTGAACAATCATCCAGCCAAGAAACAGCGGTTTCCGCCGCGCCGACCAACGCGGCCATAAACGAAACTAATCAATCAGCGTCCGACCAGACGGCGGACGCGCCGGCCAGCCAGCCGGAGAAAGTCGCGGAAAACGCGATCGTTACTCCGGTTACGCCGGTTGTTAATAATAAAACTATGCTTTCTCCCCAGGAACAGCCTAATCTGTCAGCGCAGTATTCCCGAGCGGTCATCAAGACTAATTACGGCGATATCACCGTCAAATTCTATGGCGTGGATTCGCCGATGACAGTCAATAATTTCCTGTATTTGTCTCAGCAGGGATTTTATAACGGCGTGAAATTCCATCGCGTCATCAAGGATTTCATGATTCAAGGCGGCGATCCTTTGAGCAAGGAGGCCGACGCCTCTATCTGGGGCACCGGTGGCCCGGGTTACAAATTTCCGGACGAATTCAACAAGCGTCCGCTGGTCGCTGGCAGCTTGGCCATGGCTAATGCCGGACCAGGTACCAATGGTTCCCAATTTTTCATCGTCACCGCTCCGGCGACACCTTGGCTCGACGGCCATCACACTAATTTCGGAGAGGTCGTTACCGGCCTGGACGTAGTCAAAAAGATCGAGGCGGCAGAAACCGGGGTCAATGACCGGCCGGTTAAGGATGTCGTGATTAGTAGCGTGGAGCTTTTGAAGTAATGAATTTAATCCGCGGAGCTTTAAGGCGGAGTTTTTTAGTCAAAAAAACGCCCCCGGGTCGGGGGCGTTTTCGTGCTTGAGTTTGCAATCTAATGGTAATTAGAATCTCTTTTCCAGCGGACGGGCTTCATTTACGACCACGGTCCGGCCATCCAATTCCTGATTGTTGTACATCTCGATCGCTTTCTGGGCTTCATCATCATTTTCCATCTCCACGAAACCAAAGCCTTTGGAGCGATGGGTCAGGCGATCCATGATGATAACGGCAGATAGCACTTTGCCGGCTTTCGCGAACGCGTCCGCTAAGACCTGTTCGGTCGTCTTAAAAGACAAGCCGCCAACGAATAACTTTTTCATTTTTCTTGACGCTAAAATTTATTAAATTGTAAGACGACCTTTTTCTTAAAAAAAGAGCGGATCGGTCCGCTCTTTCTTTAAAAATTGCTTACCTGCTTATATAATATCCTATTTCTTAAACTAAGTCAAGGGCTAGCTGAGGCTGACTTTGACGCCGGCGCTCATGGAAGAAGATAAGCTGATATTCTTGATGAATACGCCCTTAGAAGAAGAGGGTTTGGCTTTTTTAACGGTTTCTAAAAGCGTCCGGTAGTTTTCCAGCAGCTGTGGGTCGCTGAAGCTGATTTTGCCGATAACGGTATGGACATTGCCGGTATCATCATTCTTGAAACTGATCTTGCCCTTTTTCAATTCTTCCACGGTCTTGGCCGGATTGGCCGTAACCGTATCGTTCTTGGGGGATGGCATTAAGCCGCGGGTGCCCAGGATCTTGGCGATAACCGCCAGGTTCTTCATCAGGGCCGGTTCGGCGATGGCGACCTGGAAATCGGTTTTTTCCGTTTTCTTGATTTCGTTGATCAGCTCTTCGCCACCGACGAAATCCGCGCCCGCCGCTTTGACGGCCTTCTCGTTCTCCGCAGAGACGAAAGCCGCGACTTTGACGGTCTTGCCGGTACCGTGCGGCAGGCTGACCGCGCCGCGCACCTGCTGGTCGCCCTTCTTGGTATTGATACCCAGGCGGAAATGGGCTTCCACCGAAGCGTCGAATTTGGTCTTGGTCAGCTTTTTGACTATGGCCAAGGCCTCTTCCGGAGAATAAGCCTTCTGGCAATCATAAATCGCCGAATAATCGGTTTTTTTCTTGGCTTTAGGCAGCGGCTTAGCCGTTGTCTTGGTTTTCGGCGCGGTTTTTCCCGCGACCGGAGTGGTTTCTTTGGACATAATTGTTATTCGTGGTATGACGTCGCCGGCCCGTAAGACGGCGACTCCCACAATTATTATAATTATTTAATTTCGACGCCCATTTGCCGGGCCGTGCCGGCAATGATTTTTTTAGCCGCTTCCAGGTCGCGGGCATTGAGGTCGGGTAATTTGGTCTTGGCGATTTCAGCCAACTGAGCTTCGCTGATCTGGCCGATTTTTTCCGTCAGCGGTTTGCCGGAGCCCTTCTTGATGCCGGCGGCTTTCTTGATCAGTTCCGCGGCCGGCGGGGTCTTTAGGATGAAATCATAACTCCGGTCTTCGTAGACGGTGATTTCCACCGGGATGATATCGCCCGCCTTGTCCTTGGTCTTATCGTTGAATTCCTTGCAGAATTGGGCGATATTCAGGCCGTGCTGGCCCAAAGCCGGACCGATCGGCGGTGCCGGATTGGCGGCCGCGCCCGGCACTTGCAATTTGATCTTGGTTTTTATTTTTTTAGCCATATTGTTTATAGAGCGCAGAAGCGACGCCCGAATTAATTAGATTTTCTTGATCTGCAGGAAATCCAGCTCGACCGGCGTTTCGCGGCCGAACATGGAGACCGAGACCTTGACTTTGCCCTTGGCCTCGTCGATGGCGGTTACTTTACCTTCCATATTCTTGAACGGCCCTTCGTTGATGTGAACCGGGCTGCCGATGACCACGTCGATCTGGAATTTCGGATCCTCCACGCCCATCCGTTTCTGGAGTGCCTTGATTTCCACCTCGCTGATCGGCGTCGGGATGGTGCCGGTGCCGATGAAGCCGGTGACGTTCGGCGTATTGCGGACGATGTACCAGGATTCGTCGGTCACTTCCATTTCCACCAGGATGTAGCCGGGGAAGATTTTTTCTTCAACCACCTTGCGCTTGCCGTTCTTGATCTTGATTTTCTTTTCGGTCGGGATGAGGATATTGAAGATCTTGTCTTCCATGTCCAAGGACTCTACCCGCTGTTTCAGGTTCTGGGCGACGTTTTCTTCATAGCCGGAGTAGGTATGGATGACATACCAGCGGCGGCCTTGGTTTAAAAGTTGTTTGGCCATATAAGTTTAAGATATAAGAACTATTAAAGCTCCGCGATAAGATTAGCTGCTAGCGGTAGATCAGGAATTGGAAGCCCAGGGAGAAAAGAAAATCCAGCGCGCCCAGGAAAATGGCGACGCCGAGACTGATGCCGATGACGAGCAGAGTGTAATTGTAGGTCTCTTTCTTGGTCGGCCAGGTCACTTTTTTCATTTCGGCCAGCGATTCCTGGAAATAGGTCGTGATTTTATTCATATATTAGTATTTAAAAATAGCCTTCCGGGCCATTTTTTATCTGTTAAAATAATACAAAATCCAAGATTAGCTGTCAAGGGGGAGGGCCCGGCCTTTATTGCTTTTTATCGGCAAAACGGATACAATAGGAATGAAAAATAATTAACTTATGGTTAGCCCAAATTTGATTAGGCGGCAAGAGGAAATAGAGCCGGTCGCAGTTAATGAAGAGATCAAGAAGCTGTTCCAAGTTATCTACAGCGAACAGCATAAGGGCGGGGAAGCCGACGATAATATCCCCCGGATCAAGGTCTCTACGCTGATTTCCCGTCTGGCCGTCTTTTATGAAAAGATCAGGAATGCCGTGGATTACGACGAAGAGCACTTGCTGCGGAAGAATGCCATCGCCCGGATCCTGCGCCGGCAGATCGTCATTGAAGGCGTGCTCACGGCCAGCGACAGCGACAAAATCGCCGAACACCTTTTGGTCGAACTGATCCGCGGCAGCTATTTGCCTAATAACCAGATACCGGAAGCCAAGATCGCCGAGGTGGCCGCCATGCTGAAAAAATATATCGCCCTGAAGAACCGGATGTCTGCCAACCTTAATACCGAACTGGCCGCTCAAACGGACATCAAGCAAGCCAAAGACCTGATCAACGAGAAAAACCAGCTGACGACCTGGCTGCTCACGCTGGCCGCCTGCGAAATCGAGGAGAGCCTGTCGCCTAATCCGGTCAAGCAGGTTATCGTCAGCAACCTGTTTTCGGTCCTGTCCCGGAATATCCAATTGCCCAAGGATCTGCCCTATGAAAAGGATCTGGAAATTCAGATCTATCTGAGCATCAGCCGTAATTTCCTGAAGTTCGATAAGGAAATGCTGAATTTCGTGCTGTTCAAGTATTATAACAGCGGCTGGCCGACTCTGCGCCTGGAAGCGGCGGGAGAAAACGAGGCGATCCGGACGATCGCCGATAATCTGCGGGCGATGAAATCGGAGATGGACCAGCAGATCAGCCACCCTCTGGCCAGGCAACTGGATAAGATCGTCCGCCTCTATTCCTTATATTTTTCTATTTTGGCCGAGACCGTCGAAGCCGACCCGGCCAAAATTTATGGCGAGCTGGAACACGGCGAGCAGGCTTTTACTACGGCGATCCGCAAGGTTTGCGATAAGAAATACAAGAAAGCCAAGAGCCGCTTGTGGCGGGTCGCCCTGCGCAGCATCATCTACATTTTTCTGACCAAATCCATCTTTGTCTTCCTGATTGAAGTCCCGGCCACGCAGTGGTTCGGTGAAACGCTCAATCCCTTGGCTCTGGCAATCAACGTGGCTTTCCCGGCCATCCTGCTGTTTGTCATCGTTTTTTTCACCAAGCTGCCCGGTGAAGATAATACCCGGCAGATCATCGCCGGCATCAAAGAGATCAGTATCTTGGGGCAGGAGAGGAAACAACCGCTGGTCCTGCGCCGGCCGCCGCGCCGCAATTGGTTCATGCGTGCTCTGTTCAACCTGATTTATATCGTCGCTTTCTATGTTTCCATTTATTATATCGTCTTAGCCCTGACCCGCATCCACTTCACCTGGGTGAGTGTCATTATCTTCCTGTTCTTCCTGGCTTTTGTCAGCTTTTTCAGCGTCCGGACGACCAGCGGCATCAAGGAACTCCTGGTGGTCGACCGGAAAGAGAACCTCTTTACCTTCCTGATCGACCTGTTCTATATGCCGATCATCCTCGTCGGCCGCTGGCTCTCCCAGAATTTTTCCAAGATCAATGTTTTTATCTTCCTGTTCGATTTCGTTATCGAAGCGCCGTTCAAAGTCTTGGTCGAAGTGGCGGAGGACTGGACGCGCTATGTCCGCGAACGGCGGGATAATTTGGTCGATTAGCTTATGAACCCGCTCAGCATCGTCGCGACGCCGATAGGCAATCTGGAGGACATCACGCTCCGGGCGCTCCGCGTCCTGAAAGAGGCGGATTTCGTGCTCTGCGAAGATACGCGCGTGACCAAAAAACTCCTGGATCATTACCGGATCAAGACGCCGACCATTTCTTATCATCAGCATACCGGCGCCTTAAAGACCGACAAGATCATGGCCTTATTGCGATCCGGTAAAAATTTGGCGCTAGTAACCGACGCCGGTACGCCCGGCATTTCCGATCCGGGCGGCCAGCTCGTTTCTGCCGTGCGCCAAGAGCTCGGCGAGGCGGTGAAAATAGAAAGCATTCCCGGCGCCGCCGCTTTAGCGGCGGCCGTTTCCATCGCCGGCCGCGGTTTCGACCGCTTCCTGTTCCTCGGCTTCCTGCCGCATAAGAAGGGCCGGCAGACGATGTTACGGGAAATCATGAATAGCGCTTATCCGGTCGTCATCTATGAGTCCAAGCATCGGATCGTCAAATTGCTGACCGAGCTGGAGAGCCTGAGCCGGGAGGCCGGGCGGGGAATTAACGTGCAAGTCGCCCGCGAACTGACCAAACAGCATGAAAGTTTCTATCAGGGGGAACCCGGAGAAATCAGAGCCAAATTAGAGGATGACCCGCAACAATTGAAAGGAGAATTCGTCGTTTTGATCCAAAACTAATCATTTATCAACATGCCTCAGGACCAATATTTCTACATCACCACGACCTTGCCTTACATCAATTCCGATCCGCATATCGGTTTCGCGGCGGAAATCATCAAGGCTGATGTCATCGCCCGCTATAAGAGGCAAGGCGGTGCCAATGTCTTTTTCAACACCGGCACGGACGAGCACGGCCTGAAGATCTATCAGAAGGCGGCCGAACTCGGCTTGGCGGTCCAGGATTTCTGCGATGAATATTCCGCCAAATTCCGTCCGCTCAAGGATAAGCTGGACCTATCCTACGACAAATTCATCCGGACGACCGACGAGGACCACCAGCGCGCGGCCCAGGCGTTCTGGCGACGCTGCGCGGCCAGCGGCGACATCTACAAGAAGATGTATAAGATCAAATATTGCGTCGGCTGCGAGATGGAGAAAACGGACTCCGACCTGGTGAACGGCCGCTGTCCGCTGCATCCTAATAAAGAATTGGAAGTAATCGATGAGGAAAATTATTTTTTCCGCTTTTCCAAATATCAGGAACCGCTCCTGAAGTTGTATGCTACGCAGCCGGATTTCGTCCTGCCGGCCGGCCGCCTGAAAGAAATAAAAGCGTTCGTCGAAGCCGGCTTGCAGGATTTCAGCATCTCCCGCGTGAAGACGAAGATGCCGCACGGCGTGCCGGTGCCGGATGACGGGGAACAGGTGATGTATGTCTGGTTCGACGCTCTGGTCAATTATATCTCGACTCTGGGCTGGCCGGACGACTTCGACCGTTCCGGCAATTTCGCCGAATTCTGGCCGGGCTTACAAGTTTGCGGCAAAGACAACCTGCGGCCGCAGGCGGCCATGTGGCAGGCCATGCTGATGTCCGCCGGCCTGCCTAATTCTAGGCAGATCCTGGTGTTCGGCTTCCTGACGGCTAACGGGCAGAAGATCTCTAAGAGCCTGGGCAATACGGTCGATCCTTATGAGCTCGCGGATAAATACGGCAGCGACGCCGTCCGGTATTATCTGTTGGCAGAAATCCCGCCCTATGAGGACGGCGATTATTCGGGAGAAAAGTTCCGGGAACGCTATAACGCCGATCTAGCTAACGGTTTGGGGAATCTGGCGGCCCGGGTTTCCAATCTTCTGGAAAAGAACGGTATCGCGACCAATTTGCGCGTGGATATGCAGGAACCGGGCGCCGCGGCGCTCAGCCGGCAGGTGGCGCAGAAGATGTCGGAATATCGCTTCAACGAAGCTTTGCAGGTTATTTGGGAGCAGATCAGGCTAAACGACGAGACCTTGAGCCGGACTACGCCCTGGAAAATATCCGAATCGTCGCAAGTGGCGGCGATCCTGACGCCGATTGCCCAAAACATCCTTAACCTGGCTTACTTATTGGAGCCGTTCCTCCCGCGGGCCGCCGGAGAGATCCGGGCGCAATTTGCCGCTCCGCAAGTAAGAAAAAGCGCGCCTTTGTTTCCTCGTTTATAATAATCAAAACATATGTCTATCTTTGACATCAGTTTGCTGGTCATCTTGTGCGGTTTCGTTATCAACGGGCTGTTCAAGGGATTGATCAGGATTTTGGGCAGCCTGGCCGGCCTGCTCATCGGCGCCTATGCGGCCAGCCATTATTATCTGGTTTTCTTCGAGTGGTGGAAGAACTGGCAATGGTGTCAGGCCTGGGCGACCGCTCATGACGGGGCCGGCAAAGTGATTTCCTTCATCATCCTGTTCGTGCTTATAGCGCGCCTGGTCGATTTCCTGTTCGTGGTTATTGAGAAGGTCTTCAATTTCGTCGCCGTTATTCCCGGCAGCCGATTCATCAATAATATCTTGGGAGCCATCCTGGGCTTTCTGGAAGGTTCGCTGTTTCTCGGCCTGATCATCTATGTCATTTCCCGCTATAGCTTCATCGGCGACTATTTCGGCAATCAGCTAACCGATTCGGTCATGGCGCCATTCCTGTTAAAGATAGTGAGCGTTATCCTGCCGCTTTTGCCGGAAGCGCTCAAAGCCCTGCAAGCCATTATTTAAAAGCGTGAGGCATTTGTAAAACATGAGATATTTGCGTTTAAAACCACGGTTTATCGCGCCGGCCGCCATTAAAATAGTCGCCGGCGCTTTAGGATCCGGCCAGGTCCTGGTACTGCCGACCGATACCATTTACGGTCTGAGCTGCCGGGCGGACGATGCTCGGGCGGTCAGGCGTATCCAGCGGCTTAAAGGACGCTCAGGGAAAAAACCGTTCATCATTTTGGTCAGCAGCCTGGCCATGCTCAGGAAATATGCGGTAATTTCCGAGCAGCAGTCTAAGCAATTGGCGAAAATTTGGCGTTCCGGGAGCCGGCCGACCACGGTCATTTTAGCCGCCCGCCAGCCGACCGCGCTGGCCTTGGATTTGGTAGACGGCAGTCTGGCGGCCCGTTTGCCTAAAAGTGAATTTTTGATTAAAATAATAAAGACCATCAAGGCGCCGATCGTTTCCACCAGCCTTAATCGCAGCGGCCAGACTAACATCAGGGACCCGCGCCAATTGGCCGCTTATCTGCCGATTTGGCAGCAGCGGCTGGATCTGGTAGTCGACGGCGGGATCTGCCGCCGCCGTCGGGCTTCCCGGATTATCGATCTGCGAGACAGCCGGGCGCCGCGCCTGTTAAGAAAATAATCATCTAGCCATATGTTCAATAACCCTAAATTCAAGAAAACCGGTTTGGTCGTCGCAGCCGCCGTATTAGCGGCGGCGATTTTTAGCGGCGGCTACTACCTGGGGCATAACCCCGGCCGCCTGTCTTTTTTTAACCGGCCCCTGGCTTTTTCGCCGGAAGCCGTCAAGCTGACCGTCCGGAACACGACCAATACGCCCGTGGATTTCAACCTGTATTGGCAGGTCTGGGACAGTCTGAAGAATAATTACGTCGATAAGAACAAAGTGAGCGATCAGGATCTGTTCTACGGTTCCTTGAAGGGGCTGGCCGAATCTACCGGCGATCCCTATACGGTGTTCATGACCCCGCAGGAATCCAAGGAATTCTCCGATGAACTATCCGGCACCTTCGAGGGCATCGGCGCGGAGCTCGGCATGCGCAATGAGACCGCGACGGTCATCGCTCCCTTGGACGGGACACCGGCCCAGAAGGCCGGCATCCGGGCCGGCGACAAGATCTACGCGGTGAACAGCGAACCGACCATCGGCTTGACCATTGATGCCATCGTCAAGAAAATCCGCGGTCCGAAAGACACCAAAGTCACTCTGACCATTATCCGCGGCAACGATAAGCCGAAAGAGATAACGATCACTAGGGGCATCATCCAGGTCAAGAGCGTGACCACGACCTGGCGGCCGGACGGCCTGCTGTTGATCCGCATCAGCAATTTCAATAATGATACGGCCGGCTTGTTCAGCCAGGCGGTCAACCTGGCCCTCACCAAGAACCCCAAGGGCATCATCGTCGATTTGCGCAATAATCCGGGTGGTTATCTGGACACGGCCGTCAATCTGGCCAGCGAATGGGTGCCGGAAGGGCCCATCGTGGCCGAACAGTTCAGCGGCAACAAGCGCAACGAATATCCGGCCACCGGCAACGCCCGCCTGCAGCATTTCCCGACCGTGGTCCTGATCAATGCCGGCAGCGCCTCCGCTTCCGAGATCCTGGCCGGCGCCCTGCGCGATTATAAGAAGGCGACGATTGTCGGCGAAAAGAGCTACGGCAAAGGATCGGTCCAGACCTTGAACGACCTGACGGGCGGCGCCGCTCTTAAGATTACGGTCGCCAAGTGGCTGACGCCGGCCGGCGATTACATCAACGATAAAGGATTGGAGCCGAATATCGTCGTTCCGCTCTCGGCGGCCGATGCCGATAAGGGTAAGGATCCGCAATTGGATAAAGCCGTCCAGCTGCTCTTATCGCCCAAGCAGAAATAATAAACTTAAGATATTTTTTATGTCCCCGGTAAAAACGAATGAAAACCGCAAAAAAGCTGCGGCTGATGTTAAGTATATCTTCGTCGTCGGCGGCGTGATGTCCGGCGTCGGCAAAGGCGTGACCACGGCTTCGGTCGGTGAGATCCTGCAAGCCCGCGGCTATAAGGTGAGTTCTATCAAGATGGACCCCTATATCAACGTCGACGCCGGGACCATGAATCCGATAGAGCACGGCGAGGTCTTCGTGACCGAGGACGGCGACGAGACGGATCAGGACATCGGCAATTACGAACGTTTCCTGAACAAGAACATCTATCGGGAGAATTATATGACGACGGGGCGGATTTATCAGACCGTCATCAACCGGGAGCGCAATTTGGAATATAAAGGCAAGTGCGTCCAGGTCGTGCCGCATATCCCCCAGGAGATCAGGGAGCGCATCGACCGGGCGGTCGAGAAGACCGGCGCGGAAATCATGATCATCGAAATCGGCGGCACGGTCGGCGAATACGAGAACCTGCTATTCCTGGAAGCGGCCCGCGTCATGAAGCTCTATCATCCCAAGGACGTCCTCTTTGTCATGGTGTCATTTTTGCCCGTGCCGCACACGATCGGGGAGATGAAGACCAAGCCGACTCAGCACGCGGTGCGCAGTTTGCAGGGCGCCGGCATCCAGCCGGATTTCCTGATCGCCCGCAGCGAGAAGCCGCTCGACAGCCAGCGCAAGGAAAAGCTGTCCATCAATTGCAACCTGCCGGTGGAAAATGTCATTTCCGCACCGGACGTGGAGTCGATCTATGATATCCCCCTTAATTTCGAGAAAGACCACCTGAGCGAGCGAATCCTGGAGAAATTCGGCTTGCCGGCCCGGAAATACAATAACGAAGACTGGAAGAAGATGGTTGCCGCCTCCAAGATCCAGGCGCCGGCGGTCAATGTCGGCATCGTCGGCAAATATTTCGCCAGCGGCGATTTTTCCCTGGGTGATTCCTATATTTCAGTGATTGAAGCGATCAAGCACGCCGCCGCGGCTAATCGTTGCCGCGTCAATATCCATTGGCTCGGCGCCGAAGAAGTGGAAAAATCCGGCACCAAGATATTGCGCAATTTGGACGGAATTATCGTGCCGCAGGGCTGGGGCGGCCGCGGAGCGGAAGGAAAAATAAAGACGATCAAGTATTGCCGGGAGAAGGGCGTGCCTTATTTCGGCTTATGCTACGGCATGCAGATGGCGGTCATTGAATTCGCCCGCGATGCGGCCGGCTTGCAAGACGCCAATTCGGCGGAAGTCGATCCGAAAACGACCAATCCGGTCATCCATATCATGCCCGGCCAGGAAAAGCTGATCAAGGAGAAAGGCTACGGCGGCACTATCCGTTTGGGCGGCTGGCCCTGCAAAATAGCGCCCGGCACGCATTTGGCCAAGGCCTATGAGAAATTTACGGATAAGAAAGTCGTTTCCGAGCGCCACCGGCACCGTTACGAATTCAATAACGACTACCGGGATGAATTCCAGAAGCTGGGCTTGACCATTGCCGGCACTTCGCCGGACGGCCAGATCGTCGAGGCCATAGAACTGACCAAGCATCCCTTCTTCATCGGCGTCCAGTTCCACCCCGAATATATCTCCCGCCCGCTCGCACCGCATCCTTTATTTGTTGAGTTTGTCCGGGTTTGCAAGGACGGGAAGAAATAATTATAATAGAAAATATTGTAAAAAATTAGCTAATTTTAAACTAAATTAGTTGATTTTTTTTATTTGACTTTTTATGTTTATTATGTCTATTGACAAATATTAATAAATAGTTTATAGTTAACCTATTGAAAATTAGTTTAAAAAACTAAAAAATACGGACTTTAACAAACAAAAATACAACTAAATTAACTAGAATATCATCAAAAGAGGAGTAATACCCATGAAACGCTATTTATCTTTCTTGTTTGTCGTCATTGTGTTTGCGACCGTAACTTTTTCGCAAAACCGGGGCTTTAAACAAAAAACCACGGAAATTAAGGTTACATATAATCTGTGGGAATTTAAAGGAATCGAAGTCGATTATACTAAATCGATTTCTGAACAACTAAAATCTAGTAAAATTAAGGCTGATTCATCATTTGATTTTTCAGGGCTTCCAAGCGAAGGAGTATTTGGATATCCCCTCGGTACTCAAAAGGGGAAACAGCGAGTAGAAGCAGCGGATTTCTTTTTTAAAGGGCCAATTAATTACAAATTGGTTCAAAAAGTCATGGATGACGAGGGGTACGAACCAGCCGATTTCCAAACTCTTATTGCGGTTGCTAACGCGCACTACTCTGGATTTTTGGAACAATCGCAGGCTAGCATGATTGCAATGGGTACGGAAATACAGGATACTACTCATTTCTGGACAGATGAAAAAGGCGTTCACCAGCGTTATCATTCGTCGCTTGAAGATGTTTATTATCCTGGTTTATCCCGTGGATTATTTCGAGCGGAAGAAAAAAAGTTTAACTTCTGGGACAATAGTATGCCTGGTTCGAAAGTTTCATTCTTGGCGGTAAAAAAATCATCTCTACCGTCAAAACTCGGCGTCAAAGAAATTGACAAAGTCTGGGAAAAGACCAAATTTATGGAAAACATCCTTCCTAAAGAGAAACAATCTGATACTTTCGGAGCGGGAGCACAAACTTATTTATTCTGCGGTAAATCGGATAACTTTAATGTCGAGATGCGCAGAGTACAAACGCCCGATGTAATTGGAAACCAAACGTATATTATCCAGTTGACTGTAAACGGCGATAAAATATCTTCTGCGCCCCTAGATTTTTCTTATCAATGTTATAGCGATCCCAAAATAATTCAAGATAATATCGTTGTACGTGCTTATGTAGGTATGTATGATCCCGGAAAAACTCATTTCTATATTGTCGCGAGGCCAAATGGCACTCGCTATTATACGGGAACAACAAAAAATTAAAGTATCAAAGATTAGAAAATAACACGTTTGTCCCCGCTTCATTTTGGAGCGGGTTTTTATTTTTATTATTACCTGTTATCATGATGACGGGGAAAGTGATGATTTTTAAGTTTCAGTAAACTTCTGGTTTTATGCCTGGGGATCAAGAAGAATAATTCTTACCCCAGGTTTTTATATTTAGCTGGATATAATAAAAAAATAACCTCTTAGCCGAGGTTATTTTTTGTATTCCAACAATGCTTATTTGGCAGTCTTTACCGCCGCCTTCTTGGCGACCGGGATAACAACGTTCACGACCTTGCAGGTCTTGAGGGAATTGTCGTATTTCCTCAGTTTCTTGGTGGAGAATTTAACGATGCCGCTCTTTAAAGCGAACAAGGTGTCGTCGCCGCCTTTTTTGACGTTTACGCCGGGATGATATTTGGTGCCGCGTTGCCGGATGATGATTGCGCCGGTTTTCGCCCATTCGCCATCGGTCAGCTTGACGCCCAGACGCTTGCTTTCTGATTCGCGGCCCAAGGAAGTTGACCCGGCGGCTTTCTTATGTGCCATAGAGGTAGGTTTAGCTAATTAAGTTATTTTTACTAGATAAATATAACAAAGGGAGGGGTAATTGTCAAATAGGCCTATTATTAGCTAGATTATTCAGTAAAAAATAATATTTTAGGCAGTTTTAATTTTTATAGGATATGTTATAATAAGATTATCAAAAATCAGGTAAAAAATAATAAAAAAATAAGTAAAAAATTATGCCAAGATTAAAAGTGGATCAAGACACCTGTATTGGTTGTGGCTTATGCGCCGGCACTTGTCCGGAGAGTTTCCAGATGAACCTGAGCGGCAAGTCGGAAGTAGTTGACGATAAAGTGACTGATTGCGCCAAAAAAATGATTGAGAATTGTCCGGTCGGCGCGATTAGCATCGAGGAATAATTCATGCCACATTCGGCAAATAGAAATTTATGGCCGTGGAAAAAATCTTAGAACAGCCGCCAATTGAAAAAGCTCCGGAAAAACCGGCTCCGCAACCGGAACGTCCGGCCGACTCAGGGCATCGCGCGGAACGCCCGCACCAGAACCCTGATCGGCCGCGGTCAGTGGCGCCGACTATCGACCGGACGCCTATGGCCGGCGGCGGCGTTTCTTTAGCGCAGAATTTTCAGCAACAGCGGGCGGCGGCGATCGACAGCATCCTGTCCGAGGG
This sequence comes from Patescibacteria group bacterium, assembly GCA_041651095.1. Lineage (GTDB taxonomy): Bacteria > Patescibacteriota > Patescibacteriia > Patescibacteriales > UBA12465 > UBA12465. The sequence continues at coordinate 36,523 of JBAZJV010000003.1, forward strand.
CTTGAATGAAGTCTTTTTGAAAATGAGCGCCCAGGAGCAGCAGGCCTTCCAGCGGAAAGGCGAAGAAACAGTCGTTAAAATAAACCAGCTGCTCAATCAAACCAAGGTGAAGGTCAATAAGATTATCGCTCTGATCAAAGCCTGGCTGCAGATGATTCCCGGCGTCAATAAATTATTCTTGGAACAAGAGGCCAAGATCAAGGCGGATAGGATCCTGAGGATCAAGGATAAGGTTTAGCCTATGACGGAAATAACTATAAATTTCGGCGACTATTTCCCCTATCTGGCCGGCTCAATCGGGGCTGTATTTCTGATCCTGTTGATTTTGAACTTACTTCGCTTGTTCCTGTCCGGACGGCGCTATCTGCCGCATCAGGTTTTCTTGATCCGCCTGCCGAAGGATAAGCCGGAGGATCAAAAGAATCCGGATACGGTCCAGAAAATGAAAGAAGAGATCGCCAAGGGCGAAACCTTGTTCGCGGCCATCGGCGGCTTGCCGGCCCAGAAGGGCTTTAAGGCCTGGCTGCTGGGCCGGAGCGACCAGTTTTCTCTGGAAATAGTCGCCAGCCATAACCGCATCTCTTTCTATGCCGTAACGCCGCCGAGCGGCGCCCGCTATCTGGAGCAGCAGATCCACGCCCATTATCCGGAAGCGGTGATTGAGGAAGTCCAGGATTATAACGCTTTCAGCCTGAAAGGGCAGATCGCCGCCGCTTATCTGCGGACCAGCAAGAGCTTTATTTTTCCCATCAAGACCTATCAGAAGATCGAGGTCGATCCTTTGAATTCCTTGATCAATATCCTTTCCAAACTGGACAAGGAAGAGAGCCTGGCCATCCAGTATACGGTCAGGAGCGCCCGCAGTTTTTGGCATGCCCGGGCCAGGCGGGTGGTGACGAAAATTCATCAGAAAAACTCGGTTAAAGAAGGCTTGAAGGTTGCCAGCCCATTATGGGAAATGCTGAGCTGGGCCGGCGATTTCATGCAATTAAGCAAAAAGGAAAAAACGAATCCGAACAATCCGCTGCCGCCCAAGCGGCTGTCGGCGATAGAAGAGGAGATCGTGAAAGCGATCGAAGAGAAGAACCTGAAGGCTGGCCTAGACGTGAACATCCGCGTCATCGCCTGCGCGAAGACCAAGGAACAAGCTAATGTTTATTTGGAAAATGTCGGCAGCGCTTTCATGGAGTATAATAATTTCAGCTATGGCAATGTTTTTTCCCGGCCGCGCAAGAATAATTCGGAACAGGTAGTCAAAGATTTCATTTATCGCTATTTTCGGGCCAGCACCGGTTTCCTGCTGAACAGCGAAGAACTGGCCAGCCTCTTCCATCTGCCTTTGAGCAGCACCGAGACTCCGAATATCAATTGGCTGACGGCCAAGATCGCGCCGGCCCCCGCTACGTTGCCGCAGGAAGGGATTTCCCTGGGCGAAAACGTCTATCGCGGCGTTAAAAAGGAAATTCGCATGAAGCGCGATGACCGGCGGCGCCACACCTATATCATCGGTAAATCCGGTACCGGCAAATCCGTGCTCCTGGCCAATATGGCTATCCAGGATGTTTTAAACGGCGAAGGTGTTTGCGTGCTTGATCCGCACGGCGACCTGATAACGGATATTCTGGACCGCGTGCCGCCGGAACGCGCCGAAGACGTAATCATCTTTTCTCCCGGCGACCTGGAACGGCCGTTAGCCCTGAATTTATTGGAGTACGATCCGCGCTATCCGGAGCAGAAGAGTTTCGTTATTAACGAGATGATCGGCATCTTCGATAAGCTATACGACCTTAAAGCTACCGGCGGTCCCATGTTCGAACAGTATATGCGCAATGCCATGCTGCTCATCATGGACGACCCGGAAAGCGGCTCGACCTTGATGGAAATTCCGAAAGTCTTGGCGGACGAAGAGTTCCGCCGCTTGAAGCTGAGCCGTTGCAAGAACCAGACGGTCGTCGACTTCTGGAAGAAAGAGGCGGAAAAAGCGGGCGGGGAAGCGGCCCTGGCCAATATCGTTCCCTATATCACCTCCAAACTGACCTCCTTCATTTCCAATGACATGATGCGGCCGATTATCGGACAGCAACATAGCGCTTTCAATTTGCGCGAAGTCATGGATCAGCAAAAAATCCTGCTGATCGATCTGCCTAAAGGCCTGGTCGGCGAAATGAACGCTTATCTTTTAGGCATGATCCTGGTCGGTAAGATCCTGATGGCCGCTTTGTCCCGGACCGATCTGCCGGCCTCTGAACGCAAAGATTTCTATCTTTATATCGATGAATTTCAGAATTTTACCACCAACTCTATCTGTCAGATATTGTCGGAGGCCAGAAAGTACGCGCTTAGTCTGATTATCGCCCATCAGTATATCGGCCAGCTGGCCAAAGGACAGAACACAGAGATCAAAGATGCCGTTTTCGGGAACGTCGGGACTATGGTCAGCTTCAAGATCGGCTCCGAAGACGCGGAATTCCTGGTTAAGGAATTCGCGCCCGTGTTCAACCAATATGATCTGGTGAATATTGACAAAGGTACGGCCTATATTAAACTGCTGGTAGATAACAGCGCTACCCGGCCATTCTCCCTGAAGACGATTTGGCCGATATTAGGCGTCAAACAGCCGGGCATGGCCGATAAGATCCGGGCGCTCAGCCGCTTGAAATACGGCCAGAATGTCCGCCTGGTAGAAGCGGAAATCACTCGCCGCGTCAAGTCGGCCATTTAAATTTTAATTCAGCCAAACTTAAATTCCCGTTATTATCTATGTCCACTTTATATCGCGATTACCGCCCCCAAAACTTTTCCGAGGTGCTCGGCCAGAATCACGTCAAGATCGCCCTGCAGAACGAAGTAGCCGGCGGCCGGCCGGCCAGCGCCTATTTGTTTTGCGGTCCGCGCGCTATCGGCAAGACCACGGTCGCCCGGATTCTGGCTAAGGCAGTCAATTGCGAACGCCGCGGCGCGGGCGCATACGAGCCTTGCAATGATTGTGCCAGTTGCCGCAGCATCACGGCCGGCCATAACCTGGAGGTCAGCGAAATCGACGCGGCGTCCAATACCGGCGTGGACAATGTCCGGGAAAACATTATCGCTTTTTCCCGCGTAGCGCCGACTAGCGCTAAATTCAAGGTCTTCATCATCGATGAGGTCCATATGCTGTCCATTTCCGCCTTCAACGCCTTATTGAAAATCATCGAAGAGCCGCCGGCTTACGTGATCTTCATCCTCTGCACGACGGAAGTCCAGAAAGTGCCGACGACTGTGGTTTCCCGCTGTGAACGCTATGATTTCAAGCGGATCAGCGTGAAAGAAATCGTCAAGAAGCTGGCTTATATCGCCAGCCGCGAGAAAGTGGAGGTGGACACCGCGGTTTTAGAAGCGGTCGCCCGGCGTTCCGGCGGCCATTTGCGCGACGCCGAAAGCCTCTTGGGCCAGATTTTTTCTCTCGGCGACCAGAAGATCACGAGCGAACAGGCCGAACTGGTCATTCCGCATTATAACAGCCACGAAGCCATCAGCCTGCTGGATTATCTTAGCAAAAAGGACGCGGCGAAAGCCGTCGAACTCATCAATAATCTGGCGGAAAGCGGTGTCAACGTCAAGGTTTTTACCAATGAAATCATCGGTTTGCTGCGTCGGATAATGTTGGACAAGCTTAATCCGGAACTCGCCGACAGCTTAGGCTTAGATTTGGGGGAAAGTCTGGAGAAACGTCTGCTCCAAGTGTCTGCCAATTTCAATTGGGAGCAGCTTTTCTCGTTTACCCGCCGTTTTTTGGAGGCCGCTAATGACCATAAAAGCCAGTTGATTCCGCAGCTGCCGCTGGAGCTGGCGGTCGGCGAGCTGTGTTTCGCGCCGGCGCCCGCCTTGGTTAATCCGGCTTCGGAATTTAATCCGCCGCCCAATATTCCGGCCAAAGCCGCCAATCCCGGCCGTCCGGCGGCTTCGGTTACTCCGTCCGGAACGACCCGAGCCAAGGCTAAGCCTCTGGCGGCGGACGAGCTGGCGGCTAAATGGCCGGAATTTCTGGTAAAAATCAAGAAATATAACCATTCCTTGTCTTTCGTGTTGCAGAACTGTGAACCGCGGGCGAACGCCGATGGCCGTTTGAACTTGATTTTCAAATATAAATTCCACCGCGACCGCATCAATGATCCTAATATCAACAGCATCGTCGAAAACACCTTGACGGAAGTTTTTGGCAGCGGTTTGGTCTGGGAATCGACTATCGACGAGAGCTTGGCTTTGCCGCGGTCGGAAGCAGCGGCCGATCAGGCGGGAGCGCCGGCGCCGGCGGATAATGCCGCCCCAGCCGCGCCCGGTACGGTCGCGCCGCCCGGCGGCGAGACGACTAAGGGTTTGATGGCCGACCTCCTCAAGACTTTTGGCGGAGAAATAATCAGTTAAAAATATGCTGGACATCAAATTGATCCGTAATAATATCGCGGCCGTCCGGGGAGGATTATTGAAAAGGCTGCCGGCGGAAAAGCTGGACTTGGAAACCATCATCAAACTGGATGATCAGCGGCGGGCGATCAGCGCCTCTTTAGAGTCCCTGCAGGCCGAACGCAACGCTCATTCGAAAACCAAGCCCTCGCCGGAAATAATCGCGAAGATGAAAAAGATCGGCGACGAAATCAAGGAGCGGGAAGCGGAGCTGAGTGAGGTAGAACGCGATTTGAACGCGCGCTTGGCCGAACTGCCCAATCTGCCGGCGGCGGACGTGGTGGCCGGCGGCAAGGAGAATAACGAAGTGATCTATACTTATGGCAAGGCTCCGAAATTCAACTTTACGCCCAAAGACCACATGGAACTGGCCAAGTCGCTGGATATCATCGATTATGAACGCGCCGTCAAGATCGCCGGCAGCGGTTTCTGGTGCTATAAAGGGGCGGGCGCTTTGCTGGAATGGGCGCTCCTGTCATATTTCATCGATTTTCATACCCAGAACGACTATCAGTTTTTAATCCCGCCGTTTTTGCTGACGGAAAAATCAGCCTATACTTCCGGCCATCTGCCGAAATTCCGGGAGGATTTATTTTGGACGCAGGACGGGTTATGCCTGAACGCGACCAGCGAGATGATGCTGGGCAATTACCATCGCGAGGAAATCCTGCCGTTCGAAGAATTGCCGCTCAAATATTTCGCTTATTCGGCTTGTTTCCGCCGGGAAGCGGGCAGCTACCGCCAGGAAGAGCGGGGCATGATCCGGGGGCATCAATTCAATAAGATCGAAATGTTCATTTTTTCCGAGCCGGAAAAATCCTGGGAGATGTTCGCCGAGCTGGTTAAGCACGCCAAGAAACTGGTTGAAGGCCTGGAGTTGCATTTCCAGGTTTCCAAGCTGGCGGCCGGAGATTGCAGCGCGGCCATGGCCAAGACTTACGACTTGGAAGTGTTCATCCCCTCCATGAATATTTATAAGGAAGTCAGCAGCATCTCCAATGCTCTGGATTACCAAGCTCGGCGGGGACAGGTCCGCTATAAGCAGCCCCTGACCGGCAAGAACGAATTCGTCCACACTTTGAATGCTTCCGGCCTGGCGACCAGCCGCCTCGTGCCGGCTATTCTGGAGCAGAATCAGCAGGCCGACGGCTCGGTGGTTATTCCGAAGATCCTGCGCCGTTATTTGCCCCTCGGCCTGAAAGTGATTAAACCCAAGCCATAAGCCATGAAGAAGACTGTCTTAGCCATTTTTGCCGTCCTGCTGTTCTGGCCGCCCTTGGCGCGGGCGGCTGTTTTAAAGAATACTTATCCGCGTTTGGCCAATTATTTCCTGAAATGGGAGATCAGCCCGGCCGAGGCCAAGGAGCTGGCGAAATGGGACTTGCTTATTCTGGATATGGAAACGCAGGAAAACAGCCCTGATCAGATCCGGGAAATCCGCGCTTTGAATCCCCAGGTGATCATCTTGGCTTATCTGACTTCGCAGGAAATTTTGGACGATGTGGATAATTACAATCAGGCTTATCTGCGGCAAGAGCTGAACCGGGGCATTTATGACGGCTGGTGGCTAAGGGATGCCTCCGGCCATAAGGTTTCCAATTGGCCTTATACCTCGATGTTGAATCTGACGGACGGCGCGCGGCCGGATGCCTCCGGCCAGCGTTTCTATGATTATCTGCCGCGTTTCGTAACGACGAAATTGCAGGCCAGCGGTCTTTGGGACGGCGTATTTTATGATAATACCTGGGGCGATGTCAGCTGGATAAATTCCGGATCCCTGGACCTTAATAATGACGGCGTCGCCGACAGCCGGGCGGCCGCAGATGAGCTCTGGGCCGGCGGCTTCAAGAAGATGCTGGCCAATACCCGGGCGCTCTCGGGCGGCGATTTCATCATCGTCGGCAACGGCCGCGTCTATGACGGCTACCAGTCGCTCCTTAACGGCATGATGCTGGAAAGTTTTCCGTCCTTTTGGGAGAATGGCGGCACCTGGACCGGCTCTATGCAAACTTATCTGAAATTGCCGAAATTGAATTTAGTGCCGCCGATTTCGGTGATCAATATCTATGACAAGAATCAGGCCAATTACCGGCGCGTCCGCTACGGCCTAGCCAGCACGTTGTTGGGCGATGGTTTTTACAGCTATGATTATGACGTCACCAATCACGGCCAGACCTGGTGGTATGACGAATACGGAGTCAAACTCGGTCCGGCGCAGTCCGGTCCGTATAATCTCCTGGCCAATTCCAGCCCGGCCCTGCGACCCGGCCTGTGGCGCCGCGATTTCAAGAACGGCTTAGCCTTGGTCAATTCTACCGATCAGAAACAGACCTATGTTTTTAATAAGGAAGAATTGGAAAAACTCAGAGGCAGCCAAGACCCCGGTACCAATAGCGGGCAGAAAATCAATTATATTTCTCTGGCGCCGCAGGACGGCATAATCTTACTGAAGCGGAGTACCTTGATCAAGAACGCGCCGTTTACCAACGGCTATTTCTTCCGGGTCTATGATGCGAGCGGCGCCTCGGTTCAGAACGGCTTTTTTTCCTATGCCAGCGCTTTCCCCGGCGAAGCGGAAGTCATTATCGCGTCCGGCAGCCAGGACGGGGAAGTGGATATCAATCTGAGCGCCGCCAGCGGCCAGGTCAGCTTATATAAGAACGGCCAGCGGATCGCCGCTTTTTATCCTTATGATAAACTGTATCGGAAGCAGCTCAGCCTGGCGGCCAAGCTGGACGACGGTTATTTCAATAAGGTTGTTACCGGCGCCGGCCCGGGCGGCGGACCACAGGTGCGCGTATTTTCGCCCGGCGGCAAATTAGAAGGCAGTTTCTTCGCTTATGATCAACGTTTGCGCGGCGGCGTCAACGTTGCTTTAGGGGACGTGGACGGCGACGGCGACTTGGAAATCGTGACCGGGCCCGGTGCCGGCACGGAAGCGCGGGTAAAGGTTTTTACTTTGGGCGGCCGCTTAAAAAACAGTTTTCTAGCCTATGACCCTAATTTCCGCGGCGGCGTCAACGTTGCCGTCGGCGACTTGATTGGCGACGGCCGCGAGGAAATAGTGACTGCGCCGATGGGCGGTGGCGGTCCGCAGATTCGCATTTTCGACAGCCAGGGCCGGGCGCTCAAGAGCTTTTTCGCCTACGACCAGAAATACCACGGCGGCATCAAAGTCAGCGTCAGCGACGTTAACGGCGACGACCGCAGTGAGATTTTGGCCGGATTGAAAAATTTCTATTAAGCTTAAAACATATGTTTAAAATCATCAATCGTTATTTCCGGCGCCGCTGGGAGCGCTATTATTTGAAAAGCCATTGGCATCTGATTTTAGACTTATCCTTGTTCCTGGTGATGATTATCCTGCTGGCCGCGGTGGCCGGCCTCTACTTTTACCGGCCGGATCTTCCCGGATTCGGTATCTACTCGCCGCCGACGGTCGATTTGAATAATCCGCCCTTGGAATTGGATTATGTGGTGGCCGCTCCGCTGATCAAAGCCAAGAACGGCGTCTTAGTCAGAGTGGCTTTCAAGAATAACGGCTCGACGGCGATTAATGACGTTAATCTGGATTTTTCGACGACGGATGCTAATTTTACGGTCAGCCAGCTCAAGAGCGCCGACGATAGCGGCCGCCTGACCATCAGCGGCCGAAGCGCCATCCTGGATCGGATCCGGGCGGGCGAGAGCGGAGAAGTGCTGTTATTGGTTTACTTCAATCAGAAAACCCAAGTCCGGGTTATCGGCTGGCAAGCCCAAAGCCAATATGTCTTGGCTGGCCAGGTGCTGAAAGAGACGAAGAACCTGTCTGCCCTGAAAGTCGCGGCCGAGCTGACGGCTAAGGCGGTGGCTTATTACACTAGTCCGCAGGGCGACCAGCTGGGCATCGGGCCGGTGCCGCCCTTAGTCGGCATCCCGACCAACTATTGGATTTTTTGGGAAGCATCCAGCGCGGGCGATTTTAAGAATCTGGTCTTCAGCGCGCGTTTGCCCCAGGGAGTGGAATTGGCGACCGGCCGTTCGCTCGTAGCCGGTGATTTCAACTATAGCACCTCTTCGCGGCAGATTATCTGGCGGGTGCCGGAGATTAAAGGCGGCGACAGCATCGAGCACCTGGGTTTCGAAGTTCAGCTGATTCCGACCGCGGACCAGGCCGGCCGGATCTTACCGCTTTTATCCGACATTCGTTATTATGGGATAGACACCTTGACCGGCGAGGAATCCAGCGGCCGCTTGTCGGCCCTGGATACTGATTTGGCCGGCGATCGCTTTAATTCCGGCCAGGGAACAGTCGCCCAGCCTTGATATGCTAGAAGCTCTGCGTAATCGCTTAAAGCCGAAATATGAGACTTTAAATCGTCTGGAAATCAATCGTCAGCGGCTTTTGGACAATTATCTTTATCTGTCCGGCCGGCAGCCGCAGGCCGCTTTGTTTCCGGTCCTGAAATCGAACGCTTATGGACACGGCTTGAAAGAAGTTTGCCTAGTCCTCAATGCCGTCAAGCCGCCGCTTGTCGTCGTCGATTCCTATCCGGAGGCGCAAATCGTGTACCGTCATTTCCACGGTTCGGCGCTGATTTTAGGCGAGATGCCGCCGGCCGCTTATCGCTACGCTCGCTTGGAACAGACGGAATTCGTCGTTTATAATCCTGAGACTTTGAAATCTCTGTCTCGCTACGGCCGGAAGGCGCGCATCCACTTATTCTTCAATAGCGGCATGAATCGGGAGGGAATAGCTGATTTAGCCAGGTTTATCCGGGAGAATAAGACTTATTTAGATCAGGTTCAAGTAAACGGTTTTTGTTCGCATCTGGCCGCCGCCGAACAAGATTCGGAACTGAATCAGCGTCAAGCGGCGAGTTTCCAGCAAGGCTTATCCATTTTACGGTCGGCCGGCTATGCTCCGTGCTGGATCCATCTGGGCAACTCCGCGGCTATTTTTACCCAGCAGCATGATTGGCTCACGGCCTTCCGCCCCGGCCTGGCTTTTTACGGCTACAGCCCTTTTGCCGGCCAGGCGGGCCGGGAAGAGCTGGCGGCCGGATTGCGGCCCGCCCTGGAAGTCTATTCTCAGATCATTGCCCGGCAAGAGGTTAAAGCCGGTTCCAGCGTCTCTTATAATGAAACTTTCCGAGCGGCCGCTGATTCCCGGATCGGCGTCATCCCCTTTGGTTATTTCGAAGGGTTGGATCGGCGTTTATCTAACCGGGCCAAATTCATGGTGCAGACCAAGACCGGCCGTTTCCAGGCTCAGGTTGCCGGACCGGTTTGCATGAATTTGACTTGTCTGGATTGCGGCCGGCATGAAATAGCGGTCGGCGATCCGGTCCAAATCGTTTCCGCCAATCCGTCCGATGAAAACTCGCTCATTAATCTGGCCCGGATCGCCCAGATGATACCTTATGAATTTTTAGTTAAATTTCAGGCTAATATTAGAAAAAAAATAGTTTAAATTATCAATTCGTCATGTGGCAGAGGTCAAATTTTCGTAAAGTAAAAAAAGACTATCAGCGCAAGAACCTGCGCAACCCCTTTTTTCATCATCGGCCGGAAGGGAAGGGCCGGCGGTTGTGGCGTTGGCTGGTCCCCGGCGGCGCGGTATTAGTCATCGGCTTGATCTGGTTCGTATTGGCGGCGCCGTTTTGGCGATTGGCCGAGATCCGCATCAGCGGCTTGAGCCGGGTGCCAAGCTCGGAGCTGGAAAAGATTGTCTGGCGGCAGGCCGCTAATTCGCGTTGGTTGTTCTTCAAGCAGGATAATATTTTTTTATTCGACCGGGCCAGCGCGACGGCCGCGATCCTAGCCGACTATAATTTTTCCGGCGTAGAAATCAATCAGGCTTGGCCGCGCGCCTTGGAGATCAAAGTCAGCGAACGCCCCTATGCCTTTATTTTTCAGGAAGGGAATCTGCTGTCTTATGCCTCGGCTGATGCTTACCTGATCAGGGAACCGGCTGTCCAGGAGGCGGACCGGAAAAAATATTTCATCCTGGAGAACCAGAATCCCGGCACTCTGCTCGGCCCTAAGGATAAGATCAATATTAGCCGCGACTATCTGGATTTTATCATGGATTTGCACCAGAACCTGACGACCTATCCGGAATTACCGGTTGAGCGTTTTATCATCGATCAGGAATTGAATACCGTCAAAGTTAAATTCGCAAATGGACCACAAGTTTATTTTAATGTCAAGGATACAGCAGCCAAGCAAATCCAGTTATTACTGCTTGTCAAAAAGGAAAAAATAAAGGATAATTTCAGTAGGACGAATTATATTGACCTGCGTTTCGGCGGCCGGATCTTTATCTATCCGGATTTTAAATAAATATTCATATGGAAGGAGTCTTTAAATTTTTATTCGGTCTGGCGGTCGTCATCGCCGCTATGACTGTTATCGGGATCTTCTTGTTGATCTGCAAGGTCATATTGATGTTCCAGCCGCAGATTTACATCATGGGCCTGGTAATCAGCTGATCCGGCCGACCTGGCCTATAGGGGGTTCTTAGGCACCCCCCTTTATTTAGTCTATTAATAGGTGTATTAATATACACTTTTAAACACTTTTCGACTTTCTGTTTCGTTCTCGTGGGGTAGGGAACTGAAAATTTTAAAAATTTGATTTGATTTTCTTATGATTTTTAAAGCGCTAAAAAATCCGCGTTTCCGGCGCGAGCCGGAAGCGGATTTTTCTGTGGTTTGATCAGAACCTTGTTTTAAAACCATATAACACGATTTAAGATTTTTGTCAATAGTTGCTGATGTTTCATGGATACTTTTAGTCTAGCGTTTTAGCTCTCAAAAGTCAACCCCTGAAAATCGGCCGATTTTTGCTCGGGCCGATTTTTTTTAAATACAAAAAACCTAGGCTCTTTCCCAAGGCCCGGTTTTTTGCAGTTTATAATCACGTTAGTGATTTAGATTTTTCCAGTCCGCCGGGATATCGTCAGCCTTAGCCGCAGAGTCCCGGCGTCCATGTTTCTAACGGTGTCTATGTGTTCTTCGGTCTGTTTTTCAATTGGTTTTCGCTTATCGCTCCCCGGTACGGTTTCAATACTTCCGTTTTTTTGTAGGGTATCCACTTGATTTCCTGTTCCTTGATTTCCAGATCGTAGTCCGAGTCGTACATCCCGCTAGGTATCGTTTTTAATATTTCTTCCTTATGCTTCGGGCAGTGTTTTTCCCCTTCCTGTCTTCCCGCGCATTTTTCACAGAATTTATGCTCTAATTCTATTTTTTTTTCGTTCAATTCCTTGTGTATTAACTTCTCTTTTTGGTACCACTTTATCCTTCTTTTTCCTCCTACCTGTTTGAAATCCCCTTCAATTCCTTCCCCTAATTCCCAGCCATATGACAGTTTTTTCAGTTCTTGGTACGTCATTTGCTGGTAGCTGATCCTTAGGAAGTCTTTTTTTATTATTTTTCCGATCCACTCCATTATTCCGGCCTCGATTTTTTCACACAGTATCCATTCGTCGACCACTATCCAAGCTGATTTCGCCACCAGGCTGATATCCTGCGTCGTTCCGTAGATGTCGACGTGGTGGTGTCGGTGGAGCTGGAAGAACCGTCTGATATTGCCGCTTTCCTGTTCCCAGGCCCGGGGTTCCATTACTTGTCCGATTTCGTCCATGACCAGCACGCAGTTCCGCAGCGTCGGCGCCAGCTCCTCAAACTCTTCGGCCGTGAAAAAATGGAGGTTCGGTCCCTTCCAGTTGATCCAGAAGTTGCACCAGACTTCCTGTCCGTCGAGCAAATGCGGCAGCAGGTCTTCTTCTACCAGTCCGAGGCTTTTGCCCGATCCCGGTAGCCCCAGTCTTATTGAAAATGTTGATCCTTCTATCATATTTTTTCGCTCCGCGCGACGGGATTTGGGTCGTTTCTGGCCGCCGTCCTTCGGAGCGATTTGCCAGCCCGCGCGACGGGATTTGGGTCGTTTCTGGCCGCCGTCCTTCGGGCTGGCAGCTCTTTGTTAAATTTTCGTCGCCGCCGGAACGCCTGTTCGGCCCTCACGGCCGCTCACAGGCGTTGCTGCCGGCGGTAGCTCTCTTTTTTTGATTTCCTCTAAGGCGTCCAAATGTCTCACCCAGCGTTCCATCCGGTCCCGTAGGTCCTTTTGCTCGGCCTTCCATTCCACGTACCAATCCGCCCAGAATTTAGCCCCTAGGCCGCAAAATACGCCGAAGATGAAAGCGATTAAGTACCACATACTAATTTCTAAAAAAACTGGCGACAAACAGGTAGGCTTTGTAGGCGTACCAAGCCACCAGCAGTCCCAGGTCTATTCCGATCCAAAAATACAGCCCGAAGGCGCCGTTTATATCCCAAATAAAATTCGAGAGCATAAGCAGCCGCCGCGCCAAAGCCAAAGCCACCGTCATGATCGTCCAGATCGGCGTCAGCAGGTAGTTCACCGTGGTTCCCAAGATCGCCAGGCCCCCCAGTATTATTCCCGCCATTACGACTTGTTTTAAAGTGTTGAACATATCAGTCTTTTTGGTGGGACACTTTCCAGCTAAAAATTATAATCCCTATCAGCGACAAGGTAGCCATGACGTACGGCGACAATCCTCTTATATTTTCAAAAACGTCCTCAACGTCTTCGTTGCCGGCCGCCAGCCCGGGTCCCCAAAGGGTGATCGTGGTCGTGGTGCTTGTCCAGGAGGCCGGCATGGTCAGTTTCACGTCGCCGCCTTCATCCCCGGCCAACCAAGAAAGAGTTGACGGTATTGTCGCCGTCGCCGAGTCGGTCCAGCATTGGTTTATCCTCGTAGCCAGCGAGAAAGGGAAGATGATTTTTGTCGAATTAATCAGTCCACCTATGCCCGATTTCACTTGGTCCCTTAATCCAAAATAGATTTTGTACCAGGTGAAAACGGAATTGCATTTTATTTCAGTCCACCAGTCCGTTTCCGCCCACTCAGCGTCTGTGCAGGCTATCCGGTGTGCCGTGCCGGCTGGATCGTCTTCTGACATATACCCGACGCTGAATTCCCAGTCCGTCGTGGTGGCTGGCGAGAAATTTTGGTCCACGCTCGCGACGTTCGGTGAGCTGGTCGGGTGGTAGAAACTGTCGTCAATATATATCGTCGTTGTTCCGATTAACCCCGACCCGTTGTATATCGCCGTGAAGTTTGGGCTGCTTGAAGCGTGGCAGTCGACCAAGCCGCCGCGCCAGGGCCCCAAAGGATCGATCCCGGTCGAAGTCGCGGAGCTGATCGTCATTTGGTAGTAGCCGGAGCCGTATTGGGCGCAGGTTCCGCTTAGCGTCAAAATTTGGCTGATTGAGTCGAAGCTTTGGGAAGTTATCGCGAGCGTCGTTCCGCCGGCGGCCGGATCCGTGTAGACCTTAAAAGCGAAATCTCGATTGGTGAGCGTCCAGCCGTAGCCCTCATAATAGAGCCGGCCGTCGGCGTATTTGTCCCCGTCGTAGTTGCTGGCTCTAATGTTCATACCAGTTGCGTCCGCGTCCGTTTCTTTTACTTTTATCAGATAATAATGGCCGGCCGTGGTAGGGTAGGGGGTTGAGAAGTCAAAATCGTACCAGCCAGTGGTTGAGAAGTCCGTATAGTCCCGGCCCGCGCTTTCTTGCGGCGTGTCTGTGCAGCTTAATGAGGTTAAGCTGCTTATTTCGCAAAGTTCGACGCTAAAAGTATTCGGCCCGTGCACGCCTAGTATGTTTAGCGACACCATTGACACATTCGTTGAGCTGGCCGTAAAGGACTGGTATTTTAAAGTGTTTCCCGAAGCGTTAAAAAGCATTTCGTCCGCATCACTAAAAGTCTGTTCAATAGACACCTCGTCAGCCGCCAGAGCTGAACGAGGCGAGGATAAGGCCAATAATAACCCAAAGAGCAAAGCCGCCGCCAAAACCCCACCAGAAGCTAGACCAGTCCATAAATTTTTTATCTTAGATATTGGCACAGATTTTGAGCAAAATTGATCATTATTTTTTCATTAAAAATCGTCCACCAAGCAAAAAAAACTCCTAGAAAAACCGCCCATTTAAAACCGATGAAAAAGCTATCGAATAGGGTGTAGATAGCCGCTCTTTTCCAGGTCATTTTTTTGCCCTGGTAATCATAAGCTCTCGTCGGGTGCTGGCTTTCCATATAGTCCTCGGCGTATTTTTCGAATTCTTTTTTTTTCATAAAATTTTTTTGCCTTCAATTCTAAAAATTAAACAAAAAATTATAATATAGGCCCACCAATTTGGTGTGTAGCTCGAAAGAGTATTCAACAAAATAGTCATTATTACCCCTATTGCTGTTAGCGGCGTTAGTTCTATCCAAATTTTCATAATTTTTGCGCCGCAGGCGTGTGCCGCAGGCATTTATTTTTGTTTGCTTTCGCCGTAAATTTTTAAAAGCCAGTCTATTGCCACCATTCCGCCGCCGCAATTAGAGCAAATGATTTCCAGTTTTCCCGGTGTCGGCGGCCAGAGTTTTATCTCTTTGTCTTCTATATTTCGGCAGTTTAAGCAAATTTGTTTTTGTTTCATATTCGCTATATAGGGAAGCGAAGCGTTTTTTAAAAATTGAGCGAAGCTAGTGGAGCAGGCTCTCGTCTGCTGAAATGCCGTCCATGGGGCAGAGGAAAAGCACCTCCGTCTTTATCCCCCGGCAGGGCTTATGTTCAGCAGACGAGAACCGTCAATTTTTAAAATAGGGAAGTGGGGCGTCCCCCACTGAACCTATCTGCGCCGCCGGCCGCCGGTGATCGCGCCCCTTATCTTGATGTAGGCCCAAGTCAGAGCGGCGATCGTTAAGCCGATAAGCAGCGCCTTGCCCCAGGTGGTTGCCAAAAACGACATCGTTGCTGGAGTGTTGTCGTTTATTGCCAAAGTTCCTGTTGCTAAGGCCGCTATGTAATCAGCGTCCGCGGCTGCGAGGGCCTTCTGGCCCAAAATGGCAAAACCTAAGCCGAAAAGTCCTAGGCTGAAAGCCACCTTTGCCGCGTACTTTTTCAATATTTTCATGCTTCACCTCCTTTCTAGAAAAATTTTATTAAAAAATTTTTTAACTTTAAGGTATCCATCGGATTAGAAGCCCTAGTCCGACCATAAGGGTTTCAAAAGTCCACCAGTCTTGGAATAATAAGGTCATTTCCATATGGTTGCTGTTAGACGGTCGCCGGCCCAACGGAGGGCCTCGATCATCAGTATTATTAAAATCAAACCTGACGGCTGCTCCATATTTTTCTTTTTCGGTAGTTCGCGATTGCGTATACCGTGATTATTCCAAGAATGATTTTTCCGATCAGATACACCGTTCCAAACCAGTCATAAGTAATAATGGTATTTATTTGCTTTTCGGCGCAAAAATTGCCATTTGAGCTTTCGGTCAGACACAGTTCGGTCGTCGTCGCTCTTTGTTGGTTGTATAGCATAGAGGGCATTTTAAGACGCCTGCGGCAGCACGCGGCTAGAAGCCGCGCGGCTTAAAATTAGGCACCAGAAATCACGCATGGCTTCGTTACATTTTACTATCTTTTTATTGGCGATTATGCCATAATTTAGATGAAGATTTTTACTTCGCATAATGTCGATGGTTTTTGTTTATTGGCTTGTTTTTATCTAAAAAAATACTTCGCTTAATATACATTATGCGAAGTATTATTGACCAGGAAAGCCAATAGAAACAAGGCTTTTTGAAGCTCTCCCCTGCTATTTTTTATAAAAAATATCCGGAGAACATTAAAGATAAAATATGTTATAATTAAATACATGGATAAGAATAAGCCGATAATCAAATACCTGATCGATTACCTGGATTTCTGCGAGGTCGAAAAAGGCCTCTCTTCCAAGACCCAGGAAAACTATACCCGCTTCTTGCGCAAGTTCTTCGGCTGGCTCAAAGAAACCCACCAGGAAGGCCTGAAACCATCTTCCCTGACTCCGGACCATATCTGGCAGTACAAAGTCTACTTGTCGCGCCATATCGACCCGAAGACCAGGAAAGCCCTAAAGAAAACTACCCAGAACTACTATCTAATCGCTCTGCGCTCACTTTTGGAATTCTTCGTGGAAAAAGACATCTCTTCCCTGCCGCCTTCAAAAGTAAAGCTGGCCAAGGATAAGGCGGATAAAGAAATAAAATTTTTGAAATTGGAGCAGCTGTCCCGTCTTTTAACTGCGCCATCAGAAAAAACTATAATTGGCCTGCGCGACCGGGCGCTTTTAGAGACCTTATTTTCGACCGGCCTGCGAGTAGCAGAACTCGCTGCCCTAAACCGCGATCAATTGCGCATTAAAGACGATACGGCCGACATTGAAACAGCGATTATCGGCAAAGGTGGCAAAATTAGGACCGTTTATTTCTCCAACCGGGCCATCAAGGCCTTGCGGCGCTATCTAGCCGAGCGGAAGGACCTGGACGACGCCCTGTTCATCAATTATCGCCGGGGCGGAGCCAAGACCGACAAGAGCCGGCGCCTGACGGTCAAAAGCATCGAAGACATCGTCAAGAAATACGTTAAAATTTCCGGTTTGCCGGTGATGGCCACGCCGCATACCCTGCGCCATTCTTTTGCCACTGACCTACTTAATCAGGGCGTTGATCTGCGCACCGTCCAAGAGTTCTTGGGACATAGCAATATCGCCACGACCCAGATCTATACCCACGTGACCAATAAGCAATTACGCGATATCCATCGCAAGGTGCATGATGGCAGGAAGTTTTAAAGCGGTATTAATCAGGCAAATTGTTTGACATAGTTTGCCTTTTTTATTAATATAAACAATTAAAGTTTTGTTCTTAAACAATCACCAATGGAGAAAGAACCATGAATGAATCAAGAAAGCATCGCGCCGAAGCGGCTGCCGATTGGATCAAAGCCGCTTATACCACTAATCCTCACTATAAACCAGAAATCGGCATTATTTTGGGAACGGGCTGGGGTGACGCCATTAACATTGATAAAGCCTTATCTCTGCCTTTTGGCAGCATACCAGGCTTCAGTGATCTTGCTTCCCTGCCCGGCCATGCTCGTGAACTTATTTGCGGCGAATTAGCGGGCCATCAAGTAGCGGTTTTAAATGGACGCCTGCATATGAATGAAGTCCCCTGTGCTAGCGGATGGCCCAAGATGGTCCGTTTGCAGGTAGAAATGCTCTGTCAGCTTGGCGTTAAGAAATTTATCGTAAGTTGCGCCGCCGGTAAACTCAATAATGATATTGAGGTCGGAGATATCGTCGTACTGGATGGATTTATTACGGTTTTCGCTCCTGAAATGCCTTTGTGGGCCGGCGAATTTTGTTCGCCGGAAGACGTTTTGTCGGATGAGCTAAGACACATTGCTTTTCAAGAAAAAGGCGACATTTCTCTGAAAAAAGCGGGATATGCTATGCTTCGCGGACCATTTTTTGAAGGACGCAAATATGATAAGCGTTTCTTGACCGCTAGCGGCGCCGGCGTTGTCGGCATGAGCATGCTCCCCGAGGCCTGTATTATTTCGCTTTATGGAGCCGAGATGCTGGGTTTGGCTTTTGTGACCAATGACAGCACGAGCGTACATTCGCATGAAGAGAATACCGCTCGCGTAAAAGCCGTTTCAGAAAAGCTGAGTTCATATTTAACCCGATTAGTCGCCAAGATTGGCTCTCCAGATTAATTAGCGGATTAACGGTTTGTCTTAATCGCCAGTGGAAATAAGCTGGCGATTTTTTAATATTATTTTAGCCCCGGCAATTAAAAAGCCGTATATTTAAATTATACGGCTTTTATTTCCTAACTTACCATCGTCAAGACCTCGCTGTCTAATGGTTCCGGGATGATTAAGAATTCTCCCGGATAAACTTGGATTGCCAAGCCTTTTTTGGCGAGAGGATCATCGGACCAGGCGTGTTTATGAGCTATTTTTTTTATCAGCTCCCCGCTGGTTTCGTCATAGCAAAAGCTTTGGAAGATGCTGTAATCCATTTGGTTTGCGACTAAATTACTTGCTTCGCAACCAAACAACATTTCAGCGGCTTCCTGACATTGT
Organism: Patescibacteria group bacterium; assembly: GCA_041651095.1. Lineage (GTDB taxonomy): Bacteria > Patescibacteriota > Patescibacteriia > Patescibacteriales > UBA12465 > UBA12465. The sequence continues at coordinate 54,945 of JBAZJV010000003.1, forward strand.
TCCATGTCTACCAAGGCTGAGATGATCTCAGCTAAATCTGCGCTGTCTGGTAACTTAGTCGCCCGGCGGTAAATTTTGAAATAAACTTCTTGGTACGATTGATGCTGAGTTGTTGTTTCCATTTTTATATCTCCTGGTTGCTTAGAAATTGTTATTTAGTTTAATAAAAATTTTAAAGATCAATAACTAAAAAATATAGCATAAAGCTATATTTTTGTCAATATTATTTATTAACTTTAGCCTTAAAAGGTAAGGTTTTGGATGGCGCTAAAATATGCAGATTATTCGGCCATACCCTGTGGCGCTGTTATTATATCCATTGGGTTCGGCTAAAGATCCGAGATTGGTATTGTTCTCCAAAAAGAAAACGATGGCTGCTTTGTTCAGATTGTCGCAGTAACCGGTGATTGAGCTGCGGTAATAATAGTAAAAATTAGCCCGATCATTCCAGGGGTCTCGCAGCGGGCCGGAGATGCCGGCGGTTTCTAGAGCCGGAATAAAAGTGCCGTCTTCGCTGGAGTCGCACCAACTCGGAACGCCGATAAAGTCGCAATTAGCTACCCCGTCCTGCGGCGGATAAGAGTTATATATATCAAAATATACCTCCAAAGCAGTGGCTAATTGCCTCATGTCATGCAGGCGTTTGGTATCTCGCGCTCTAGACCGAGCGCTGTTTAAGGCTAGTATAGATAAGGTAGAAAGCAGGCCGATAATCGCGATGACCACCAATAATTCAATTAAGGTAAAACCATTTTGGCGGCGGTTTGTTTTCATGTTTTTTCTGCGATATTATGGCAGATATGCCTCCGGATCGACCGGCAAACCGTTCAAACGGACCTCGAAATGCAGGTGCGGCCCGGTCGTGAAGGGGCCGGAACCGGTGCCGCCCGGCAAGCCGCCGGTCCGGCCTATCGGTTGGCCTTGCTTGACGTATTGGTCGGCGACGACATAGACAGCGGAGACGTGGCCGTAGACCGTAGCCAAGCCGTTGCCGTGGATAAGCATGATGTAGGCGTAACTGGAGGAGCCGTCGAATTTAACCTTGGCCACGTAGCCATCGGCGGCGGCGGCGATGGTAGTTCCCTGCTTAGCCCGGATGTCTATGGCCGAATGTTCGCCGATGATATTGCGGTAGGGGTAGTCCGAATCGTGGAATCGGGCGACGATATATTGGCTGGGCACCGGCCAGTCGAGGGTATTATTGCCGCTATTGAGACGGTCCAGGTCTTTCTGCGACATCTTTTTCCTGACCAGCTTTTCGGCGCTGGCGATTTCCACCTCCATCTGCTGTTGTTCCCGCTTAGCCTGCTGCAATAAGCTTTGGAACTGCTGTTCTGATGACCGCGTTTCTTTGAGCAGGTTAGTCTTATTCAGTTGTTCATAGCCCAGGTCGTCTTTGCGATCTTGCAATTTATTCTTCAAAGCCAGCAAGTCGCCATTCCTCTGATCCAGGCTGAGCCGGTTCTGTTCCAGCTTATCTTTGCTGTCCTTGAGTTCTTCTACGCTGTTGCCGATTTCCTGATTCGTATCCTGGAGATATTTGACCTGGTTCAAGAACTCAGCCAAGGAATCGTTGAGCAGCAATACTTCCAGGGCGGAGGCTTGGTCTTGCTTGTACATGGTGCGCAATAAGTTGGCGATATGTTCTTTCTGCCCCTCAATTTGCTGATCCAAGTCATCCTTATCTGCCTCTATTTTTCTGATTTCCAGATTCGTCTTATCTATTTCCAGATTGACGCTGTCGATATCCAGCTGGGCTTTGGCCAGGCGGTCTTCCAAGATGGACAGCTGGTTATTCAAGCTGATGCGGTCGCGCTGCTTGGCTTCGATTTGCGTCTGCAGTTTCTTTTGCCTGGCTTGGATATCTTCCAATTGTTTTTTCTGGTTCTGGATCTGTAGATTCAAGGTATTGATTTCCTCATCAAGGCCGCCGCTCTGCCCGGAAACAAAAGGCGTTGCGACTAAAAAAGCGGCCGCAATGGCGGCTAAGAGGCCGATTTGGCAACGATGACGGAGGGATAAGCGGGGCATGATATTCATAACCATTTAATTATAACACATTTTATATTATCTGTAAAATAATAAAATAGGCTAATATTAGTTATTTTATTATTAAGCTAAGATTTTCAGGGCCAATTCCAGACGCCGCCAGCTTTCTGCAAACCCCAGGGCTTCCGCCACCTCAAAAGGGCCCGGGCTATTCTTCAGTCCGGTCAGAGCCACCCGGAGCGGCCATAAATAATCCCCGTTCTTACCTTCCCTTTCCTTAATCCAGGCCAGCATAGTCGGCTCCAGATCGGCCTTAGTCCAGCGGTCAGTCGGGATTTTTTTCATTTCCGTCGCGATTTCTTTAAGTTTCATCAGGCTCTCCGCCAAAGTCAGGTTTTTCCAGCGTAACGTCTCCGGCTCGTAATCAGGCAATTGGAACAGGAAGCCGGTCAGTTCCGTTATATCGCTTAATTTTTTCAAGCGATCCTGGGACAGGCCGACGAATTTTTCCAATTGTTCGCGGCTGATCGCCGGCCGGCCGGCCTCAGCCAGGTAGGGCGCGCAAAGATCAGCCAGCTCATTTAGCGGTTTGCGGCGGATATAATAGCTGTTGTAATAGTCCAGTTTGGCCGGATCGAAGACGGCCGGACTGGCGCCTAAGCCCTCCAGGGAAAACCCTTTTTCCAATTCCGCCAAAGACCAGATTTCCTGGTCGCTTTTCGGGTGCCAGCCGAGCAGGGCGCAGAAATTAATGATCGCTTCCGGCAGGTATCCCTTGATCCGGTAATCCTCGACAAAGACATCGCCTTGGCGTTTGCTCAGTTTGCCGCCGCTTGGGTTGAGGAGCAAGGGCAGGTGGATGAATTTCGGCGGCGTCCAGCCGAAAGATTGGTATAACAAGATATTCTTAGGGAAAGAGGGGAGCCATTCGTCGCCGCGGGTCACGTGGGAAATTTCCATCAGGTGGTCATCGACGATGTTGGCGAACTGGTAGGTCGGGATGCCGTCGGATTTTATCAGGACCTGGTCGTCCAGGTCGGCGGCCCGGAACTTGATCTCGCCCCGCAATTCATCGCGGACCGCGATTTCACCCTGGAGCGGCATCTTCTGGCGGATGACGAATTTTTCCCCCGCCGCTATTTTGGCCGTTGTTTCCGTTTCGCTCAGGCCGCGGCAGAGGCGGTCATAGCGCGGTGCCTGCTTATTGGCTTCTTGATCGGCGCGCATGGCCGCCAGGCGTTCGGCCGTGCAGAAACAACGATAAGCCTGGCCGCGCGCCAGCAGTTCGTCACAGTATTTTTTATAGATCTCCAGGCGTTCCGTCTGGATATAGGGACCGTAATCGCCGCCCTGTGCCGGACCTTCGTCGAATCTGATGCCGACCCAGCCCAGGATGTCCAACAGGCTTTGAACCGCGCCGCCGACTTCCCTTTTTTGGTCCGTATCCTCAATGCGCAGGACAAAGCGGCCGCCCCAGCTTTTCGCCAGCAAATAGCCGAAGAGCGCCGAACGCAGGTTGCCGATATGCAGGAAGCCGGTCGGCGATGGCGCGAAGCGCAGGCGGATATTGTTTTTTTCTGATGGCATATAGTGCTGCCCGCCAGGCGGGCTTTAGATATTGTTTAAAGTTTCAAATTTAGCCAGAAATATTTTAGCCGCGGTCTGCCGCACCGGAGCTACTTCGTTTACTAATTTATGGACATCTATCCATTTCCAAGCCCGGTGATCCCAGAAATTTACCTTTATGTCCTGATCCTGGCCGATAAATTCGGCAATATACAGGCCTTGTCGCTGGCCCTTATAATCGAAACGAAAACGTTTGGCGGCCGTATATGCCCCTTGTTCGCTGACCGGCGGAAACAGGTAGCTATAGGTATCTTTAAAAGTCGCTTTAGTCGCGAATTTATCGGTGTTCAATTCTTCCCTTAATTCCCGCGCTCCGGCTTTTTTCAAACTCTCGCCATCGGTGCCGCCTTGCGGCAGTTGCCAGTGGCCGGGCATATCTTCCCGCTCGACGATTAGGACTTTGATTTGCCCCGCTTCCTTCTTATAGAGCAGGCAGGCTACGTTAGGTCGGTAAAAATGGCGGTTAAGCCGCGCTCTTAGCAATTTTCCGGTGAACACTGCGGTCGCGTTGTAGATCCGTTTCCAGCGGCTCGGCTGGCGCACCAGGCGCCAGAGCCATTCCAGTCCGCTGGTCCGGAAAATTCTCGGCGCCCGGATCGCCCGTCCGGTCAGATAGTCGAAGGAGCCGCCGATGCCCAAAGCCAGTCTGACCGGCGGCCAGTCTCTCAAGTTATGGTAGATGAATTTTTCCTGGTAAGGCGAACCAAAGGTATTAAACAGAATAGCCGGAGCGAAAGCCTTGATCCGTTCGGTAATATCTTCCGGCAACGGGTGGGAACGGCTGGCGTCTATCACCAGGCAAACCAAGGCCGGATATTTCTGGCGCAGCGAAAGCTCTATGTCTCGGCGGCGCGAGAGTCCGCCCCGCCAGTTCAAGACAGCCACCCGGACCCGGTTCTTTTCCGCCAAGCGTAGCAGTTTGGTAGTCAGGTCGGCTCCGGTAACGCGCGATATCCGTACACCAGCCAAGAAGCCCGCCAGCTTAAGTCCGAAACCGTCGGCGAGCGAGAGATCGGCCTTGTTCAGGATATAGAACAGTTCCTCGTCTTTATGAGCATGCAGGATAATTTCTGGATTCGGAGTGACTATATAATGCTGGCGGCCGTCGGACAGGAAATCCATGATTTTTCCCAGGACTTTATCAGCGCTCAGTTCGCTCAGATTTATTCCCAAAACATTGGCCATATGTTATAATTACGTCAGCTTAATTTTATTATAAAATTTGCGTTAAGTCAAAGAAAATCCATTATCTATGGCTAACTATAAAAGGATCAGCGAGCGGATTGAAGAGATCAAGATAGATAATCCGAAAACCGCTTCTGTTCTGAAATGGGTAAATATCATCAATGCCGGCAAGAACGAGATCAATTATCTCCGCAAGAGCTATAATTTCGAGTTGTCCCACCTGAAAATCGCGGCTGCTTCGGTCTCTTTCCAGCGGCCGGTCATCTTCAGGGGCGATAATTACCTTTGCCTGGTCTTGCATTTCCCGACTTTCAAGGACGATAAGATCGTCGCCGGCGAAATCGATTTTTTTATCGGCCATGGCTTTTTGGTAACGGTCCATAATAACAGCCTCAAGGCTTTATCGCAATTTTTCAATACCGGCAAGAAGAGCCCGGACTCCCTCCTGTCTTATGCCCTGGAATCATCGGCCATCCTCTTGTATGAGATCCTGGGCCACCTGATCGACGGTTGCTACCAACTACTGGATGAGAATAGCGTCAAGATCAACGATATCGAGGAGCTGATCTTTGCCGATAAGCAGAACGAAGCGGTCCAACACATCCTGACTTTGCGCCGCAACATCGTCAATGTCCGGAAGATAATCCAGAATCATAAGAACATCCTGCAGAAGCTTTTGGAAATGGAGAGCAGTTTGGTGGAAAAATCAGCCATCAAGAAATATTACGCCGGCCTGGTTGAACATTCCAAACGTATTTGGGAAACATTGGATAATCAGCGCGAGATGGTGGAAGTGCTAAATAATACCAATGAATCCATCATGAACGACCGGATGTCCGATATCATGAAGACTTTGACCATATTTTCCGTGATCGTTTTTCCGTTATCGCTCTTGGCAGCCATTTTCGGCATGAACGCCAAGTATATGCCATTTGTTGAAGGACCCTTCGGTTTCTGGATTATTATCGGCATAATGTTGGTCTGCTCCCTTGGCATGTTGGCCTTTTTCCTGAAAAAAAAGTGGTTATAATTTAATTTAGCTAATAATAAAATAATCTTTTGCTTAAGGCCTATTATTAAAAATAGGCCTTTTAGGTCTAATTTTGCTTGACAAATTTTTTAATATATATTAGAATAATGAGTTAATATAAAATCAATGCGCATAGCATTTATCGGACAAAAAGGCATACCCGCCCATAACGGCGGCGTCGAAAGATATGTCGAAAGTTTAGCTTTGAATCTGGCCTCTTTAGGCCAGAAAGTTTTGGTTTATAATCGCCGCGATTATCTGCCGGAGAGGCTGCGCGAATATAAAGGCGTGGAGATTATCAATAAAACTTATCTGCCGGGCAAGAACCTGGCCGCCATTACTCATACTTTCTTAGCCATTCTGGATGTCTTATGGCGCCGGGTTGATGTTATTCATTTCCAAGGCATCGGCCCTTCCCTCCTGATTTGGCTGCCTAAGCTCTTGCGGCCGCGCCTGAAAGTAGTCGCTACTTTACATAGCTTCGATTACTGTAATGACAAGTGGAGCGGTTTTGCCAAAGTGATGCTGCGCCTGGGCGAGCGCTTGATGTGCCGCTATGGCGATCAGGTCATCGTCCTGACCCAGACCATGCAGCAATATGTCCGGGAAAAGTACGGACGTGAAACCATTTTGATCCCTAACGGCGCCAATCTATATGACGAGAGCGGTGAAGACCGGATCCGGGCCTGGGGCTTGAGCCGGGGCAATTATATCTTGAGCGTTTCCCGCATCATCAAGCTAAAAGGCCTGCAGTATCTGATCGCCGCTTTTAAGAATATCAAAACCGATAAGAAATTAGTCATTGTCGGCGCCGGCGAATATTTATCCGAATTGGAGCAACTGGCCGCCGGCGACGACCGGATCATTTTTACCGGCAATCAGCACGGCCGGATCCTGGATCAGCTGTACGCTAACGCCCATCTGTTTGTCCAGGCTTCCGAGATGGAAGGTTTGTCGATTTCCCTGCTGGAGGCGATGGCGCATAAGACGGCCTGCCTGGCCAGCGATATTTCAGCTAACACCGAGGCGTTAGCCGGCACGGGCTTTACTTTCAATAACCGCGACCGCATCGACCTGGAACACAAGTTGGAGGAACTTTTAACCGATAATCCAGAAATCGCCGCCAAAGCGCAGGCGGCTTACGATCGGATCAAGGCCGATTTTACCTGGGCGTTGGTGGCTAAGCGGATTTTGGAAGTTTATCAAAAATAACAGAATAGTTTTTTAGTTCTTTAATGAAGCCCTGCGCCGCAGGGACAAGTTTTTTAACAAATAGATTATTAATCACTAATCTCAAAGGAGTACCAATGAAAAGGTATACACTAATTGTGCTAATCATGGCGTTAATGTTGGCCGCTTTCGGCTGCCAGGAAAAGATTCCGGTCGAACCGACTGATACGCCGATCGCTGACGGGCAAATTGCCATAAAAGTCAGCAACCTGTACAAAACGGCCAGCGGTGCCGACACGGTAGAAACTGAAAAGTTTCTAAAGACTACTTATCAAGCCATAGCCAAGAATGGGGTCAAAATCAATGCTTGGCAATGGACATTCGCCGAGAATAACTATAAATCAGCAAATGATTTGGTGGAGTTCTGGCACAGTCTTGACCCGGGCGCGGTAACCTCTGTTACGCTGGTCGGAATAGACGAGAGCGGGCAAGCCCACACTACGACTGTTTATATTAAAATAGTCTTTAGTTTGGACGGATTGCCTGGCTTTACCTGTATTTCTACCGCATCAGCAGCAAACGGTTTCTATAATCTTGTTTTTATCGCCCATAAAAAGGCGTTGCAAGGGGTCTCCGGCGCTTATGGTTATTCCGGTAATGTCACTACCCCGTCTTGGACGGTCAAAGTGATTCCACCCGCCGACACCAATTTTAATTATGTAAACGGGTCATTGGTGCCAGCGGATCCTGGCAGTATTGGCAAATTTGTGGCTATCAGACTTTCTTTAACGCCCGGCAATAATTATCAACTGCCGGTCGGCCGCGTCTCGCCCAGCGGCACCCTTAATTGGGGTAGTTTCTGGGGACCGTTTCCGGAAAATAAGTTTTCTTTATCGGATAGCGGTGTCGTTAGCACCATGCCAGCAGCTATTTTGCCGGGCACAGGCGGAGATACTGGACCGGACGCGGTTATAAGGCACGAAATAGACAGTGTTGGAGTGACTATTTATACTCGCCATTTAAGTCCCTTCAACCATGGGTTCATTCAGCTGCAGGATTCAGCCGGCGTCTGGCTGGCGCCCTTGGCCGAGTCTCCAGTCGATAATTTTCCAAACTGGGGAAAAATTAAAATCAAATTTGCGGATTTCCCCATGCTGCAGATATTGATATTCCGTTTTGGGCCAGATATCAATAATATCGCCGCCCTGGCTGAAAATATGCCAGCCAGCGGTTATTGGGATGGCATATTTAATTATTTAAAATTAAAAATAGTGCCAGTCCTTGGTAAAAAGCATTAAGCCCTCTTAGGTATTAAGCCGTTGAACCAATCAACGGCTTTTTAATAATAAAAAACCTCCATTCTTGCGTTTGGAGGTCTAAAAAAAGAACTTATAATTTAATTACGATACCAGACAGAATATCCATCTTTTTCTTCCATGGGTTGGTCGTCCCATGATTTTAAATTATTTCTCATTTCTATATTGGAATATGGTTCCAGTCTTGAGGATTTGACATATATGATTTTTATTAATCCAGTTTCAGGATCTTTTATGGCTCCATAATCTCCAGTCATTGATGAAGAATAACTTGTGATACGAAGATTGTACCCGGTACCTTGTGGATTTTTGACGGCCTCAGGAATATCTATACCGTTTATCATGGCACTGTGTGGCCAGTAGACAGAATTATCAAGATGCAGGCAGAATTGTACGCTGCCATCATCATCGCAAAGTACATCTTGTACTTTTGGCGCAGTGTTAACTTTCATAACGGTGTTGACGTTTCCTGTTAGTTCTGATTTCGCTGTAGTTTTAGTTGGATTATTAACCTGGGGGTTGTCAACTTGCTGTTTAACAACCACCTGCACTACATGTTTGCTTAGCGCTTTAATGGTTTGTTTTTGATCATCTATTAAAGCTGAATCTTTTTTAGTATTGGCCTTCATAATTGAATCCTGCAAAGCGAGTTGAGTTTGCAGTTTTTTTAGAGAGTCGGCAATCGGATTAATAGGCGCGGCTGGCTTCGCGATGTTGGTGCTATCAACCGTTGTTTCGCTAACAGTTGGGGCGTTGTCTTGTAGTTTCAAGTATAGTACGGCCACTAACACCACAAGAACGGCAATTACGATATACGGAATGTACTTTTTCATGATTACTCCTATGATTTTTTGTTGTATTTTGTGTTTAATGAATGAATGTAGCTATATTTAAATTTAGTCCGAATGAAAACTCTTGATTATCTGTTATATTGCTCATTTTGTAGTAGCAATATAGCGATAGGAAATCATCTTTGTATGGGCGATGCAAGGCTAATTCTCCGCCGACGGCGTATTTACTTTCCTTGTTCCCCTTGCTGAAACTGTATAAAGCCGTCAGCTTGGGGCTTAAGAAAAGTTCTCCAATCTTGGCGTTGATTATGCTTTGCCTACCGATGATCTCAACATAGGTTTTGTCCCAAACATCGCTGGGGATCGTCGCATCGTTCCAAGAAGCCGTTTTTTCTGATTTGAACGGTTTTTGGAAGCTGACGACAACCTGGGTGCGAGGCAAGATAGCGGCATTGCTTAAAAGATTTAAGTTAATGGTTGTCGCCATTAACCAATCCTTTTGCCGGCCAACGTATTCCCCCCACCGACTACTGCTGGAACCTTGGTCATCGCTGTATTTTACACCAGCGCTGGCCCCTACGAATAATTGGTATTTGGCGGATAAATCCGCTTTATAATATCCAACGGTAATTCCTCCACCATATTCCTTTATATTTCCATCATAACGAGAAATGTTATCTCGGAATGAGGAGATACTGGCTGAACCGTATAAACCGGCAGTCCAGACGCCATTGCTGGATTTGAACGGCAGGCCATCTACATAAACCCCCTCGTTATGACCGTTGGCGTTGGTATTTTGCTGTTTAGCATAATATCCGCCGAAAGCCACCACGTTGAGGCGATCTTGGAATGATTGGCCCAAGATGGGTAGCGACAACATGAGCGTCATCACCACTGCTTCTATGATAATTAGCTTTTTTATTTTCATTATGAGCCCCCTCCTTTAGGGCGGCTATTTATTAAGTTACTTAATTAACTATTTAATTAATTATTGATAAAACAATACGGCTATTTCAGCCGGATCAACCGCATGCTGTTTAACCCCGGAAAACGTTATTGATATTTCCTTGCGGCCGGAACCCTGGTTCTCCGGCATTGGCCGGATTATCGTTAGCTTCATTCAACGGATAATAATCTAAGGTCACCGTGTGGCCGACATTCCTGGTCCGCTTCGCTTTGCGCTGCGGCCATAACTTCAAATTATAGCGCTCTTCCGGAAACAGATAAATATAAAACAAAGAAAGCAGCAAACTGCCGGCCAGCGCCAACAACAGGTTCTGCGGCAAATTCGGTTTTACCGGATAGGTGGAAACCAGCGGTTGATCAATGACGTTGACTTTGATCGCCTGTCCGTTGCCTTGGTAATTGCCGTTATTGTTCACCAGTACATCAACTACGGCTAGAGCCAACTGCTGCGCCTGATAAGGGCTGCTGTGATAGATATTAATTTCAATGATTCCGGTATCGCTCAGAGTCTTGGTGCTGACCGTCTTCCGCCAGGCTTTTAGCTGGTCATTATAGGTGCCGGAAAAATAATTTTTATCAATGTCATAGGTCGAGCCCATCACCAGATTGTAGAAAGAGCCGGAATAGGCCACCTGGGCGAACAGGTTGCCCAGATATTCATTGGATTTGGAAATGGTATAAGGATCGTTGCCGGTCGTATTCTGAATAACCAGCAGGCGCGATTGGGCGCTATATTTCAAAGGAAACAATAAAGAAATACCCAGGGTCAGGATCAAAATAATAAAAATCAGGGTGAAGATAGTTCCCCGCTTTCTCTTTAATAGTTTACCAAACTCTGTCAATTCCATAAGATTGATAATAGTTAATGTTTAATTCTAAAACAAATAAATTTATTTGTCAATAGCTAGAAGCTTAAATATATTGACAAATCTTATTAATTCAATTAAAATTGAAAGATTAGGTTTATGTATTAATAATTTGTTTAATATTAGATAAATTAGTATGAAAAGGCTAATAATCTTATTATTATTTTTATTGGGAGGCGTGTTTCTTTTGGTGCACAACGGACAAAGCCAAACCAAATCTTATTACTCCGGCGATGCCGTCAGTTTCCAGGATAAACTCTATGTCGCGACTGCCAATACCGGCAGCCTGGAGCTGTTTAAACTGGAAAATAAAGAATTGAAGCAGCTGGCTAAGATCCGTCCCTTCAACCAGACTTTCAATAAGCCCGGTAATTTTTATGACGTCAAGCTTTTTCCGCGGGGCAACCGTCTCTTCGTCTATGCCATTAGCGACTTCAGCCTGTACGAATACGAAGTGACCGGCGACCAGCTGGTTTTCGTCGCTAGCCAGAAAAATACTTATTGGGAATGGTATAACCGGGTGGATCGTTTCGGCGACCGGCTGGTGACGATCAGCGACAAAGGCGTCAAGATTTGGAACGAGGCCCTGGAAGTCATCGGCGGCTCCAATGATATCGTCAATAAAACCGCTCCCTATAACTTGCGGGCTTATAATAATAATCAGGTCTTGAACGTTTTGGATAATCAGCTGCTGGTTTACAGCTTAGACAAGAATGAGACGGTCGCGAGCATCCCCGTCAATTATAAGAGCAACCCCGGCAATCGCCAAGCTTACCAAGATGCCAGCGGCAACCTATACCTCGTCGATGATTATTACACCAAGAAATTCAATCTGGACGGCAAGCTCTTAGGGAGCTTCCGGCACCTGGATTATGCCGGCTATGACGTCGCCGCTTCCGGCCATAGTAATGATATTTATTTTTCCAATGGCGTCGGCGTGGTCAAGCTTAGCCAGGACGACCTGAAGTTGCTCGATTACCGTTTTACCGGCGGTTTGGCCGGTCCGCGCGGCTGGGCCATGGGATTGAAAGCGGTCAGCGTCAGCGGCCGCGATCAGGTAGTCGTCTTCAATAATGCCAATATTCTGGTGCTGGACGATAAGCTGGATAAAGTAGCTGCTTTCCTGGCTACCGAACAGGAAGACAGCGTGAGCACGGAGAATTTATTTTTGAAACTGGATCGCGGCTTCGGCGGCGCCGGCGCCACGGTCAACCTGAGCGGTGGCGGCTACTTCTCCAACGAGGATCTGGTAATCGATTTCGCCGGCGTCAAAACCAGCGCCAAAGTCGATACCCGCGGGCGCTTCAGCCAGTCTCTGACCGTCCCCAGTCTGCCGGCTAAGGTCGTGGATATCAAGGTGGTCGGCGTTTCTTCCCAGCTGAGTTACAGCATTTCCTTTAATATCCAATAATCTTCTATAGATTAAATATTTAAAAATCCCGCCTTAACGGCGGGATTTTATTATTGTTAATTGCCGGCTCCGTCGGCCGGAATTTCTGATTAATCGGCCATCAGATAATGACTGCGACCAGATCGAGGACGAAACCGAGCAGCCGGTTCTTGATGATCCGGTAGTTCTTGATGCCGGCTGCTTGCAGGCAGCGCTCCAGTTCCCGCCGGCTGAGCAGATTCATGTAATCGCCGGCGGCCCAGCCTTTGCCGACCAATTTGAGATAAGCATCGAACAAGCGCTTGGGCAGGAAATGCAGCAGCGGCGTCCGGGTATGGATTTCTATCGGGAACATCCGGTTCGGCGTGGTGATGAAGGCCTGCCGGCCGACTCGCTTGATTTCTTGCAAGAAAAATATCTGGTCTTCCCGGCTGCCCACGTGTTCCAATACGGCGTTAGACCAGACGATATCGAAACTGCGGTCTGGAAATGGAAATCGCCGGCCATCATAAGCAACGGCTTTGACCTGCGGATAGCGCTTTGAGAATTCTTTCGCCTCATTCAAGCCGAGCGCCGTAATTTTATCCGGCCAAGGATAATTCTTTTCTAGGAAATTGTCACTGGCGCTGTATTCTATTTCGGTAAAACCGACGTCCAGGATGGTCGTCCGGGCTTGCGGCCGGAGCAAATCCAGGAATTTCCGGTATTTCCGGCGGCGGTTAAAAGCGGAGATATTATATGCCAGACTCATATTTTAGCGCTGATTAGCCGGGCCTTTTAGTAATGACCGGTATACGGCCAAGACTGCTGCCAGGTTTTGCTGCGGCGAAAAAGCAGCAGCGGTTATTTTAGCGGCTTGGCCCATGGCCGACAAATCCGTTTCCGCCAATTTTTCAATGCACCGCGCCAGATCATCAGCCTTCCCGGGCGCGAATAAAAATCCGTTTCGGCCGTCAGCGATCACTTCCGGCAGACCGCCGATATTAGAAGCGATAACCGGTTTTCCCAAGCTCAATGCTTCCAATAAGCTGAGCGGCATATTCTCCGGCCAAATCGAGGGGATGATCGCGGCCTTCGCTCCCGCGATCAAGGCCGATAGTTCAGCGCCGGTTTTTTGTCCCAAGAATTCCACCGGAGCCTTGAGGGCGCCGGCTAATTGTTTGAGCTTTTCTCCGACCGGACCGCGGCCGGCTATCTTTACGCTTTGTCCGCTCAAGGCCGCCGCCCGGATCAGCGTATCCAGGCCCTTTTCCTCGGACAAGCGGCCGAAATAAAGCAGATAGCCGCCGTCCTTGAGCTTACCGTCAATGATCGCCGTGCCGCCGGGCTTTAGCAATTCCGGATTATAACCGTTATAGATTACTTGGATTTTTTCTGCCGGCTGTCCGAAGCTGACTACGATTTCTTTCATGAAGCGGCTGGGCGCGATAAAGACAGCTATGTTTTTCTCATATATCTTGAGGATGGAATGGTGCAAGTACATTTCCGCCGCCGCCAAAGCGCTGGCTGCGTAAGAATCCTTAAGGCAGCGGCGGAGAAAGCATTGATAATATCTGTTCGGCCGGCAATGCTCGCAATAAGCGCCGTGCGCGAATAAAGCGTGGTTGGCGCAGATCAGCTTATAGTCATGCAAATGCATGACTACCGGAATTTTATGCTCTTTGGCCACTGACAATATGGAAGGCGAAAGATGATGGTAAATATTATGCAGGTGGATGATTTCCGGTTGGAAATCCTTGACCAGGGCGCTAAATTTACGCTTGGCCTCCAGGCTGTACAATACCCGGCCCGGCGCTTTCAGCTGGTCCTTGAGCCGCCGGGAGTTGAAACTGATGCGGGAAACGAAATAACGGCTCTCGGGCGCCGGCAGGTTCTGCGGGTGCTGCATCGCGAAAACGGCGACTTCATGCCCGGCTGAGCGCAGGGCGGCGGCCAGATCCAGGAAGTATTTGTCCGCCCCGCCCCGCGGGTAATGGAATTTATTGACCTGCAATATTTTCATATTAGCCCCTTTGCTGTTAGCAATTCTTGATATAAATCCTGATAGAGCGCGGCTATCTTCTGGATGTCATAGTCGGCGCTGATTAGCTCGCGCAGGCGTCGCGTTCTATCCCATTGGGTCGGCCCGTTTAAATCAGCCAGCAAGTCGTCAATCCGGGCGGCTAAAGCCGCCGGGTCGCCGGCCGGCACCGGGTGGCCGGTCTCTTCGGTGACGAGTTCCTTAATGCCGTCCACCTCGGAAGCGATTACCGGGCAGCCGGTCAAGCCGGCTTCTAGTAGCACCAGGCCCTGCCCTTCCCAAAGCGAAGGCAGGATAAAGATATCTAAGCGCGACAGGAAGGCGGCCGGATCGGTCACCGCTCCGACTAAGCTCACTCGCTCAGCCAGTCCCGCCGCTTCGATTTGCCGCTGCAGCTCGTCTCTTAAGGGCCCTTCGCCGGCGATTTGGCACTGCCAGTTCGTATGTTTTATTCTTGCCAGGGCTTGGATCAGAACGGAGTGGCCCTTTTGCGGCACCAGCCGCCCCAGCGTGCCCAGCGTGGCGGACGATCCGGACTTGACCGCCGCCGGGCGGGGCGGAAAAGCGGCTGGGTCCAGACCGTTTGGAATGATCACGATCTTTGATTCCGGCACCCGGTATCTTTGCCGCAGGTCGGTTTTAACAGCCCGGGAAATCGCGATGATGCGATCCGCCCAAGCGCCCGTCCAGCGCTTCAGGATATTAGTAAGCCATTTTTCATCCGGATTGACGTTCTGTTCCGTTGATAAAATAACCGGTACCCCCAAAAGCTTGGCGGCCAGGCGGCCGTAAAGGTCGCCGCCCAACTGGGTATGGACTATCGTCGGCTTTATTCGGCGCAAGATCGTTATGAGGCGCCAGAAATTTCCCGGATCGACCCGATATTTTTTCTCCAGCACGATTACCGGCACCCCGGCCGTCGTCGATTCAGTCAGCCAAGGACCGCCGCTCTTGAATAAGATCAGGGTCGGGTCATAAGTTCGCCGGTCCAAATGCAAAAGCAGGTCGGTCAGGAATTTTTCCGCTCCGCCCCGGGCCAGCGTCGGCATGATGTAGACAATCTTAATTTTGGGTCGTTTCTTTTCGTCCATATTTAACGTCCAGTAGCCGGATAGCGGCCAGGCCGATAGCGATTGGCAACCAGACCTTGCCTTTATAATACGAGGTATTGAACAGTTGGAAGAACAGTCCGCCCGCTCCGGCCAAGAGCAAGGGCAGCAGCCAGGGGTGGTGCTCATAATATTTCTTGATCGCCCGGTAGCTGGTCTGCCATAAGGCGGACATGATAAAGAGCCAGGCCGCGAGTCCGAAGATGCCGTTTTCCGCCAGTACTTTCTGCAGGACGCCATGTGAGTCTATCGCCAGGCCGTATTTAGCCCGGAAGCGGATATTTTCATCCACCAAATTGACGAATTCCCCGCTGCCATAGCCGAGATAGGGCTTTCGGTCATAAGCCTGCCAAGCGATTTCCGTCAGCAGCCAACGGTTTTCCGTGGAACTGGCATTATCTCGTTGCAACTTTTCCATTTTCCAAAGCAAGGGCGAAAGCATGATCAGTAAAGCGATGCCGGCTAGAGCCAAGTTAACGGTACTGTAGTTTTTGGCTCGGAAGTAGAACCAGCCATAAACCGCTATCTGTAAGGCCAAGGTAATCCAGCCGGCGCGAGAGAAGGTCAGGACAATCGCCAGAGCGGTCAGGATGAAGGCGATATCCAGGGAGCGCCGGAGCCGCGAACTCTTGACCAAAAAGCGCCAAGTCATGATCAAGAAGGCGCCGACATTCAGGAATTCCGCGATCAGATTATGGTTATCCCCGAATAAATATATGCCGAACCAGGCCATCGGCCTGATTCTGAAGAAGCTGTCGTGCCAGTCCTGTCCGTATAGCGAAAGATAGCCGTTAGCCGTTACCAGAAAACAGCCGAGCGCCAGGGCGATGATAGTCCGTTTAAGTATCGGTCCGTTGCGGATCAGGTTGTAAGGCAAAAAGATATAAGCCAAGTAGAGGAGCAGCGGCCAGCGGACGACATACCAAAGCGACGACCAGATGTTATCGGAAAGCAAACTGGACAACAGGCTGATTCCCAAGAATATGAAGAACGGGAATAATAGAGGCCATTTTAGGGCCAGCCGGCGGCGCGGTTCAAATAGCAGCGTATAGATCGAACGGACGGCGAAGGCAATAAGCGCCAACAGGGCGGCCAAGTCTGTCAGCGGGATGACCAGGGGGCCGACATAAAAATACCAGCCGATCGCCGGTATCAAAAAAGCCAGCGCGTACAGGCTGAAATTAGGCCGGGCGATGAAGACGGCGATTATGAGGATTGCGGCCAAGGCCGCTAAGACGCTGATTAGCATATATGATTATCATATCTTAAAATTATTTAAAAAAGAAGGGCCGATTTGATCAGCCCTTGCGCGTTAATCCGAATTCAGTTTTTTTATTTTTGCATAACTTGACCGGTTTTTTGGGATGGAATAATTTCTATTCTCTGCCCATCCTGTTCCCGGACGACCTTGATTTTACCTCCGACCTGGAATTTTTTATCAAATTGCTGATACCAAGTCGGATTATTCTGCCCCACGGCCACAAAGACATCGTGATCAAGCATCAGGGCGCTGGCCAGCACGAAATCCAAATCACGTTCTCTTTCGGCTTGGAGAATCGTATATGGTCCGGTCTGATGGGCGTTAGCCATGCTTTGCCACCAGCCGTGATCCGTGGAATCTCCTAAATATTCATTAGAAAAACCCTCGAACTTCCGGCCGTTTAAGACATCCATGAATTCCACGGAGCCCTTATTGGCGATGATGATGAAATTTTTGCCTTTGGCGGCGCGAATCGTCAGCAAATGTCGATAGACGCCCCTTGACCAATAGTGGTCCAGGATGAAACTTTCATCCGGTTGGCCATCATAGTCGGCATCAATACCGTCAGAGACCCAAGAGACATTGCCGCCCCCATTATCCAGGAAATAACCGTTCCAGATGGGATCCGATAAAACGGTTTTTAGCAGGAAGGCAGTGATCCATTCCCGGTAATTATAGGATTTTCCGGCGATATGATAGACCGGGCACTGGTCGGACATATTCATCATTAGCATCCGGGGGTAAAAGACCGCTGACCGTCCGTTAGCAGTTTTCAGATACCAGCTCGGATATTTTGCTTGCAAGCTGTCTATCAGGGCATTTTGGATGGGGCGGTTTGGCGTCCGGTCGGATTCCCAGACTTCCTGAGCGTTCCAATAGGCTAATAGAATTATCTGATGATTTGATCTTTTCAGAGAATCCAGCACCTGGTAATTATTAACCATATTTTCGGCATCGACGATCACCAGGTCAAATTTAGCCAATTTAGGTACAACGGTCATGGCCATGACCGGCGAGGTCCAGTAAACCGCCGTTTTAATCGCGGCGGAAGAAACACTGGTTAGCAGAATGAGGTATATCATTATTTTTTTCACGTTTTCACCTTTATATTGTTTTTGATATTCTGTTGTTAAAGAAAATTACGTTATTTTTCGTTAAAAAACAATCAGCTTAACTGATTGTTTATTTTACAATATATTTAGATTTTAGTCAATGTTATCAACTTAGAATTGGAAATTTTTATCATTAATAAAATCAGTATGCCAGGATCTGGCCTTACCTTTGGCCGGCTTGATTGAAATATTGAGACCTTCCATCCTTTGCCCGGCTTGTTTCTGGACTAATAATCCGTATCGCCCGGTCTCTAGAGATTCTTTAAGGTTCACGGGCAAGGTATAATTCAATGTGATTTCCCGGCTGTCACCAGGTTCGATCGTGAAAAAGAAGCTGAAGACCGTCTTTTCCAGAGCCGTGTCGTCAGAGACGCTGAAATCAGCCTTGGACTGCTCTATCCCGGCGAACGACAAGAAGCGGCTGCCTAGCGGCGTATAGATCCGGGTATAGCTCCGGTAGCGGGTAGTCCGCCAATCAAAGCCGCCTTCGTGGCGGTAGTTCAGGCGGACGGTCGCCGTCAGGTTATCGTTATTTTCCGTTACCGCATAAGACAGGCTCTTTTTGACCACGGCGTCGCTCTTAAAAGCGCCTAAGTTAGAATCCACGACCAACAGGTAATCTCCGGCGGTCTTGGCCACTTCCCCGCCGGCGCCTAATGATTGAGCCAGCCTTTCCCAGTTTTGATTTGAAAAGTAGAGCTGGATATTCTTATCGGTGATATTCTGATCCAACACCTTGAAGAATCCGGCCCAACCGGACGCCGATAACTTGAATAAGCGGTTCCTTAATTCGGCGATCAATTCATTAATGATTTCTTTCCGGTCCCAAGCGGAAATCGCTTGGTCTTTATAGGCGATCTCCACGTTATATTGCAGGAGCGGCTGGAAATTATCGGCATTGTAAGTCGCTCCTTTGACCGTGATCGGACCGACCAAGCGGATCAGATCGGCGACGAAATCCGGCGTAATGGCCACGATGCCGGTAAACGGTTCGGCCGTTTGCTTGATGGCCCGGCTTTCACCCTGGAAAATTTCGTTGATCTGCTTAGCCGCCGTCGGCCAGTCCGGCGACCAATTGGCGTCGCGCAGATACCATTTTTCTACTTTCAGATATTTTTTGATCGGCGCCGGCGGCTCTAAGCGCCAATCAGCCGACAAAGAAGCCGGCATATCCAGGTGGTAGCTGTCATTACTATCCAAAGAAACTATCTGGCCCTTTCGGCTGGTCAACAGGCCGTAGACGCCGATGAAGCCGCCGCTGGCCCGCAATTCGTCATTGTTTTGAAAAATCAGCAGGAAGCGGCTGTCTTCCGGGTAACCGGACAAGGCCGGCAGCAGTTTGACCAGCGGCGAAAGCCGGTTCATTAAGCCGGTCACTTGATCTAGTTCAGCCTTGATATCGCTGATTTGGCTGTAAATCGGCCAGAGTACGCCCAGGCGGTGGATTCGGCCCAGATTGAGCGAAGCTAGTTCCAGATTGGCCCGCAACCCGTTGAGCTCTGGCTCGGACTCATAGATCAGGCGCAGGAAGCGGATCCGTTCGTCTTCTCTTAGATCAACGAAATTACGGCTGCCGGCCGTGGCGCTGATCTGATCCAGGCTGGCGGCTAAAGGCAGGACTCGCGACAAGGCCCGGCTTAGGATTTCGGCCGTTTTCAACAAATATTCCAGATCAGCGACCTGGTTGCGGACCAGCTTTAGGTGTTTTACGGCAATATTGTCGTGAGTTTGCTCGAGACTGGCCAAGGCGCCGGAAAAATTCGTTTCCGCTTGGGCGGACCGTTCCGTCGCCGTCGGCCAATCCAGCGCCTGCGCCGCTTGGACGGCGGCGGTCAGGGCGGCCTTCCCGGCCAGGCCGGAATCCGCCGCCGCCCGCAGATTTCGATAGGCGCCGCTGAGGAGGATCAAAAGAAAAATTAACAGCGCGGCGCCGAGGAAGATGAGGTATTTGAAGATTTTCCAGATGAGAGCGGCGATAATGGCCGGCGAGTTTTTCATAATGATTCAGTCTGATGGATACGATCGATCAGCACCAGGGTCTTGCCGGTCAGGATGTTATAGAGGAAGATATCCATTATTTCTTCCCGATAACGGAATTCTCTTTCAGTCATGATCGTAAAATTTATTTCCCGTCCCAAGTCGTGTTCCAATTCCTTCATTAATTTCAAAAAGGCCGGCCGCCGGACATTGCCGACAACCAGCAGATCGGTCTGAGCTTCTGGATAATTGGTGAACAGGCCGGTTAAAGCCAGAAATTTCGGTTGACAAATTTGCCGCAAGCCGAGAATGAATTTCTGGCTGGACAGGATTTGCGCTTTGGCAAATAAGGCCTTGATTTCCGGATAGAGGATGAAGCCCGGATTAACGTTGAAATATCTTTTTTTAAGGGCAGTCTCTTCGTTCAGCAGGCCGAAGCGGACCAGGTTATCCAGTTCGTGCCGGACGGAATTGGCCGGCAGATCCAGATCGCGAGCCAGTTCGGTTAACTGGAACTTACGCGCCGTTCCCAGCAGGAGGAGATTCAGTATTTTGACCCGGGTCGCCGAACTGAAAATAGCTTCTAGCATATTTCTTTATTTATGGATTTATAGTATAATATTCGTGAGAAACAGTCAAACCAAAAAACGGCCTGAAAATGGCTATTTTGCTTATGTATAACAAGATCGCCTCTATCATCCTGAATTCCGCCAAAGCGGCCGGGTTGAGCGACGTTTACGTTGCCCAGCCCGATTCCCTGAAAGAAAATTTGGCGGGCAAGATTTTTGTTTTGGCGGAAATCGGCGGCAAGAAAAATGACGGACGCAAAGTTTTTGATTTTCTGGTATCCGCTTTGGAAGATAATTATTATAACGATGAAAAAATATTGTTCCGAGGCAAGATCGAGGGCTTGAAGATCGAAAATATTTTCGAAGCCGCGGTGACCAAGACCAACAAGAATCTGGCTGATTTCCTGACGGCGGAAAAAATTCAAATCAATCCGCACGCCGCCAATATCACGATCGGCGTCATCTATGAGAATAAATTGCATTTTGCCAATTTTGGCGGCAACCGGGCTTTGCTGGTTTATCGCCACGGGGAGAACTATGAGCTGATCAATGTGGAAGCGAATGCGGCGGAAGCGCCGGATAATGTCGAGGCCGGCGAACCGGTTGCCGCCAAGTCGACTAAGTTGTTTTCTTCAGTGATCAGCGGCGAAATCCCCTTAAGCTCCTATTTTGTTTTTACCAGCGAAGCGTTGCCGGAATACTTGTCCGGCAAGGAGCTGATCAATATCCTGACTAAATTGCCGCCGATCACGGCCGCCGAGCAGATCAAAAGCATCCTGGCGAAAATGAATACTTACGTGCCGTTTCTGGGTATCATCATCAAGAATACGACCGGTTTGCCCGGACAGGAAACCAGAGAAGAACTGGAAGAAAAATTGGCGGCCCGGTCCAGCGTTTCCTCCTTGAATTATACCGAGGAGAAGACGGAGCAGATGCTTGCTCCGGCCGGCCTCATCAATTTCGCCAAATTATTCCGTCAATTCAAAGAATTGGCCGGGCGATGGCCGAAAGCCGGCTTGTCGGCGCGCAAGAAAAAGTATCTGCGACCCGAAGAAAGCGCCCGGGTCGTCCCGTCAGCGCCTGAATTGGGACAGATCAAGAGCTTAAGCTCAGTGCGGGCTGACTCTTTCCTGATCAAAGAAAAGATATTTTTCAAGAAGAAACCCGGTTGGCCCGGCATCCTGCTAAAAAAATCCGGTCAATATGTCGTGAGTCTTTTTTCTCCGGAAACTTGGTCCGGACTGAGCGCCAAGCTCAAGAATTGGGTCAAAGCCTTAAGCCCGAAGAACCGTTGGCTATTTGGCGCGCTGGGACTCCTGGTCGTCATTTTTATCGGCAGCTTACTCTTTACTAATTGGCGTCACGAGCGCCAGTTGGCCCAAGCGGAATTCACCAGGCTCGCCGCCGCGATAGAAGAAAAAGAAAACGCCATTGACGCCCATCTTCTCTATAACGATGAGGCCGGCGCCGGCCAGCTCCTATTGGAGGCGCAGGCGCTGATCGCTTCCCTGCCGCAGCGGACCAAAGATGAACAGGCCGGCTACCAACGGCTGGCGGAACGCCTGGCGGCCATGAGCGAAAAGATCCAAAAGATCGTTAAAGTCGGGGCCGCCGATAAGGTTAATGATCTGAGCGGCTTGGGAGCTGAAAGCCTGGTTTATGCCGCCGGTAAGCTTTATGCCGCTGGCGGCAATACGATTTATGAATTAACCCCCGGCCGAGCGGACTCGGTTAAATCCAGCCTGGACGGCGTCAGCCGGTTAAGTCGGCCGGATTTCGAGGGCGGCGACTATATCTATTACCAGGCTGCCGGGCAGCTCGCCCGTTTCAATATCAAATCCAAGGCGAGCAACTTGATCAAGATAACCGGCTCTGATTTCAGCCAATCCGCCGCCTTCCGGATTTTTAACGGCAATTTATATGCTTTAATTCCGGGCCAAGGACAGATTTATAAGTATACTAAATTCGCGACCAAGAGCGATTGGCTGAAGGCGGAAGCCGACTTAAGTCGGGCCGTGGACTTAGGCATCGACGGATCGATTTATGTCTTGAACAGCGACGGCCGCGTACAGAAATTCTACTTGAATAAGCCGGCCGATTATTCCGCCGCCCCGCTCATGCCGACCATGACCGGCGCCTCGAAACTCATCGTCGGCGATAAGCTTTTATATGTATTTGAGGGCGGTTCCAAGCGTTTGGCGGTCTTAGCCAAGTCGGACGGCCACCTGATTAATCAATATGTCGTCGACTCGCTGGACCAGCCGCGGGATGTCGCCGTGGATGAAGCCGGCCGGATTGCTTATTTCCTGGCCGGCGAAACGGTGTATAAGATCAGTTTGAATCAATAAGATATGAAAAAACCGTTTAACTTTTAGAGTTAAACGGTTTTTTGTTAGGAAAGATCTTGTTTAAAACTCAACGGGAAGAAGATTTGTAACCACAGTCATAACGCTGTCCCGTCCGTCTTCACTAGTCCAGGTTCCGTTCCATCCTTTAGTTCCTCCATAGGTCAGGCAATATGTTACAGTCCCTGCATCTCTAGCCTTGGCGATAGCTTTCCCGGTATTATCGTAGGCCACTATTCCCCAGGTAACCACGGATTTCTTTCCTTCCATGGTAATAGTATCCTTGATTGGTGAATATTCTTTTATAAAGATCAATTTCTGGTTCGGGGTATAATCTAAGATCTTTATTCTGGATTCTCCAAGCTGATCTATGATCAAACCTTCTTTTTTGGAGACATCCATAATTCCTCCGAAGAATATTTTTTTATCACCAAACACTTTATGGTGGGTATAGAAGCCGTTGATTGAAGTCAGCGTTGACGCTGTGGTCGAGTTTGGCACAATTTTGTTTATCGTCTCCGGTACTGCATAGATTCTATAAATGACAGCGGCGATTATTAAGAAAACGATAAATGCAACAAATATGTAAATTCTTTTTTGCATGAGATTTTCTCCGATTGGTTTTTGAAATATTGGATTAATTACTAACCGCACCTGCGTTTAGATGGACTTAGTAATTAATCCAATTTGATTTTATTGTTAAATAACTGGTTTTTATATTATCATATTATTTAAAAATTGTCAATAATAATGTTATTTCAAACAAAAAAACAACTAATATTAGTTGTTTTTTCGCTCACCATTAAAGTAGAATTTATTTTCTGATTATTTCAAGGTGACTTTGGCGCCCGCTTCTTCCAATTTTTTCTTCATGGTTTCGGCTTCGGCTTTCTTGACGCCCTCCTTCATGACTTTCGGAGCAGCATCGACCAAATCCTTGGCTTCCTTGAGGCCCATCTCGGTCAATTCGCGGACCGCCTTGATGACATTGATCTTGTTGGCGCCGGCATCGGTAATTTCGATGTCGAACTGATCCTTTTCCTCAACCGCGGCACCGGCGGCACCGGCGGCCGGAGCCATCATCATGGCCGGAGCAGCCGCGCTGACGCCGAATTTTTCTTCCAGGATCTTAACGAGTTCCGCCAAGTCCAGGACGCTCATCTTTTCGATTTCGCCCACCAGCTTTTCAAATTTAGCCGGGACGACGACGTTTTTCTCTTCCATAGTTTTAAAATTATTATTAATTAATCTTAATTTGAATTATTTTTTCTCTTCAATCGCCTTCAGGACGTTGACCAGATTGCGCAGATTGCCGGCTAAGGCGTTAACGAAGCCGGAGATCGGCGCGTTCAGGGAACCGACCAGCTTGGCATACAGCTCGGATTTGCCCGGCAGCTTGGCCAGCGATTCCACTTCGGCTTTAGATAGCAGCTTCCCTTCCAGGATACCGCCCAAGAAAAAGATCTTATTCTCTTTTTCTTTGTCTTTGCGGAAATTGCCGATGATCTTGGCCGGCGAGACCTCATCTTCATAAGAAAAGATGGCCGCCACCTTGCCGTCGAAATCCCTGACGTTTATTTCCAATTTATTGTCTTTGAGGGCTTTGTTCAGCAGGGTCTTCTTGGCAACGTAATATTCATTATTCTCATCTCTGAGCTTGGCGCGCAAAGCTTCGTTATCCTTGACGCCCAAGGCATTGAACCCGGCAAAGACCATTGATTTGGATTTCTGGATCTTAGCGCTTAGATTATCCAGGATGTCTTTCTTTTGATTTTTGTTTTTAGGCATATTGGCAGATATTAAAAAATCTGTGTTACCACAGATGATAAATATGCTAAAAATAGCATAATTTATACCTCGGCAAGTCTTACGGGCGCTTAACTGCGCCCTGCTGGCTGTCTGTGGTAATATTGATTGTTATGTGGGTATATTAGCAGATTATATGGCTTTGTCAAGACTATTTTTGTAAATTTCGGCTGATTGACAGATATATTTATTTATGCTTGAATATTAGTATAAGTTCTTTACCAAGCTAACTAATTTACCACATACATACGAGGCAAAAATGCAAAGGCTCACTTTATCTTTTCATCTCAACATGTTCATCAATTTCGCGGAACTATACGTCAAACAGATTTTCAAATATCTCGACGCCTTAGGCATGATAACGGATGCCGGCGATGACATATTAGAAAACAAATTAGAGAATTTCATTACCTTGAATTACGAGAAAGGCAAGAAGTTCCTATCGTATCATGTATGTAAAATGGTCGACCGACCTGATCAGGCAATAATGCTGGAACAAAAAATGATTAATATTGATTATCAGCTGGCCGAAGAATACCGCTTGAATCTCGCGCTCTTTAAAAAAGTCGCCCAGTTGAAGAATGCTGACTATACGATTGTTTTATATACCAATCGCACCAGGGAGTATTTACAATACATCTCCAGATTAGTCGGTCTGCGGCTAGAAATATTTGATTCAATTCTGTCGGCTGATCAGTCAAACAGCGTCCGCCAAAGTCCGTTAGCTGATTTATCAACCAAGACCGGCATAGTCCATTTCAGCCGGACTAAAGAAGATTCGATTTCTCATGGGAACAATGTCCATCTGGTCATTTTTCCGGAAATCAACAAGCGATATAACATCAACCAAGATTTTATATTGCACTATATAGATTCAGTTTTCTTGAAGGATGTATCAATCGGGTCATTAGTGGAAGTGAATTAAGAAAAGTTTTAAGCCGCCGCGTTCCATGAGACCGGCGGTTTTTATTTTAGTCCGGACGGCCTCTTGGCCCTTTTTCGCCCATAATTGGCGAAACGGTGTGCTTCTTCCCTGACTTTAAGCAGCGTCGGCTTGATATTGGCGGCCAGGTCGCGCAGCGCTTTAGTGGTGGCGGCCGGAAAGACCAGCCGGTCGCCGCCGAATTTGGAGATGCCCACCAGGGGGCGCTGAATATTATGATCGGCCAGGACGCGGGACAGGAAACTTATTTGTGGCGATCCGCCGTCAATCATAATCAGGTCGGGCAAAGGCCATTCCGCATGCCGGAAGCGCCGGAGCAGGACTTCGGCTAAGGCGCGTTCATCGTCGCCGGCGGGCGCGTCCTTTATTTTGAATAAGCGATATTCGGATCGGGCCGCTTCTCCGTTGGCGAAAACGACCATCGAGCCGTAGCTCTCCCGGCCGGCCAGATGCGAGATGTCGTAGCCCTCTATCCGATTGATTTTCCCTTCTTCGAGATCATCTTCGCGCGTCAGCAAGGAGACATCCTGGAGGTGTTTGAGCGCCTTTATCTTATCCGGATTTTCTTTTATTAATTTCTTGATCAGGCGCTTTTTTTCGCCGCCCAGCAGCAAGCTGATATTATTGATATTGTTTTGATAATCTCTCGCCGAGATGGCATCGACACAGGCGCCCGGGCAAAGGCCGATCTGATAGTCGAAACAGGCTTGGCCATTGTGCGGCCGGCAGGTGCCATAGGGGAAAACGCGTCGGATCAGCCGCAGCGCCGTATTGAGGAGATAAAAAGATTGATATGGCCCGAAGACCTTGGCCCGGCTGGCGGGAAATTTTTTCAGGTCGTTGCCGCGGACGATCAGCGGTTTGGTGAATTCCTGTTTCGGAATGACGACATAGATAAATGAACGGTCATCGCGGTCTACTATATTATATTTTGGCCAATATTTCTTGATATTATATGCTTCCAGGATGATCGCTTCCAACAAGGTGTCCGTGGCTTCATATTTAATATCGCCGGCTTGAGCGACCATCTCGGCAATGCGCGGATTGATATTTTTCTGAAAGTATTGGCTTAGGCGATTTTTTAGACTGGTCGCTCGGCCAACATACAATATCTGGCCATGCTTATCTAGCCAGAAATAAATACCCGGCTGCTTGGGAATGGTTTTTAGTTTATCTTTTAATTTTGAAGCCATAGAGATATTCAGTCGAGCTGATTCGTCCGGTTTTTATGCTGACGCCTTCTTTTTTCAGCAGCGCTATCTTTTTGGCGGCACCGCCGGCAAAGCCGCCGATCGTTCCGTCCGAGCGGATGACGCGGTGGCACGGCACCTGCGGCGCGTAAGGATTATTATGCAAGGCGTTGCCGACGGCGCGGGACGCTCCCGGTTGGCCGAGAGCTTTGGCCAGGGCGAGATAAGTCGCCACCCGGCCGCGCGGTATGAGCGCGGTTAAACGATATACTCGTTTTTGAAAATTAGTTACTGTCATGATTTGGCTGTTAATATGAACATTCGGTTAGACCAACCCCTATCCGCTGGTAAAGCCGATAGTCAGGCTGCAGATAATGGTAATAGCGGCGCCGAGGTATTGCCAGCCGCGGATCTTTTCCTTATTGAATTTCAACCCTAAGAGCATGGCAATAACGATATAGCCTTCGGTTACCGCGGCCACAATGGCTAACTCTCCTTTTTCCGACATGGAAAAAGCAAAGAATAGCCAGGCTATGATATCGACGACGGCTGAAGCTAATATCCAGGGCCAATGCTGTCGGCTGTGTTTGATGACCGCGCCGAATTTACCCCGTAACAGGAAGTAGGTCAGGCAAACCAGTCCGCTCAAGCTCCAGGGAAACCAGATCGCCAGGAGCGGCGTAACCCTGACCGATCCCAGGGCGGTAAAAAAATTGGTCAGAGCCAG
Organism: Patescibacteria group bacterium; assembly: GCA_041651095.1. Lineage (GTDB taxonomy): Bacteria > Patescibacteriota > Patescibacteriia > Patescibacteriales > UBA12465 > UBA12465. Next base: position 82,333 of record JBAZJV010000003.1, read on the forward strand.
CAGGATGGCGGTCAGCGCGGCCAGCCAAGCGCCTCTTTCCAAGAAAATCTTATTTTTTTGCCAGAAGAACCAGAATTGATGCCAGCGCATCTTATTAAAATCCAGGGAAATCAGAATGACGCCGACGAATAAGCCGAAGATTAGCAGTAATTGATCAGGCGATAAGGTGTTTTGCAGGAACATGACGCCCAGGATGATGGTAATAGGCAGTTCGAAAAACAAGATGATTTCAACAACTGACAGCTTGCCGGTTTCTAGGGCTTTGAAATGGGCCATGGCGCCGGCGAAATCGATAACCCCTAAGATCAGCAGCAAACTGACACCGGGCCAATTCAGGACCCATAGATCTCGCCAAATAAGCGGCAATAAGCCGATAAAGCTGGCCAAATAAATCCACCATAAGGTTTCTAGCCAGCCAATCCGATGTATGACCTTCTGACTGAGGAAATCCCCCAGCCCCCAACCGACCATCGCCCCGAAGGCGAGCAAGATCGCTATGTTCATAAGTTTTATTTCAAATAGGGCTTTAAATATTTACCGGTAAAACTGGCGGGTTCCCGGGCGACGTCTTCGGGGGCGCCGGCCGCCACCAAGCGGCCGCCCGCTTCCCCGCCGTCCGGGCCGAGATCGATCAGATAATCCATCGCCTTGAGCATATGCATATTGTGCTCGATGACCAAAACGGAATTGCCTTTTTCTACCAGTCTATTAAGCACGCCGAGCAATAGGTCGATGTCGTAATAATGCAGGCCGGTGGTCGGTTCGTCCAGCAGATAGAGCGTCCGTTTGCCCAAGGTATGGGTAAGCTCCTTGGCGATCTTGATGCGCTGGGCTTCACCGCCGGAGAGGGTCGTAGCGCTCTGGCCGATCTTGAGATAGCCGAGGCCGACCGAAGCCAGGACTTTCAATTTGTCGGTTATCAGATAATTCCCTTCGAAATGTTCGATTGCTTCGTCAATGGTCAGATCCAGGATTTCCGCGATATTTTTCCCCTTGTATTTTACTTGCAGGGTTTCCCGGTTGAACCGTTTGCCGCGGCAGACTTCGCACTCGACCAGCACCGGCGGCAGAAAATGCATCTCAATCAGATTGGCGCCGGCGCCCTCGCAGGCTTCGCAGCGGCCGCCGGCACGATTGAAGGAAAAGCGGCCGATATTATAGCCTCTTTCCCGCGATTCAGGCAGGGCGGCAAAAAAATCGCGGATCGGCGTGAAGATGCCGGTGTAAGTCGCCGGATTGGAACGCGGCGTCCGGCCGATAGGCGACTGATCGATTACGACGATTCGGTTGATATATTCCAAGCCCTTGACCTCCTTGACTTCTTCTAATTTGTTCTTGCCCGGGTGATTCTTCAGATAGCTCACATTCTTATAGATTACATCATAGAGCAACGACGATTTGCCGCTGCCGGAGACGCCGCTGATGCCGACCAGGCGGCCTAGGGGGATATCGATATTTAGGTTTTTCAAGTTATTGGCGTGCGCGCCGCGCAGCCGCAAGGTCCCGTGGTTCTGTTCCCGGCGTTTGCTCGGCAAGGCGATGTCCTTCAGGCCGCTGAGGTATTGCAGGGTCAGGGATTTTTTCATCAGCGCCTTGTTCTTCTTGTCGCTCAGCAGATCCTTGGTTTCACCGCTGGCCACCACTTCCCCGCCGTGCACGCCGGCCAGCGGCCCGAGGTCGACCAGATAATCGGAAGATAAGATGGTCCGTTCGTCATGCTCGACGATAATGACCGTATTATTCTTGTCCCGCAATTTCTGCAAGGTCTCGATCAGGCGTTCGGTGTCCCGCTCATGCAAACCGATGGTCGGTTCGTCGAGCACGTACAGCGTGCGTGACAGATGCGAGCCGATCTGCGAGGATAAGCGTATCCGTTGGGCTTCACCGCCGGAAAGAGTTTCCGCCTCCCGGTCCAGAGAGATATAATGCAGGCCGACTTTCAGCAGGAATTCCAGACGGCTGATCACCTGGACGACCACGTTTTCCGCGATCGCCAGCTGACGTTTGGTCATCTTTTCATAATAATGATTGAAGAAGTCCAGGGACCGGTTGATCGGCAAAGCGCTGACTTCGGCGATATTCTTATTGTTTATCCGCACGGCCAAGGCTTCCGGCCGCAAGCGCCGTCCCCGACAGACCGGGCATTTTTCGTCGGAAAAGAAATCAGTCCGTCCCAGGCCGGTGCATTCCGGACAGGCGCCATGCGGTGAATTGAAGGAAAACAGCCGCGGCTCCACTTCCGGGAATGAGAAATTATCATTCGGGCAGGTCCAATTGGCCGAGAGCAGGAATTCCCGGTCCTGATATTTGGCGATGACTAATCCCTTGCTGTAGTCCAGGGAATTCTCAATCGCTTCGAACAGCCGGGTCTGGTCGCTCAGCAGTATCTTATCGATGACGATATCGATATCATGCTTCTGTTTCGGAGCCAGCTTGACGGTTTCGCGCAACGAGTGGACCTTGCCGTCGATGCGCGATTCGCTGTAGCCGAGGCCTAGGTAATTATAGAGCAGTTGGTAATATTCGCCTTTGCGATCGCGGACGACCGGCGACAAAATCGTGACATATTCCTCTCCCTGTTCCTGGCCGCGATTGATGACGATATCAACCATCTCTTCCACGGTCAGCTTTTCGATCTTGGTGCCGCAGACCGGGCAATAGACCTCGCCGATCCGGGCGTAAAGGACGCGCAGATAATCATAGATTTCGGTCAAGGTGCCGACCGTGGAACGCGGATTATGCGACAGGGCTTTCTGGTCAATAGAAATGGACGGCGCCAAACCGACGATTTCATCGACATCGGCCGGTTTCTTCTGACCCAGGAATTGGCGCATATAGGGCGAGAGCGACTCCACGTATTGCCGCTGCCCTTCGGCGAAGATCGTATCGAAAGCCAACGACGATTTGCCGCTGCCGGAGACGCCGGTGATGACCGTCAATTTATTATGCGGTATTTCCAGGTCGATATTCTTTAAGTTATGCATCCGCGCGCCGCGAATGATCAGTTTTTCAGACATAATTTAAGTGTTTAAAAAAGGATTGGGGTCTTCAAAAGTCACCCGGGCAATATGGTTATTGATATAATCTTCGCCTAAACCGTATTTGTTCTGATATAAGGTCGTGATGCCGCAGAATAAAGCTTGTTGATAATCGAAACCCAGTTTAAGGCTGACCTTTTTTACTGCCGCTTCTGAACTCCCTTCTATTTCCACATATGGCTCGAGGTAGGGCCATTCATCAATCGTGATTTCTACGCCGTCTAAGCGCCATAATTCCCGTCGACTTTCTTGATAGGCTTTTTTCTGGCCGCCAATCATCTCTAAAAAATTTACCGCTTCCGTAAAATTATCAACCTGCAAGCAAACTTCCGTCTGGTTCTCTATCTTGTCGCCATTGATTATCTTCAGGCTCATGGTGATTCTGTCCTGTTCATCACGCACCCTCAACCAGCCGCCGGGAATTTCATGTCCGCTGGGTAAATTGAACACAACCCGTTTTTGCAAAAATTCCGGCTTGGCTAAGATTGCGCCAGCCTCTTTCAATCGGGCGCGCATTTCCGCCTTATCAATATTAGTGAAGGTCGCTTCGTATTCTATGGCCATATTTTTATCATTAATGTTCTGATTCGTCTTTTTTCTCTATATCCAAAAATTCTTCGATTTTCTTGGTAATATTGCGCGGCGTGATACCATGCTGCTTATTATACGCCAGCTGTTTTTTCCGTCGGCGCTCCGCCTCTTTGATGGCCCGGCGCATTGACGCCGTCACCTTGTCGGCGTAGAGGATGATTTTTCCTTTGACATTGCGCGCCGCCCGGCCCATGGTCTGCATCAGCGAGGTATCGCTGCGCAAGAAGCCCTCGCGATCCGCGTCCAATATCGCCACCAGGGTCACTTCCGGCAGATCCAGGCCTTCCCGCAATAGGTTGACGCCGATAAGCACGTCGAATTTGCCGACCCGGAAATCTTTCAATATTTCCGTGCGTTCGAAAGTCTTGATATCCGAATGGAGATAATTAGCCCGGAAACCGCGGCCGTTTAGATAAGCATTCAGGTCTTCCGCCTGTTTTTTGGTCAAGGTATTAATGATCGCCCGCTCCCCCAGGCCGGCAATGCGTTTGATTTCCAGCATGACGTCGTTGATCTGGCTGTAATTTTTAACCGGATCGAAAACCGGCCGGACCTCGATGAGCGGATCGACTAGGCCCGTCGGCCGAATCACCTGTTCGGCCACCTGTTCGGAATGTTCGGTCTCAAATTGCCCCGGCGTAGCGGTTGTAAATATCATCTGTCCGACACGCGCCTCGAATTCGCTGAATTTCAGAGGCCGGTTATCCAACGCGGACGGCAGCCGCCAGCCGTATTGGGACAGGATCTTCTTGCGCGCCTGATCGCCGTTATACATGCCTCTAATCTGCGGCACCGCGATATGCGATTCGTCGATAATAGTCAGGAAATCCGGCCGGCCGGCCTGCCAGGGGAAATAAGCCAAAAGCGAGTCCGGCGCTTCCCCGGCCAGCTTGCCGCTCAGATGGCGGGAATAATTCTCGATGCCATGGCAATAGCCGAGCGTCCCAAGCATCTCCAGATCATAATTAGTCCGCCGTTCCAGCCGTTCCGCTTCCAGCAATAATCCCTCTTTTTTGAAATAAGCCAAGCGCTCTTTCAGCTCCGCCCGAATATTCTTAATGGCCGTTTCGATTTGCGGCTGAGTGGAGACGAAGTGTTTGGGCGGGAAAATGACTATTTCCTCCAAACTTTCCAGGATATTTTTCGTCGTATTATCGATAATGGAAATAGCGCCGACCTTCTGGCCGCTCAACTCCAGGCGATAGACCAGATTTTCCGATTTCGGCCGGATTTCGAAAATATCACCTCTGACTCGGAATTCACCTCGATTGACTTCCCCGTTAACCCGGGTGAACTGGATCTTGATCAATTGCCTGATCAGATCCGCCCTAACCAACGGCTTATCTTTTTCCAGCACCAAACGCGCTTCCAGATAAGTATTCGGTACGCCCAGATTGTAAATACAGGAAACGGAAGCCACGATAATGACGTCGCGGCGAGAAACCAGAGCGGCGGTCGCGCCGTGGCGCAGGCGGTCTATCTCCTCATTAACCATCGCTTCCTTGTCGATATAAGTATCGGTGATCGGCAGATAAGCCTCGGGCTGATAGTAGTCGTAATATGAAACGAAATAATGGACGGCATTTTCCGGGAAAAAGTTCTTATACTCGCGATAAAGCTGGGCCGCCAAGGCCTTGTTCGGAGCGATGACCAGTACCGGCCGATCCAGGCCGGCAATGATGTTGGCGATCGTAAAAGTCTTGCCGGAGCCGGTAACGCCTAGGAGAGTCTGATAACGCAATCCGGCCGCCAGGCCCTGCTGCAGCTTCTCGATGGCGGCCGGTTGGTCGCCGGCTGGCTGGAAATCCGCTTTTAATTTGAATAAACCGGGCATAATTACTAAAAGATTAGGTCAATTCCATCTAAAAATGTGATAAAATACCTTCTTATACTATCATATCACGTAGTTATTAGGAAGATAAATATTTTAGCTAAAATAAAAGATTTATAGCTTAAATGTCAAGTCCCTGCTTCTCATCTCGGATGATTAGATAACAAAAAACCCGGCTAATGCCGGGTTTTTCAACTTAGTTGCCTACCGACTGGCGCCGCTATAAGCGATAGCCCGGACAATATTCCAAGCCAAGGGGTTTATCGGGTCGTGACGATAAACCGCGCGGAAGGATTTGATCGCCTGTTTTTCGCTATTGGTATTCCGGCTGGTCGGCCGCAGACCGTAAGCGATGATAGTGATGGCGTTAGCGTCATGCGCGTTCTGCATATTAGCCGCCCGATTATAGACTTTTAAGAATTCGGATTTAGCCTGGGTTTCCGCTTTGGCGCTGGTCTCGCCCGGCCAGCGGCCCAGGGCGATCTTAATGGCATCCGACCATTCGGACGCGTTACTCGGCAATTTGGCAAAGGCTTGCCAATAAGAACTTAGGACACCCGCCCTTTCCCCGGCTCCTAGTTTCAGCGTGCCCGGCGTGCCGTAGGTGATAAAATAATTGAGGCCATTGACTTGCGCCGTAGTCATAGTCAGTCCCTTGATCAAAGGGGCGACATACTTGTTAAGATTGGCGTTTTCGGAATTTTGATTGCGCGTCAAACCCAGACTGCTTAGTACGGCGGTAATATCCCCGCCACCCAAGTTTTGCGCTTCCCGGCTGATCTGCTGCAAAGTGCTGTCCGTCGTCCCTGAGCCGGAGCTGGTGTTGCTGCCGCTACTATTGTTGCTATTAGTGGTGCTCTGATTATTGACTGTAACCGCCAGCGAGGAACAATTATTGGTCGCGGCGCAGACGACGATCACCGTGGAACCGGCGTTCTTGCCGACCAAAATCAAACTGGCATTATTGATATTGGCTTGAGCGATAGTCGGGTTGGAATTGGAGGAAATAGAATAATTGCTGGTGGAGCCGCCGGAAATATTAACGACCCGGCTTTGCCCGACGCCGAGAGTGGGATTAGCCGGATCCAGAACCGGCGGCGTTGCGGTCGTATTGGTGCCGGCCACCGTGGCGTAAATGACGCCGCACTGTCCGCTGCTCTGGCAAACCGTGGCGTTAGCGCTGCCGGCGCTGAGCGCCGTCACCGTGACTTTATTGTTATTCAGGGCGAAGGAGGCGACATTCTGGTTATTGGTGCTGGAAATATAGTAACCGCCGGTACCAAAGAGACTGACATCGGTCGTGCCGCCGATATTCAGGGAGATATTGTTATTGCTGAAAGTCAGTTGGCTGTTGGTGCTGACGCCGTTAACCAGTACCGATAATTGGGTGCAAGCGCCGGCCGCCGAGCAGACGTTGACCGTGCCATTGCCGGCCCCGACGCCGGTGAGCGTCAGGATATTATTGTTCAGATTGGCCTGGAAGATATTGCTGCCGGTATTATCGGCCAGACTATAAGGATAGGTGCCGCCGGAAACCGTGACGCTGACCGCCTGGCCGGCTTGGAGCCAAAGGTTATTTTGGCTGAGTGAAATCGGTCCGCTGGTCGCATAACTGACCGTCACCGTTACCGAACCGCAGTTGCCGTTAGAGGCACAAACCGTAACGACCGAAGAGCCGGTGCTGTTGCCGACCAGGCTCAGGCTGTTGCTGCCGCTGATGCTGGCCAGGACGACATTGGAACTGGAATTGGACGAAATGCTGTAATTGCTGCCGCCGGAAATCGGGATATTCAAAGACTGTCCGACAGTCAAGGACGGACTGGTCTGACTGAAGACCAAAGAGGAGGAAGTGACGCTGCCGGCCGAGGCGTTGATGATGCCGCAGGCGCTCATATTGGTCGTACAGACCGTAAGCGAAGTCCGGCCGCTGCTGTTATTCGCTTTAAGGGTAATAGTCGTATTATCCAGCGAAGCCGAGATGATACTGGGATTGGAATTATTCAAAATCGTGTAATTCCCGGCCCCGCTCAGGATGGAAACGGTCGTGCTCTGTCCATAGGCGATAGTCAGGCTGGTCTGGCTGAAAGTGAGCGACTGCGCGCCGACGTTCTGGACGGTGACATAAGCGCTTGTACAATTAGAGGTCGTGCCTAAGGCGCAGACCGTCACTACGGTCTGGCCGTAGGTGTTAGCCGTCAACGTTACCTGGTTATTACTGATACTGACATTAGCAATTTGCGGATTGGAGTTATTCAGCATGTAGAGCAGGTTGTTGCCGACGTTATTGACGTTTAAGGTAGTCGATTGTCCCTTGGTGATAACCAGGCCGGTTTGGTTGAAGCTAATAGCGCCCGTAGAGGTGTTCGAATTGTACGGCCAGGCGACGTAGGCGGAGGCAACGCCGCCTACCGTTACGTGAATCGAACTTTCCGGCGCGATGCCGTAATTTGCGGTGCTTACCGTAATGCCCAGAGTCCCGCTGGTATTGGTCGTGCCCAGAAATTGTGAACGAGTGATGCCGTCGCTCTTCTGGTAATACATGATGACGCTCGCGCTGGCGTTGCCGGTTACGTCTATTTTTACGTCGTCGCCATCACCGCTAGTCAGCGACAAGGTCGGCGCGGCCGCTTGAGCGGCCAGCCCGAAAGATAAGGAAGCTGTCAGCGCCAGCAAGGCGATGCCAAGGAGGAAAAACTTTTTCATATGGTTGAAATTATTTTAATTTTAGAGGAGGCTAAGACAAAAGATCAACTCTTTTCATTATATCAGAAAAATTTAAAAAATTACACCGATTGGCATGACCCTCAAAATCTATTATTTCAAACTATTCACGGCTCAAAGCTTCTATCGGATCAAGCTGGGCGGCGCTCCTGGCCGGCAGAACGCCGAAAGCGATACCAATGGCGGCGGAAACGCCGAAACCCAGGACGATAGCATACCAAGGTACGGTAAATGGCCAGGCCAGGCCGCTGACCTCGGCAATAATCGCCACTAGCCAGCCCAAGACGCTGCCCAATAAGATGCCGATAGCGCCGCCCAAAATAGTCACCAGGATGGATTCAATTAAAAATTCAGTTAAGATATCGCTATTTTTAGCCCCCAAGGCCTTTTTTAAACCGATTTCGGCGGTCCGTTCGGTCACGACCACGTACATGATGTTCATAATCCCGACCCCGCCGACGATTAGCGAAATAGCCGCTATCGCGATGAGCAGGATCGTGATGCCGTTGAAGATGACATTGAAACTTTCCATGGCCTGGGCTTGCGTCATGACCATGAAATCGTCCTTGTCCGGGTCAGTGATGTTATGGTTGCGCCGCAGCAGGAGCTTGATATCTTCGGCGGTCGAATCCGCGATGTCCGGATTCTGAACCTGGATGATGCCGATCAATAGATAATCGATGCCCAATAATTTTTTCTGAGCGGTGACGAGCGGGACGTAGAGCATTTCGTCGCCGCTGCCACTTAACGCCCCCAGCGGATTATAGACGCCGATTACCTGGAAATTAAGGTCGCCGAGACGGATCAACTTCCCGATCGGGTCCTCGTTGCCGAACAGATCGTCCGCCAATTTGCTTTCCAGAATGACCACCTGGGCGGCACCGTTGTCTTCCTGGGCGCTCCAAAAACGGCCGGCTTTCAGAGTGCTCTTATCGATTTCGAAGCGCGCCGCCGAGGCGCCGTAAAATAAGACGCTTTTGCTGACATCGCGGTAGCTGGCCACTTTTTGGCCTACGACCATGCCGTAATCATTAACGACGTTGCCTAATTTCTTGATATCATCGAGATCGCGGTTCTTTAAAGTGGTAATCGCTACAGCCGAAGCGGCCCGGCTGGTATCGGCGCTGGTCACGCCGGCATTGCGGTTCTTCGTGGTCGGCGGCACCCGGGTTTCGACAAATAAAGTATTGGCGCCGTAAGCCTGCAGCTGGTTGTCAATAAGACCGCGAAAACCGGCGCCGGCCGACAAGACCAGGATCACCGTCGCGATGCCGATCATGATGCCTAAAGTCGTCAGTATGGTCCGGACCGGGTTGGCGGATAAGACCTTGATTGATTGTTGGAAAGCGCGATACATAATTTATTCGTAACGCAAAGCGTCTATCGGATCGAGTCGAGCGGCTTTAAAAGCGGGATAAAGACCAAAAATTATGCCGGTCAGCACGGAAACGCCGACGGCCAGGCAGATCGAGGAAAAAGAAATCACGAAAGCCCAATCATAACCTAAATATTGCATCAAGAGAGAGGTAAGATAAGCCGCGATAATCCCCAAAATGATGCCGGCGATGCCGCCCAGGCCGGTCAGGAGACCGGCTTCGATCAAAAATTGACGCCGGATCGTGCCGTTAGTCGCTCCGACCGCCTTGCGCAAGCCGATTTCCCTGGTTCGTTCGCCGACGGTGGCCAGCATGATATTCAGGATACCGATACCGCCGACAATCAGGGAAATCGCGGCCATCGCCGTTAAAAATAGCCGCAAGGCGTCGGTAATGGTCGAGAGCATGTCCACGGCTGTCGCCACGTTACGGATCGTATAGTCAACGTCGTCTTCAGTCTTGATACGGTGACGCTGGTCCAATACATTCTTAATATCGTTGATAGTCAAATCGATATAGGCGTCGCCGGCTACCTTGATATTGATCGCTTGCAAATGACGGATGCCTAATAGTTGCTGTTGGCCGATGGTCAAAGGCAACAAGATCTGATCATCTTGGTCTTGAAAGAAGGAGGTGCCGAGCGGGGCGGTGACGCCGATGACGCGCAAAGGTATGCCGCCCGCCTCCGTATTGGCAGCGTTTCTGACTTTAATGACCTGGCCGAGCGGATTGACACCGGTTCCGCCGAACAGCCCATCGGCGACAGTCGAGCCCAGGACCACGACGTTAGCGTTGCCCTGGTCTTGCTGGGCGTCAAAAAAATCGCCGGCTTGCATGGTCAGGCTGACCACTTGCGGATAATAAGAATCGGTGCCCACGAAATTCGTATCAATGGTCCGATTGCCCCAGGTCACCGTCGCCGTGCCGCGGACATTGGCATTGACTGCTTTCGCGTAAGGCAAAGAGCCGTCGCGCAGGGCGGCGGCATCGCCATTAGTGAGCGTGGTGATGACGATGCCGAACATTTGGGCGGGCGGGCCCTTTTCATTGCTCTTCCCTGGCTGGATGCTGAGCAAATCGGCACCCAGCTTGGTCACTTGGCCCAGGATTAGGCTCTGGGCGCCGGCGCCTAAGGCGATAATGACGATCACGCCGGCGACGCCGATGACGATGCCGAGGATAGTCAACAAAGAGCGGCCCTTCCGGGCGCGCAGGTTTTTGATGACTAATTTGATAGTGGAACTGAAATTCACAAAGATTCTAGCGCTTAGTCGGGTTATTTAGTCAATTCCTTATCGGTTTGGGCGATCGTCCGGTGTTTGACCTTTTCATCTTCCACCAGGCGGCCATCCTTGATCCGGATGATCCGCTGGGCATGGTTGGCCGTATCGCTTTCGTGGGTGACCAAAATAATGGTCCGCCCTTCTTCGTTCAGGCGCTGCAGGATATGCATGACCGTATTGCCGGATTTAGAGTCCAGGTTGCCGGTCGGCTCGTCGGCGAAGATGACGGCCGGATCGCAAACTAAGGCGCGGGCAATTGCGACGCGCTGCTTTTCGCCGCCGGAAATCTGGTTGGTATAATAAGAGAGCCGGTGCGATAAGCCGACGGCTGCCAGGGCTTGTTTAGCCAGTTGGTCGTGATTTTTCTTTTTGCTGTAAATCAGCGGCAATTTGACATTATCCAGGACCGTCGTGCGCGGCAGGAGGTTGAAAGACTGGAAGACGAAGCCGATCCGTTCATTCCGTAATTGAGCCAGATAGTCATCGTCGAAATCCTCGGTATCGCGGCCGTCGAACTTATAACTGCCGTTCGTCGGCCGGTCCAGGAAGCTTAGGATATGCATGAGCGTTGATTTGCCGCTACCGGAGGGCCCCATGATGGCTACGAATTCGCCTTGTTTGATCTTAAAGCTAAGGTCGTGCAGCACCGGCGTCACTACCCCGTCGCTGCCGTAATTCTTGCTTAAGTTAATGACGTTGATCAGTTCCATAACTTAAGGCTTGATATAGGTGACGATTTCCTGTCCCGCTTCCAAGCCGGCCGTTATTTCCGTCAGGCCGCCGTCAGCCGACAAACCAGTCTCGACCGGTATTGTCCGGTAGCTCTTGGTTTGCGGATTATCTATCACTTTGACCGAACTTTGGCCATCCTGATTGATAATAGCGCTACTAGGTATGGCTAAAGCTTGTTTTTTCTCGGCCACCAAGACAGTCAGATTAGCCGTCATGCCCGGCTTGATTTCCGGCACAGGCGGGAAATCAGCTTTGACTAAGTAATCAACGACTCCGGAAATGACGGTAGAGGCCGGATTAATAGTCAGGATGGTGCCCGGGAAATGCCGATCCGGGCCAAGCGCGTCAAAAGTATAATCCACGGTCTGGCCGGATTTCAGATCGGCGATGTTAGCTTCACTGACATAAGCTTCGACGTGCAGAGCGTTGATATCCTGCAGGACCATCACTTCTTGCAGGGCGTTAGCCTGCTCGCCGACTTTCGTATCTACTTGGGTTATCGTCCCGTCGGCCGGCGCCTTGAGAATCGTATTGTCGAAGGCCGCTTGAGCCGCGTCTACTTGGCCCTGAGCGGAGAGGATTTGGGCTTTCGCGGCACTGATATCGGCCGGCTGAGCCTTGGCTTGCATCTGAGCCAGGTTAGCCTTCGACTGCAGCCAGGCGGCGTGGGCGCTGTTGATCTGGTTCTGGGCGGAAGTAACCTGTTGCTTGGCCGAAAGATTCGCGTTGGTCAAGGCATTCTGCGCGGCGGTAAGAGCATCGGTCAAGGCTTGCTGAGCGCTCCGGATGCTGGAGAGGCCGGCATTTTCGTTGCTTTGATAAGTATTGACGGAGGTTTTATAAGCATCAATTTGCGCCTGGGTGATCTTAGCGCTGGGAATTGAATTCAACAGGGCCGAAAAGCAGTTATTCAAGGCGCTGACATTCTTGTTTAGGACGTTTATGGCGTCACTTACCGCCTGGTTGATATTCGCATCGCTCTTATAAGCTTGCGCCGCTGCCAGACTAGTGTTCGCCTTGGCTAAGAGAGGCAGAGCCTGATCGTAATCATTACGGAAACTGATCAGGCTGCCGGCATTGGAAACGCTGAAAGTGTCCTTCAGATTATTGTCGCTTAAGATCTGATTTTCTTTATCCAAAGCGGATTGGGCCGCGGCTAATTGGTTGGCGATGGTGACGACGATAGCCGACCGCTTGTTATCGGATTGGGTGGTCGGAGATTGCAAGTCGTTCAAGGTGGATTGTGCCTGGTCTATAGCCGCAGAGGTGGATTGTTGTACCGTGGCCAATTGACTGACGGAATTGTCATAGGCTACCTGAGCGGCGTTAACCGCTTTTTCGGCTACCTGGATTTGCTCCGGCGTGCTACCGGCCAGGACTTTCTGGTAATTCGCCTGAGCTTGAGCCAGGGCGCCTCGGGCGCTGACAAGAGTCGCTTGGGCATTAGCCTGGTTAAGAATAGCTAAAATATCTCCGGCTTTGACTTTATCGCCCGATTTGACATTAACTTTTTTGACCACGCCATTGGTCTGGAAACTTAAATTAAGGTTCAAGGCGCTTACCACTTGCCCGGTCGTGAGCACGGTCTGTCGGATATCTTGTCGGCTGACCTGAGCGGTTTGGATATTGCCGGTCTTATTTTTCCCTTTGCTGACCAAATACCAACCGCCGGCGCCGATCAACAGGATGATGATAATCCAAATGATCTTCTTTCTGGTAAAAAATCCGCGGATACTCATAAATGATGGGGTTAAGGCTTATTATTTAAATTAAAAAATCTCAATTTATCTTGATCTGATTAATCAATTATAGCAAAATCACGATTTTTAGGCAAAGGTTTAACAATAAAAAAGCCGCTTGTTTTAGCGGCTTGGTTTTTGTTAAAAAAATGAAAAAAAATGAAAAAATTAGAGTTTTTCGCCCCGGTAATGATAATTAGGGGCGTCCTGGATATTAGTTAAGCCATGGGGATGGGATTCGGTTAGCCCAGAGTTCGTTATTAGATGAAAGTTTGCTTTTCTGTGCAGACTGCTTAGGTTTTTTGCTCCAACATAACCCATGCCGGCCCTTAAGCCGCCGATCATCATACTAAGAACGATTTCGACGTTACCCTTATAGTCGACCTCTGACTCAATTCCTTCTGGCACCAATTTATCAGTAGTGGTTATTCCGCCTTGTCCGTAACGTTCTCTGGAAGCCTGATTATCTATCATGGCGCCCAAAGAACCCATACCACGGTAGATTTTGACGGTTCGGCCGCCGCGCCTGATTATTTCGCCGGGAGTTTCGGTGGTTCCAGCTAAAACGCTGCCAAGCATGACGTTGTCTGCTCCGGCGGCAATCGCAATGGCAATATCGCCGGAAAATTCAATGCCGCCATCGGCACAAATAGGAACTCCCGATCCCCTGACCGCCTTAGAACAGTTATATATCGCCGTAACTTGGGGACAGCCGATGCCGGCGATTATCCTGGTCGTACATATTGACCCAGGTCCTTGGCCGACCTTAATGCCATCGACCCCGGCTTTTACCAGACGTTTGGCAGAATCGGGTTCGGATATGTTTCCAGCTACGACATCGATATGCGGATAGTATTTTTTACAGAATTTTATAGTTTCTATCACCTTCTTAGAGTCACCATGGGCGGTATCGATAACTACCACATTAACCTTTTCTTGGCTTAGCAATTCCATCCGTTCTTCTAGATCAGGTCCAACGCCGATGGCTGCGCCGACTATCAGGCTGCCAGAGCTATCGACATTATATTTTTCGGAACTCTTTAGGACTATTCTTGTGACATCAGCCCAGGTATAAATGCCTTTCAGACTGCCGTCACGGTTAAAGATTGGTAAAATTTTCTTCTTATTTTCCAACATTTGTTTATAGGCCTGCTGAATAGTGGTTCCGGATTTACCGAAAATTATTTCTTTGGACATAATTTCCGATATTTTTTTATCCGGATTTGGGCAGAAATCAAAATCGTTATGCGTAACTAAGCCGATGATTTTGCCGGAACCGTCTCTAACCAGAAAACTATAAAATTTATAACCCTTTTCTTTACCCATTTTGATCACACCGCCCACCGTATCATCTGGTTTTATGCAAATAGGGTCGCTAATAAAAGCAGATAAATGGTGTTTGACTTTGCCAATCATGCTAGCCTGCATTTTAGGAGACAAGGCTTTATGGATGATCCCCGAGCCGCCAGTCTTAGCCATAGCGATCGCCATTTTGTATTCGGTTACCGTATCCATTGGCGAACTGATAATCGGTATTTTAAGCATTACATTAGTAGAAAACTTGGAACTTGTAACCATCCTCTGGTCGCTCGGGATAATGTCGGAATATCCGGTTGCCATCCGAACATCCTTATAGCTTAGAGCTAGCCCCGATTTGTCGATTTTTCTAAAAAAAGCATCGATCTTGCTAATCTGCTTGTTCATCGTTGTATCCTCCTCGGATTTATGGTTTATTGATTTTATTTCCTAATTGTTAAAAAACTATATAGCTTAGTATGATAATTAATTTTTTAAATTTTGTAAATAGTAGTGTCAACGGCCCAAAAAAATGTTCGGAGTCAAGTTATCAACACCCCCGGCAATCAAACCAGGGTCGTTTTTCAGTCTATGTCATAAAAATAGCTAATCCTAGCGGCTTGCCCCTTTATACTGTATATGGTATAATAAATAGTACTTTATACACTATATATAGAAATTGAGGTTATACCCTATCTTCGGTTTCTAAACATCTCTATGTCACTGACCATAGTTAAGATAGACGGCAAAAAAGAACCGTTCGACGCCGACAAGATCAATCAGGCCATTGCGGTCGCTTCGGCTGGATTGCCGGATCAAGAGGCTAAGATTACTCAAATCGCCACGGAAACCAGCCTAACCCTGTATGACGGCATCACGACCACGGAACTGGATAACGCGGTCATCAACGCCACGGTCCAGAATATCAAAGATGACCCGGATTTCGACATTATTGCCGCTCGGTTGCTCTTAAAAATCATTTATAAGGAAGTTTTGGGCGATTTCCGGAATGACGACGACTTGCGGCAGAAGCATCGCGATGGTTTTGCCGCTTATGTGAAGCGCGGTCAGGACGAAAAGATCTTGTCTCCGGATTTACAGGTCTTTGATCTGGACCGCCTGGCCGATGCCCTGGATCTCCGCCGCGACTCTTTACTAACCTATACCGGCTTATCAACCATGCGCAGCCGCTATCTGATCAAGAACGCCGCTCAGAAGCTGCAGGAAACGCCGCAATATTTCTGGATGCGCATCGCGATGGGTATGGCCAGCCGGGAAAAAGCAGCGACCGAAACCGCCATCCGTTTCTATAATAAGATGTCCAAGCTGGAATATGTAGCTGGCGGTTCCACCAATATCAATGCCGGCACGACTTCGCCGCGCCTGAGCAATTGTTTTTTGATGGACATGGAAGACAATATCGGCCATATCGGAAAAACCGTCGCCGACGTGATGAAGCTGTCCAAAGCGACCGGCGGCATCGGCCTGGCTGTCACCAAGTTGCGCGCCAACGGTTCGCCGATTTCTACCAACAATACCTTTTCTTCCGGGCCGATCCCTTTTTTGCATATCATCGATTCCACCATCCGGGCGATCTCTCGCGCCGGCAAGAAGATGGGCGCGCTCTGTTTCTATATGGAAAATTGGCATATTGATTTTCAGGATTTTTTGGATTTGAAGCAGAATGCCGGCGATGATTACCGCCGGGCCCGAACCGCCAACATCGCGGCCTGGATTTCCGACGAATTCATGAAACGGGTCAAGAACAAGGACAGCTGGTATTTATTCGATCCCAATGACGTGCCGGACCTGGTTGATCTCTACGGCGAGGCTTTTTCCAAGCGTTACAATGAATATGTGGCTATGGCGGAAGCCGGCCAGATGCGAATCTTTAAGAAAATCCCGGCGACCGAGCAGTTCAATAATATGATCGTTTCCCTGCAGGGCACTTCCCATCCCTGGCTGACCTGGAAAGACGCCGCCAACGTCCGGGCGCTTAACAATAACACCGGCACTATCCATAGTTCCAATCTCTGCACGGAAATCACCTTACCGGCCGATAAGGACAACGTCGCGGTCTGCAATTTGATGTCGATAAATTTATCGCGCCATCTGACGCCGGAGAAAGAGGTAGACTGGGAACTGCTCAAAGAAAGCGTCCGGACCGGCGTCCGGCAACTGGATAACCTGGTCGATATCAATCAGCCGCCGATTCCGGAGGCCGGCAACTCGGACCATAATAACCGGGCGGTCGGCATGGGCGTTATGGGTCTGGCCGATATGTTTGAAAGGCTTAATATCGCTTATGACAGCCAGGCTGCTTACGACCTAAGCGACCAAATCATGGAGTTTATCAGCTACCAGGCCATCGGCGCCAGCGCCGACCTGGCGGCGGAAAAAGGCAGCTATGCCAATTTCGCCGGTTCCGGCTGGTCCAAAGGACTGGTTCCTTATGACACGTTGGCGATTTGGGAAAATGATCGCGGCGAGAAACTGACGGTGGACCGAACGGCCCGTTTAGATTGGGAATCGCTCCGCGCCAAGGTCAAGCGCGGCATGCGCAACGCTACCCTGCTGGCCATCGCTCCGACCGCGAATATCGGACTGATCGCCGGCACTTCGACCGGCATCGACCCGCGCTTTGCTCAGATTTTCAGCCGCAACACCCTATCCGGCAAATATCTGGAATTGAATTTCAATCTGGTTGAAAAATTAAAGAAACTGGGCATCTGGGAAAGCAAGCGCGAGGAAATCCTGATCGCGCAAGGAGACCTGACCGATATCGACGGCATTCCGGAAGAAATCAAGAAGATATATAAGGATTCTTTCTCGGTCCAGCCGGCCGCTTTCGTGGAAGTAGCCGCGCGCGCCCAGAAATGGGTCGATCAGGCGATAAGCCGCAACATGTATCTGGCCACCCGCGATACGGAGGAAATCATGCAAATCTATCTGGGTGCCTGGGAAAAGGGCCTAAAAACTACGTATTATCTGCATATGAAACCGCGCCATACGGCCGAACAGAGCACCATTAAGGTTAATAAGTCAGTCAGCGTCGGTAAAAAAGGTTTCGGCGCCATCCTGGCTGATAAAGCCGCATCAGGGCTGGTCAATATTCCGGTGCCGGAGAAAGTGCCGGCCGCTCAACCGCTGAACAAGGCGCCGGAAATAGCGGTCTCAACGGATATGGCGGCCGATCAATTACCTTTGAACCAGGAATTTAAAATCGGGCAGTCTTGCCCCGTGGATCCGCAGGAGCGGCTCTTATGCGACAGCTGCCAGTAAAACCCTAAACATTAATGAATATAAACATATGATATTAGGCAAACCACTGAATGAAGACATGAATCTGCGCCCCATAAGATACCAATGGGCCTACGATTTATATAATCAGGCCGTCGCCAATACCTGGTTTCCACATGAGATAGCTTTAGGCGAAGATCTGGAAGACTGGAAAAAGATGACCGAAGACGAACGCCACGCCGTCAGCTTCCTGATGAGCTTTTTCAATCCCTCGGAGCTGATCGTCAACCGGACCCTGGCTTTAGGCGTCTATCCTTATATCAAGGCGCCGGAAGCGCACCTTTATCTGGCTAAGCAGATGTGGGAAGAGGCCAATCACTGCGTTTCTTTCGAATATGTGCTTGAGACTTTTCCGGTCGACCGCAAGAAGATCTTCCAGCAGCATCTGGAAACCCCCTCCATCAAGGCTAAGGAAGACTTTATCACCAATTATCTGACGCGGATGACGGAAAACAGCCTGGATGTCACGACCGAGGCCGGCAAAAAAGATTTCGTCCGCAATCTGGTCGCCTATAATATCGTCATGGAGGGCATCTGGTTCTATAGCGGCTTCATGGTGGCGCTCAGCTTCCGGCAGCGGCGGCAATTGCGCAATTTTGGCTCGCTCATCGACTGGGTCCTGCGCGACGAAAGCCTGCACCTGAAATTCGGCATCAATCTGATCCTGACTATCTTGGAAGAAAATCCGGAGATCGTCACGCCCGAATTCAGCGCGGAAATCCAGAAAATCATCATCGACGGGGTCAATTTGGAAAATGCCTATAATCAGGACATGTTCCCGCGCGGCATCCTGGGCTTGAACGCTAATTACGTCAATCAATACGTCCAGTATGTCGCCGACCGCCGCCTGGAAGAATTAGGCTTCGAGCCGCATTTCAAGGTAACTAATCCGGCCAAATGGATGGCGGCGGCGACGGACACCCTGGAACTGGTCAATTTCTTCGAAACCCAAAATACCAACTACGAAGTTGACGGCCGCGCGCATAAGGAGTTAAATAAGAGTGAGTAGTGAAACTAATAAATAAATTATGTACGACACTATCGTCATCGGCGGCGGCATGGCCGGCCTGGCCGCGGCTTTGTATGCCAAAAGGCGGGAAATGAAAACCTTGCTCTTGAGCCGGGATATCGGCGGGCAGATCGGTTTGGCCGGCGACATTGAGAATTATTTGGGCTTTGATCTGATTACCGGCCTGGAATTGAATGAGCGCCTGGAAAAACAAGCGAAATATACCGGTTATGACATAAATTTGGAAACAGTCACCAAGATCGCGCACGACGGCCAAAATTTCAGCGTGACTACGGATAAAGCCGGTTATGAATCCAAGACCGTCATCTTCGCGCTGGGCCTGGTTCCTCGCTATCTGGGCGTGCCGGGCGAAAAGGAATTCGCCGGCAAAGGGGTCTCTTACTGCGCCAACTGCGACGGCCAATTCTTCAAAGGACAGCGCCTGATCGTCGTCGGCGGCGGCAATTCGGCTCTGGATGCCGCCGAAGTCCTGTCCAAGATCGGCTCGGAAGTGCATCTGGTCCACCGGAGCGCTACCTTCAAAGCCTTTGAAAGCCTGGTCAGTGAGGTTAAGCAGCGATCGAACATCAAGATCCATCTGGATTCGGAGGTAATCAAGATAAACGGCGACACCAAGGTAAAAAGCGCCACTCTCCGGCATAATCCGGACGGGGCGACCGAAGAATTGCCGATAGACGGCATTTTCGTGGAAATCGGACACAAGGCGCAAAGCGATCTGGTCGCCGGCCTGGTCAAATTAGACGCGGCTAATCAGATAATCGTCAACGAGCATTGCGAAACCAGCCAGCCGGGCTTGTTCGCGGCTGGCGATATCACGCAGGTGGAGCATAAGCAGCTCACGGTCGCGGCTGGTCAAGGCACGATTGCCGCTTTAAACGCTTATAAATACGTCCGCCAATTAGCGGGCAAATAGTTAAGCTTTAGCTTTTTTAATCGCTTTTTGGATAGTGGAGAGACCGAGCATGGCGCATTTATAGCGTCGCTCGCTGATTGGAACGCCGAGGAGGCTCTGGATAGTCTTAAAATCCATAGCCAAGACGGCGTTTTTGGTTTTGCCGACCAATGCTTCGGTCAGAATAGATATGGCGGCTTGGGAAATAGCGCAGCCATGGCCCTGGAAACTCAAGGCTTTTATTTTTTGGCCGCTGAATTGCAAGGCCACCATCAAATCATCGCCGCAGCTGGCGTTGCTGCCCCGTTCGGTAGCATCGGCCGCCGGCAACGGCTCTTTATGCCGCGGGTGCTTATAGTGATCCAGGATGTTTTGCGCGTAGATATCCATAACGCTTATTTGAATGCCTGATGCAGCTCTTTTAGCTTTTTAATAAAATAATCGATTTCCGTCCGAGTATTATAGAAGCTGAGGCTGGCGCGCAGCGTAGCCGGGACGCCGTAATGGTCATGTATCGGCTGGGCGCAATGCCGGCCGGGACGCAGAATAATGCCTTCGCTGCCCAGGAGATCGGCCGCATCATGCGGATGGATTCCATCTATGACCATGGCAAAGACCGGCAATTTAGGCTTTGCCGTTCCCAAGATTCGGACGAACGGCAAAACTTTTATCCGGCGCAAAAAATAATTCGTCAATTCCCGTTCCGTTTTGATAATGGTGGGCCAGCCTATTTTATTGACATAACGCACCGCTTCGCCCAGGCCGATGGCGGCGGCAATGTCCGGAGTACCAGCTTCAAATTTATAAGGCAATTCATTAGTAGTGAAATGGTCAATATAGACAGTATCGATCATATCGCCGCCGCCCATGAAAGGCGGCATCTTGGCCAGAATTTCCCGGCGGCCATAAAGTACGCCGCTGCCGGTCGGTCCCCAGAGCTTATGCCCGGAAAAGACCAAGAAGTCGCAATCCAGGCGGCGGACATCTATAGGTCGATGCGTAGCGCTCTGAGCGGCATCGACGAGCGTCATAATGCCTTTAGATTTAGCTAGGCGGATGAGCTTTGACAAATCATAAAATATGCCCAAGACATTAGAAGCCTGGGTGATAGACAATAATTTTACCCGGGGACGACGAAGCAACTCTTGAGCGGCAGCTAAATCCAGCGAGCCGTCGATCTTTACTGGTATGTAGGCTAATTTGAAACCGATCTTATCCTCTAATTGCAGCCAGGGGACCAGATTGGCGTGGTGTTCGGCTAGACTTAAGACGACCGTATCGCCTTTCTTTAGATTAGTCTCCCCCCAGGTCCGGGCGACTAAATTTACCCCCTCGGTCGCTCCTCTGGTAAAGATGATCTCTTCCCGGCGGGCGCCGATGAATCTGGCAACCGCTTCCCTGGCCGCTTCATAGCGACCGGTCGCTTCTTCCGCCAGCGGGTTGAAGCCGCGATGGACGTTGGTATTGTATTTTCTGTAAAAGTCGCTGACCGCCCGGATAACGCTCATCGGTTTCTGGGCGCTCGAGGCGTTATCAAAATAGACCAGCGGGCGGCCGGCGATTTTCTTTTTTAGTATTGGGAAATCACTGCGACGGATCATAAAGTTTATTTTTTTGCAGCCGCCCGTTCTTCGACTAGCTGGCTGATGCGCTCTCTGGCTGAAACATCCTTAATCCCCGCGGTAAAGCGTTGGGCCAAAGAACTGATGACCAGCCGTCTAATTTGTTTCTCGGTCAGGCCGCGGCTTTGCAGATAGAATAAGTCATCCGGCGCTAACTGGAAAGTGCTGGCGCCATGTCTGGCCTTGACTTCGTTGGCGTCTATCTTCAGGCTGGGCAAAAGATTGCCCTTAGCCTCCCGGCTCAGCAGGTATAAACGCATGTCGATACGTGAATCTGTCAGCTGGGCCTCTGGTTTAATGACCAGTTCAGAATAATACTGAGGAGCGGCTTGGTTTTCCGCCAGGCCGGTAACCAGAAAATGACCGTTAGTGCCGCGATCGGAGAATATATAGTCATCCTGGACCCGCAGTTCCTGCCGGCCGGTTTGGTAGAACAGGACGTGATTATTAAAGACGGCCCGGGCGGCCATAATTTGCTTGATTTGAATATCCAAATTACCGGTCCCGAAATAAGCCTGATAGGCGCTGACTTGAGCGTCTTCACCGATATTTATGATTCGGGATTGTCGGAAATCGCCGGCGGGATCGCAGATGCTCACATATTGGACGCGCGCCTTTTTGGCGATGTTTATTTCTATGGCCGGTGAAGCGGTTTCGCCGATATGATCGAATAAAAAAATTTCCGAACGGGCGGGTATATTGATGATCTGATCAGTGCTGTTGACGGTTATGATTTTCATAGGTTTACTTAGCCGACGCTGCCTTCCATTTCCAATTCCACCATCCGATTCATTTCGACGGCATATTCCAAAGGCAATTCTTTGACGATCGGTTCGATGAAGCCGTTGACGATCATAGCCCCGGCCTGGGCTTCGCTCAAGCCGCGGCTGCGGAGGTAGAAAATATCTTCATCATTGAGCTTGCCGGCCGTCGCTTCATGGGCCAGGACGGCCGTGGCATTCTTGATTTTGATCATCGGGATAGTGTCGGAGGCGGAATGTTCGTCCAAAATCAGGGCGTCGCATTTGATGTTTGACGTCGCCCCTTCGGCTTTGGGACCGATATCGACCAGGCCGCGGTAAACGGCCCGGCCGCCTGATTTGCTGATGCTTTTCATGACGATATTGGAACTGGTCTGAGGTGCGACGTGGATGACTTTGGCGCCGGTATCCTGGATCTGGCCTTCGTTAGCGAACGCGACCCCCAGATGATCGGCAGTGGCGCCTTCGCCCATCAGGACTGAGCAAGGATAAAGCATGGTCACGTTGCTGCCAAAGTTGCCGCCGACCCATTCCATATGGGCGCCGGCCTGGACCATGGCCCGCTTGGTATTGAGATTATAGGCGTCCTTGCTCCAGCTCTCCACGCTGCTGTAGCGGAACCGGGCGCCTTTAGCCACAAATATCTCCACGCCGCCGGCATGCAGAGAATCGATGCCGTAACGCGGCGCGCTGCAGCCTTCGATATAATGAGCCTGGGCGTCTTCTTCAACGATGATGAGGGTATGCTCAAACTGCCCCATCCCTTTAGCGTTCATGCGGAAATACGCCTGGAGCGGCAACTCGATCTTGACGCCCTTGGGAATATACAGGAAGGTGCCGCCGCTCCAGACCGCGCCGTGCAGCGCGGCGAATTTATGGAGCGTCGGCGGAATGCACTGTTGCATGAAATATGGTTTGACCAAATCGCCGTGTTCGCGCACGGCGACGTCCATATCCTCGAAAATGACGCCTTGGCGCCGGAATTTCTCTTTCAGGCTATGATAAATGACGGTAGACTCATATTGCGCTCCGACCCCGGCTAAGACTTCCTGCTCAGCCTGCGGAATACCCAGGCGATCAAAAGTCTTCTTGATATCGGCCGGGACGTCATCCCAGGTCTGGCTCTGCTTATCGGTCGCTTTGGCATAATAAGTTATCCGCTCCAAATCCAACTTGGTCAAATCCGGCCCCCAGGCCGGCAAAGACATTTGCTGGTAGATCTTCAGGGCGGCCAGCCGGCGTTCCAGCATCCAGGCCGGTTCCTGTTTCTCGCGTGAAATCAGGCGGACCAGATCTTCATCAAGACCGACCCGGGTGCGCGACATATACGACGCTTCGTTATAAGCATCCCACATCGAACTGTGGGCCGTAATTTTTTTCGATTTTTTCCCTTTTAGATTGCCCATATTCAGCCGGCTGCCTGGCGGCGGATTAATTTTTCAAAGCCTTCTTTTTCCAGGCGCTGAGCCAAGCTGTGGCTGCCGGTTTTGACGATTCGGCCTTGCGACATGACTACGACCTTATCCGGCTGTATCTGCTCTAAGATCCTTAGGTAGTGAGTGACGATGAGGGCGCTGGTTTTGGTTTTCTTGAATCGTTTCATGGCCCGGCCGACTACTTTCAGGGCGTCGACATCCAGGCCGGAATCGATCTCGTCGAAGATGGCGAACGACGGCTTAAACAAAGCAAGCTGCAGCATTTCCGCTTTTTTCTTCTCGCCGCCGGAAAATCCCTTGTTCAAATACCGCCGGCTCCAGTCATCTTGTATTTTTAAGGCCGCCGCTTCCTGATCCAGCATTTTTTTAAAATCAAAGACTGTCGCCGCCGGGCTTTGGCGCGCCGCCTGGATGGATTTGTAAGCATCGAACAGATAAGGGTAAAAATCAATACCTTCGATTTCCCGCGGTTGCTGGAAGGTCATGAATAAACCCAGGGCCGCCCGTTCCTCCGGCTTCTTGTCGGTGATTTCCTGGCCGCGAAAAAAAATCCGGCCCCCGGTGACTTGATAGGCGGGGTGCCCCATGAGGACGCTCGAGAGCGTGGACTTGCCGGAACCGTTCGGTCCCATGACCACGCAGACTTCCCCTTCTTTGATGGTCAGGTTGATCTCTTTCAAGATCGGCTGGTCTCCGATACTGACCTGCAAGTCTTTGATTTCCAAGACATTCATAAAATTATTATCTATTTAATCTGATTAACGAAGCGAGGTTTTCTTCCGCCAGCTTCTGTTTGACCGTCGCGGCGATCAGGTTCCAGGCACCATGGTGATGACAAGAGAATTTCTGGCCATCGCCGCCCGCTTGGCCCAGACTGTTATCCAGAGCCTCGATAATCGACAATAAAGAAATCTGATCAGCCGGCCGGGTCAACATATAGCCGCCGTGCGCGCCTTCTTTACTATTTAGCAGACCGGCTCGCCTTAACGATTTAGCTATTTGAATCAGATAAATAGAAGAAATTTGTGATTTCTTGGCTAAATTAGACACGGAGACATATTCCCCCGGCTGCGCCGCCAACTCCGTCATGATCATCAGGCCGTATTCGATTTTAGCTTTCCCCTGAAACATTAATTGATATTAACTATAAGTAAAACAATTATAGTTAAAGCCAATAAAAAAGTCAATCCCGTTGCTGATTCAGGATCGACTTTTTTATGGCTCAGGCCTTATTTAGCGGCGGCGGTCAGGTCAATTTCCAGCTTGACGACCTGATCTACGTTGGACAAGAAAGGAAAATCAGGAATCTTTAAGCCGAAGTCGCCGTAAGTCAGGTCAGTAGTCGCGCTGCCGACCAGGCTGCCGTCCTGACGCCAGGTGATGCCACCGACGAAAGTAACCGGTCTGGTGGTGCCGGAAATAGTCAGGTTGCCTTCTATCCGGACTGGGAAGCCCTGATCGGGCGTCAAGATTTCCGGCACACCGCTAACTTGGGTCGGCTGGAAGACGATATATTTATTCTGGGGTTCGTTGGCTTTGAAAATCAGCTCGACGACGTTCTTATCGCGCGCGGCAATATCGGTCACGAAGCTGGCAGCATCCAGCTTGATTTCGCCGATTTTTATTGCCGCCGGGCGGTCGGTCTTGACGCCGATTTCGCCGGCCAGCTGCGAAGTGCTGCCGACCACTAAAGTCGGCGTGCCGCGCAGCAACTCATTCATACTATACTGAGCCTTGGATTGTTCAGGAATAATGCTTAACACCTTCATGCCCGATTCGGCTGCCAGAGACGAAGGAGTGATAGCGGCCATCTCGTTGGCTGCCGGCATCGTCCCGTCAGCGCCGCTGACCGCGGCATTGTTCGTGGCCGCCTGGTGGCCGCAACCGGCCAAGAACACCAGACCGACGAATAATATAGGAAAAAATATTTTTTTCATATAGTTTTATTAAGCTTAAAGCTTAAATAAGTTAATTAAGTAAATAACAATATAGCAAATAATACAGGCGGCCGCAAGCGGGCGGCGTACCGGCTTGATTAACGATCTCTATGCCGGACGTAAAATTTCCTGATTTCTTCAATGATGACAATTGAAAAAGCGATGGGAACGATCATCAGCCAATCCGAGAGACTGAGGGCGCTCGTCCGCAAGATCTGTTGCAGCCAAGGATGATAGACCGCCAAGAGCTGCAAGCCGATAACTACGGCCGTTGCCGCTACCAGGAACTTATTGGCGAAAGGATTCATTCGGAAAATAGATTGTTTTTCCGACCGGCAATTCCAGGCGTTGAACCATTGGAACACGGCCAAAAGAGTCAAGGAGAGGGTCCGAGCCCGATTAAGGTCGCCAGGGTAATTATGCTTGAACAGCCAGACAGTAGCAATGGCCATCGGCAGGGCCATTAGCAGCATCCGATGAGCCATGATTTTATCAATTAACGATCTTTGGGATTTGCCGAATTTGCCGTGCAAGAGGTCGGGATCCTTCGGCTCCATGCCGAGAGAAACATCCAGGAAACTGTCGGTCACGACATTAAGCCAAATAATCTGAGCCGCCGTGATAGGCAAGGGATAGCCGAGCAGCAAAGCGGCGCTTATAGCCATAACTTCCCCCAAATTGGTGGAAAAAAGATAAAGGATAACCTTCTTGATCGTCTGATAGATATTACGGCCTTCTTCGACCGCGGCGACAATACTGCCGAAATCATCATCCATCAGGATGATATCAGCAGCTTCTTTGGCTACTTCAGTGCCAATACGACCCATAGCCACCCCCAAATCGGCAGCGACGAGCGACGGAGCATCATTTACTCCGTCGCCGGTCATCGCCACGATTTCGCCCCGCGCCCGGAAAGCTTTGATAATGATTAATTTATGATTCGGATTGACGCGGGCGAAGACGGAGGTGCGGCTCAATTTCTTTGATAACTCCTTTTCCGACAGGCGGTCGATATCTTCGCCGGTCAGGATATTGTCGCCGTCATGGTAAATGCCGGCCTCTTTTGCTATGGCCCGGGCAGTTACCCGGTGGTCGCCGGTAATCATAACCACTCGGATGCCGGCTTCCGCCGCCTTGACCATGGCGCTTTTTACTTCGCCGCGCAGCGCGTCCTGCATGGCATAAAACCCGAGAAAATCCAAAGCTCCGACCTTTTCCGGCGATAATCCTGTCGGCACCTCGGCTTGAACGGCAAAAGCGATTACCCGCAAGCCCGCTCGCGAGAAACGCAGGAAAATCTCTTCCAGTTCATGTCGTTCCGTATCGCCTAATGGGAAGCTTTGTCCGTCCCGCCGAACTCGCGTCGCCAGGCCCAAGATGACTTCCGGCGCACCGACTACGGCCATCACCCGTTCTTTTTCCTGTTGGTAAATGACGGCATGATATTTCAGGCGATAGTCAAAAGGCATTTCAGATAAAATCGGATCGCTTTGTTCTAATTTATCCTTATGAAAACCTAGTTTTTTGGAAAAAACCAGGAGCGCCGCTTCGGTCGGGTCGCCGGCTACCCGCCAGAGCTGGTCGGCTTCGGAAAATACTACCCGGGCACTCGCGCAATAAGAAGCGATCCGGCCGGCCAGGAGCAGCTCGGGACGGCTGACCGGGTCTATCGACTGACCATTCAGGCTTATTTGTCCGCGCGGTTCATAGCCGATGCCGCTGACTTCATATAAATGCCCGTCGACAAAAACCTTTTTAACCACTAATTCATTTTTAGTTATCGTGCCGGTCTTGTCTACGGCAATCACCCTGGCCTGGCCTAAAGCATCGACCGCTTGCAATTTTTTGACTAAGGCCTGGCGCTTGCTCATCCGCCAGACGCCCGTCGCCAAGATAAGGGTGACGACTATCGGCAAGCCTTCCGGTACCATTGAAACCGCCAAGGAAACTACGGTCGCGAACATTTCAACGGCCGGTTTTCCGGTTGATATGCCCCAGACGGAAAGGATCGTACAGATCAGGCAGACGGCCATAACTATCCAGCGGGACAAATAAGCGATATTCGCCTGTAGCGGCGTATCCGTATCTATGGCCGCGATCTGCTTGGCGATCCGGCCGATAACCGTTTCCGAACCAGTAGCAACGACGACAGCCAAGCCGTGACCAGCGACCAGATTGGTTCCCTTAAAGACCATATTCTTCTGGTCGGCCGGCGAATTAGCCCGATGCTTTAACACAAATTCATTTTTCGGAACCGGTAATGATTCGCCGGTCATGGCGGCCTCATCAGCCTTCAGGCCGTTAGAAACCAAAACGCGCGCGTCAGCTGGTACCTTTTCTCCTTCCGAGAGGATAATAATATCACCAGGTACGATTTCCGTGCTCAGCATGATTAATTCCCGGCCCTCGCGCCGGACCGTCGTTCGGGTTTCCACAAATTTCCGCAAGGCCTGCAAGGTATTCTGAGCCTTCCCTTCTTGGATGGTCCCCAATACGGCGTTGAATAATAAAATGGCGAGAATGATGTATCCATCAATATTCTCGCCTAAAATAAACAGAATAATGCCGGAAATCAATAGGATGTAGATCAGCGGGCTCCGGAATTGGCGCAGGAAAATAATGGGCAGACTGTCTACTTTAGCTGCCGGCAGACGGTTTAGCCCGTGTTCCTGGCGGCGCTTATTCGCTTCAGCCGTACTTAAGCCTTGTTCGCTGGTGCGTAAATCCCGCAAAACGCTGTCAATTGATTGGTTAGCCCAAGATTTATCCATATGTTTAGCCGCGACTGATTAAATAAGCGATATAAGAAACATAAGCCAGAACAAAAATTGCGCCCTGCCAACGGTCAATCATATGCCGACGGCCGATAAAGAGCGCCAGGAACAGGGCCATAGAAGCCGCGACGCCAACCAAAACGTCGACGTTAACCAGCGGATTGAAGGGCAGCGGCAGAATCAGGCTAGTCGCGCCAAGGATCCAGAAGACATTAAAAATATTGGAACCGACGACGTTACCGATGGCGATATCGTTGTGGCCGTGATAGGTTGCCACTACCGAGGTAACAAGTTCCGGCAAAGAGGTGCCGACAGCCACAATGGTCAGACCGATAAGCGCTTCCGACATACCGGCCAGTTTGGCCAGGACGACCGCGCTATCTACCACCAATTTGCCGCCGCCGACCAAGGACAGCAGGCCGCCAATGGTCAAAGCTATGGAAACCAAAATCGAATATTCCCGGACTTTTTCTGATCCGGCGCCGGCCGCCTTGGCGATCCCGAAGGTATAGAAAATGAAGATAGCAAACATCGCGAGCAAGGCGAGGCCGTCCGTCCGCGTGATGGCATTAAAGGCCATGCCGTCAATCCAGCTATCGTTTCCCATGATAAATACCAGAATTATAGCCAATAAAGCGAAAGGGATTTCTTTATGAGCGGTGCCGGAGCTGACCTTCAAAGGCTTGACCAAAGCGGCGACGCCCAAAATCAATAAAATATTGGCGATATTGCTGCCAATAATATTGCCGATCGCGATATCGGCGCTACCGTGGTAGGCTGAATAAATATTAACGAATAATTCCGGCGCGGAAGTACCAAAGGCAACCACGGTCAAACCGATAACCAATGCTGATATGCCTAATTTCTTGGCCAGCGAGGCTGAACCGCGAACCAATATTTCCGCTCCGAAAATTAAGATCCCCAAACCGATCGCTAATAGCAAAATAGCGCTAGTCATAGGATTATTTTTGTTTATTTAATAGCCAAGTCAAGATCGGCGGCGTTAACAAGGTACTGAGAATGACCATGATGACGATGACCGAGAACATGCTCTCGCTGATCACGCCCAAGGATTTGCCGATCATGGCGAAAATCAAGCCGACTTCACCCCGCGGAATCATACCGATGCCGACAATCCACTTATTAACTTTGCCGGCGGCTACGCCAGCTAATATTTTACCGACAAAAGCCGCCACGGTAAGCCCTAAGGCGATGATGAGTATGGGCAGATTAGCCAACAAATCCAAGCGGACATCGAAACCGGTCATCACGAAGAAGATTGGCACCAAAAAATAGCCGAGCGGTTCGATCAGCTCTTCAATATGTTTTTCCGCATGTTTTTCCGTCGCGGCCTGGATTTTTTCTTTGGTTCCCGCAGTCTCTGTTTCCGCCAGTTGTTTTAATTCGCTGATCAAGCCATGATCTTTAAAATAACGGAAATGAGTTGCGTCTAAGACCAGTCCGGCGGCAAAAGCTCCGACAATCGGAGCCAGGCCGATTTTTTCGGCAAAAAAAGCAAGAATCAGACCGATGGACAAAGCTAAGGTGAACTTCATGCCCGCGCCAGTATGGATCTTTGAAAACAGCCAGCCTAAACGCGGAGCGGCCAAGCTACCGACAATGATGGCGGCGGCCAAAAAAATGAAAGCTTTGGCCGTAATCAATAATATACTTATCAAGCTAACCGATCCCGCGGTGACAACCGCGCTGACTACCGCCAGAATTATCAAACCAAGGACATCATCGATTACGGCTGCGCCTAAAACAATCTGCGCTTCATTAGTCTGTAATTTGCCCAAATCTTTAAAAACCCTGGCTGTAATTCCGACTGAGGTGGCGGTCAGAGCTGCGCCCAGGAATAGATAGGCATTAAACGGTTGGTTGGGCATCAGCCAAGGGCCGATCCAAAACGCGCCGATGACAAAAGGCAGCACCACGCCGATACAGGCGACAAAAAAAGCGCGCAGGCCTACCTTCTTCATGCTGGCGATGTTAGATTCCAAACCGATTTGGAACAATAAAATGACAACGCCTAATTCCGCCAAAAACTTAATCAATTCGTTGCCCCGCAAAGGCTCCAGCCAGTCGATGCCTAATAAATACAAATTACCCAGCAATACGCCGATCAATATTTCACCCAGAACCGCCGGTTGGCCGAACCGCTCTAATAAAGAGGCGGCTTTAGCGGCCAAGAGAATGACTGCAATCCAAAATAGAACAGTTCCGAAGCTCAGAATGTGCGAGCCTTCAGCGGATCCGAGGTTTGAGGCGTAAGCCATTACCGGCAAAAGAATGCCTCCCAAAATAAGATACGGCTTGATTTTTTTCCACAACATAATAATTTTTAATTTTTATTATGACTATATTATAGCGAATAATCACGGAAATTCCAAAAATCCGACACGGCCGCCCTATCCGGCTTTTGTCTCAGTGCCCTCTTGGGCTGATGGGGCGGAGACGCCCCAGGGCGAAATAGGCTACAATACCGGCCGCAATCATGACATTCAATGACTTATTGATGCCATACATCGGTATTTCTACCACCGCGTCCGAAGCCTTTTGCGCGATTTTGCTCAAGCCGTAGGTTTCGTTGCCGAAAACGAAAGCCAGCGGCAAATCATAATTGAAACGACGATAGTCGATTGAGGCGCGACACTGCTCCACGGCCACGACCCGCAAGCCGGGCAGCTGACGCAAATCAGCGATGGCGGCGAGTGCCGTTTCCTTATATTCCCAGGGCAGGAACTTGTCCGTCCCGACCGCCGCCTTCCGGATCTTGCTGTTCGGCGGCGTGGCCGTCGCGCCGCAGAGATAGATCTTCTTGGCGCCGATAGCGTCAGCCAGCCGAAAAAAGCCGCCGATATTATAAGTATCCAATACGTCTTCCAAGACCAGATAAATATCCGAACGTTTGATCTGGCGGCTGAGCCGTTCGGCCGCCTCCGGATCAATAGTCCGTAATTTTTTGGAATTTAAACGCCTGGTCATCGTTTTTTATAATTTAGGCCCGCCAGCCGGCCGGCTCTTGATGGTATAAGTCAAAAGAAAGATCGCCAACATAATAATGACAATCATGCCGCCGGCCGACAAATCGAAATAGAAAGCCGAAACGATGCCGGTAACGACGGAAAACAAGGAAAACAGTTCGGCATAAAGTATGGTCGCGCCGAAGCTTTGTCTCAGCTGCAGAGCGGCGACGACCGGTATCACGATCATGGCCGCAATCAGCAATACGCCGATAATCGGGATGGACAAGGCGATAGTAACGGCGGCCAAGATGATCAGGATCAGATTGATACGCTTGGTCGGCAGGCCGCTAACCTGGGCGGACTCCTCGTCAAAAGTGATATAGACTAATTCCTTATATAAAAAGCCGAGAACCGCGACGACGATGACCGCTAGAATTGACATCAGGGCGACATCGGCCGCGGTAACGGTCACGATGCTGCCGAAAAGATAATTCAGCAAATTGGTGTTGAACCCGCGCCCCACGCTTAAGATTATGACGGCGAGCGCCAGGCTGCCGGACAAGAACAGGGCGAGAGCCGATTCGCCGTAAATCCGCCGTGAAGTCCTTAGCTTCTCAATTCCCAGCGAGGCCAAGACAGCGGCGGCCAAGGCGCCCAGTAATGGATTGACGCCTAAAAGCAGCCCGCCGGCGATACCCAGCAAGGAAACGTGTGATAAAGTATCGGCGATCAAAGAATAACGGCGTAAAACCAAAAAGGCGCCGATTAGCGGCGCGATCGCCCCGATGATCAGCCCGGCGGCCAGACCCCGCACCATGAAGCCATATTGGAAGATATCGAGGATGGACATATTAATGATGATGATAATGGGAAAGGAATCTCAAATTCTGACCCAGGATGTCGCCGGATTCGCTTTCCTTGATGAATTCGGCCGGCGAAGCATGGCAAACCAGGGTCTGGTTTAAACAGGCGATATGCATGGCCTCGGCCAGGATCCGCTCGATGTCGTGCGAAACCAAAATCAAAGTCAGGCCTTCCTGCCGGTTCAGTTCCCGCAATAAAGCATAAATTTCCTCCTGGCTGGCCTGATCGATGCCGGTTACCGGTTCATCCAAAAAAAGCAGGCGCGGCTCGCCGGCTAGGGCCCGGGCGAGAAATACGCGCTGCTGCTGGCCGCCCGACAAATCGCCGATCAGGCGGTCCTTAAACGACCATAGCCCGACCCGCTCCAAGGCTAAGCGTGCCTGCTTCTTATCTTCCAGAGAATATGGACGGCCCAGACCGCGCTGCGCCGCGCGCCCCATTAAGACGACTTCTTCCACCTTGATCGGAAAATTAACATCGAAACCGGTGGCTTTCTGGGGCACATAGCTGATTTTTGACCAATCCTTACATTTTGATAATTCCCGGCCGAAAAACCGAATTTCCCCGCTATCCGGTACCAATAAACCGAGAATCAGCTTTAATAAAGTGGTCTTGCCCGCGCCGTTAGGTCCGACCAAGCCTAAATAATCCCCCTGATGAATATTCAAAGAAACATCCCGCAAGACCTGATTATGACCATAGGAAAAAGAGACATTCTTTATTTCAATGATGTTTTGGCTATGGTTGACTATTGGCATTGCAAAGCGATTCTTAAATTATCCAAATTATCTTGCATGACCGTGAAATAATCCCGGCCGCGCGCGATATCGGCGTCGACCAATCCCTCCAAGGGATCAAGGACCAGGGTTGCGGCGCCCGCTTCCTGAGCGATCATGGCTGACAGCGCCGGGCTCGCCAGGCGCTCAAAAAAAATATGCTTGATCTGCTTGTCCTTAATGGAATTGACGAGTTCCGCCAGCTGGGCGGGCGACGGTTCGACGTCAGGAGATAAGCCAGTTATCGCCAGCGGCTGCAGATTATAAGCTTGGGCCAGATAATGGAAGGCGGCATGCGAGGTAACGATATTACTCAGCCGGCAATGGGCTAGACCTTGCCGGTATCGGACGTCAAGGTCGGCTAACCTGGTCTTTAATGCCGCGGCCCGCTTTTCATAGTAGTCCTGATTGGCCTTATCGGCCCTAATGAAGCCGTCTCTGATATTATCCACCATTTTGACGGCTAAAACCGGGCTTAGCCAGACATGCGGGTCAGCCCTTTCTTGCCCCTCTTCCCCGATTTGCCAATCAGCCAGTCCGGCGCTGGCGACTACCATGCTCTGCCGCGAGTCGAGATTTGCCGCCAGATTATCGCCCCAGCTTTCTAAGCCGGCGCCGTTTAGCACTACCAGGTCGCTATTTTCTATTCTGATCAAATCCTGGGCCGTGGGTTCATAATCGTGCGCCTCAACGCCTGCCGGAGTGATGTTTTTGACTTGCGCCCGGTCGCCTCCGATTTCCCGGGAAAAAAAATAAACCGGATAGACGCTGGCTGTTACTGTTAAACGGCCATGGGAATCGCCGGCCGGCCGCTTATCCGGCCGCTGCATGAGCCAGTAAACGGCGATGATTAGAAACAGGGTCGCCATCGCCCCTAGCCATATTCTTTTACTCATATATTTAACGGCATTTAGGGCACAGCCCGGTCAAAGTCAATTGGTGGCTGACCTGGCTGAAATGTGGAAAGCGACCCAGATCGTGGGTGCATTCGACTTTTTCCAAATAGCCGCAGTTCCGGCAAATGATGTGGTGATGGGCCGGAGCGGCCAGACAATAGTGTTTTTCCTGACCGATTACTTCCACGTTCACCAAGTCCAGCTCCTCCAGGAGATGCAAGGCACGATAGACGGACGCCCGATTAACGCCTTTGATTTGCTGGTACAGGGCTTGGGCGGAAAACGGCTGTTTGGCCGCTATTAATTTCTGCCAGACGGCCCATCGCGGTCCGGTCAATTTATGGCCGGCCCGGGCCAGCCGCTCTTTAAGTTTCTCCATATGGATGGCAGTCTAGCATAATTGCGAACCATTCGCAATAGTCGGCAATCACCATCCGGACTAGCCGGGTTTTAAAAGCCGGTTCGGAGGGTGAACCGGCCTTAAGCGAGCTGATGATATTAACCCAGGATTACTTTTATAACTTTCCCATCGCCGCCTGGAATTCTTCGTCGGTAGCCAGGTCGCCGTTCAATGATTCGCAGGCATGGGCTTGCCAGTATGGCAAACGGCTCATGTTTTTCCTGGTCACCCTTTCCGCCAGAGCGCGATCCGCGGCCAAACTATTCATAAAAAATTCCACTCCGCCGGCAAAAATTTCTTCCCCTGATTTAAGGCGGCCGGCGGCGTCGGTGCAATAAGCGCAAAATTCGGAATTTTCATCTCCTAAGGCAAAATCTTCTCGTTTTTCCAGCGGCATGCCGCAAGTAGCGCAATGTTTCATACTTTTATTAATTTAATTAGCTAATTATTTCATCGTCAATAATTTCATAAGAATAGCGTGCCTGACCCTGATTTCTTTTTTGGCGAACGGAAAAAATATCTTTTTGTTATAATCTCGATCCAATTTTTCCAAAGCCCAAGCTTTGAACTTGGCCAGGCTGTCCCAGCCGGTAACGGCGATTTGCAAATAAAAATCATTCACGTAGTGGGTCATGGCGTCGGCGGTCGCTAAAATCTTCCCTTCCAATGTTCGGGGCATCAAGCGGTCGCAACTGTGAGACAGGATAATATCCTGCACTTTCTTGATCTTATCGGGCGGGTAGCCGTATTCTTTCATTATTTTTTTCGCCTCGCTCGCTCCTATTTTTTGATGATCGCCCTTTATTCCTCTGACCCTTTGGATATCATGCAACCAAACGCCCAATAAGACCAGTTCCCGATCAGCTTTAGGTAGTCTGCTCAGCAGGAAATTGGCGTATTTTTCCACCGCCAAGAGATGGCGGTCATAAAACCAGGGGTTGATACGGCCCAGATTATAACATTCGTTTTTAACCTTGTTCTTGATTTGCTTGATGGTTTTAAGAGTCATAGATTTTTGCTTGAGGATTTATGATCTGCAATAATTTCCGGTGCAGCGGCTTATTGGCCGCCAGCATCTCCCGATCCTTTAAAGACCAGGTCTTACCTTGGAAATTAGTAACTTTGCAGCCCGCTTCGGAAAGAATCAATGAGGGAGCGGCATAATCCCATAGTCCCCCGCCACGAGAGACTCGCCAGTCTCTCCGGCCATCGGCCTGATACATGGCGCTGACACCGGCCGACCCCAAAGCGCTTATCCAAAATTTTTCTCTTTTCGCGTGTTTTAATAATTGATACAAATTTGCCACGTTTTTCTGAGTCAGATTGGAGCCGACTATCCCCCAACTGTTTTCCCAGATTTTTTGTCGCGAGCAGGCAATTTTTTTGCCGTTCAAGAAAGCCCCTTGGCCTTTCTTGGCAAAAAACAACTCATCGGTGCAAGGATTATATATCGCGGCCAGTTCCATCTTCTCCCGGCAGGCTAAGCCGACCATTACCGCGAACAGCGGCGTTCTATGCAGGAAATTGCGAGTGCCGTCCAGCGGATCTATGATCCAGCAATATTCCGCACCAACCTGATACAAGCCCGTTTCTTCGGATATTATCGCGTGAGACGGGTATTTCCGTTTAATCGCTTTTATAATAATATTATTGGCCGCTAAATCCGCCTCAGTAACGATATCAGCCGCGTCTTTTTTTGTATACTTAAGCCCGACTTTTCCGAATTTCTTCAGAACGGCGGCTCCCGCCGCCCGGGTTATCTGTTTAATAAACCTCTCTGTCATATATGAATAAAATACCACGAAAATCCGGGCACTGTCCATTAACCCGCGACCGCGAAGGCGCGCCAGCGGCGCCTGCTTTAAGCATATTTTTATTTTTATTAATTAACACGCTTGCTCAAATTTAACGATTTTCTTGATAACCGCCCCTTGAAACAATCTGAAGGCCGGGCGCTTCTCTTTTTCATAAATCATCGGGACGCCCAAGAGCCGCCCGCATTTCCGGCAAACCAACGGCGGCAACGATTTAAAAGATTTGCCGGCCAAATCGCTGTAATCTTTTGATTTATATATCCTGTCCAGATACATTCTTTTCAATATTCCGGGACCGTCCTTTTGATAAAATCCCACAATCTGGCCGCAACCTTCGCAGCTGATTTCCAATAACCGCGAATATCCGCCCCGGTTTTTCTTGTATTTATCATTTTTCAATTTATTTTTCATAATCTAATAGTAGCATATCGCTTAGAAGCTTTAAACCCGCCGCTAAAAATAGCCCGGAAATAGGGCTATTTAAACAGCGCAAAGCTTGGAATACAATTGGAACGAACGGTTTATTATATCAAATCGACCGAAGCCACCCCCTTGACTTTAGAAGATAATTTTATGCTTTTTAAAAGAGTTGCACCTTTTACATGCTATTCTTAGATTTGAAATATCGTTAGAGCCGAAACTTTGGCTAGCAACTTTTTTCCCAAATTCAGGCTTTAATTTTCTTAAAAGCTTATTAAGTTTATTAGTTGAAAGCGGTATAAAATGATCAACGTCAAATTTCTTTATTTCGCCGCAATCTGGACATAAATTTAATTGGCATTTTTCCCCATGTTTTGAAATTAATTCTTTATAAATTTTATTCCTGATTAAATTAAATTCTTTTCTTTTGGTCTGCGGATTTCTAAAATCAAACATTCTTGAAAATTTTTTTTCAAATAAAATCTTATCGCCGTTCGCTAATTTTTTGAGAAAATAATTGTAATCCGTTTTATATCGGAAATTGTCCATGACACTAATATTTTATAACTTTACCAAAAAAGATGACAACCAATAGCCAGAATTATACGAGTTTATCGGAGTCCGAGACATAGTTGGAACTGTTATAAACATAGCGAACCGCTAATCATTCCAACCAAGTTCACTAAAAAATATATTATCATTAATTTTATTCAAGGCCTGTTTTACTTCAGGAGCAATATTATCAGGGAGAGCATCTAATTTAAACCATTTCAATTCACTGCATTTATCAGGCTCCATATTTGTGATTTCCCCGGTCCACTTCTTTACTTTTAAGTAAACATCGAAATATTCACGGTCTGGTCTAAATCTGTGAAGCACATGAACCACCTCTGAATCCTTAGGGGAAATTACTATATTTGCTTCTTCCAATGCTTCCCTTGATATGCATTGTCCAGCCGTTTCACCGCCATCAAAATGTCCTGATACTAAGCTATAGTTCCCATCCTGATATCCAGTATTATAACGTTTTGAAAGTAAAACTTTATCGTCTTCCATTAAAACTAAATAAGCAGCTGCGTAGGGCCTGAATCTGTCTTCTTTAGACATATTATTAATAATTATTTATATAAC
Source organism: Patescibacteria group bacterium (assembly GCA_041651095.1). Taxonomy (GTDB): domain Bacteria; phylum Patescibacteriota; class Patescibacteriia; order Patescibacteriales; family UBA12465; genus UBA12465. The sequence continues at coordinate 119,962 of JBAZJV010000003.1, forward strand.
AAAAATACCACGACAAGTGGTATTCTGTCCATTAACTCGGGATTTGTTAAAAAATTTAAATAATAATTTCCTCCAATTTCTTCCTTTCTCTCGGTCTTGATTCGCCACCCGGAAAACCAAAAGGGATCATAATTAATGGCCGCAAATTATTATGTAGCGCCAGGGCTTTTTTAACTTCATCCTCATTAAAAGATCCGATCCAAACCGAAGCCAATCCCTTGGAAGCTATGACAAGCTGCAAATAAGCCGCCAATATAGTTGCATCTTGAAGTGCATAAAGAAGTTTCCCTCTCTCTTTAAATACTGTTTCCGATTCCGCCGGGTCGGCGCAAATAACAAAAATTACCGGCGCGCTCATGATTGATTCTTGTTTGGTAAAATTTCTAGTAAAAGTCGCTTCTTTCAGCAACTCTCTTTTATCTTTAGTCCTGACAATTTTAACCTTATAGGCTTGAAGATTGCCGGCCGAAGGAGCCAGTTGAGCCAAACTTAAAATCTCCCGCACTATTTCTTCAGAAATTTCAGTTGGCTGGAACTTTCTGATTGATTTTCTGCTTTCTAAAACATTATTGAAGTCCATAAAGTGAAACCTTTTACTATCTAAAAACCAAAATGCTTAAGAGTCGGCTTGATATTAGGAGCTATAGCTTCTTTATCTAGATCATTTATATCTATCCAGCGCCATTCTCTAATGTCTTCCCCTGGTGTTATTTCGCCGATTCTTCTGGCTAAAAAATGAACCAATACGACGCTGACTTTCATCCCATCTTTTTCTTTTTCAGTATAAAATAAATATGGCTCATTATCCGTTATTTCTACATCTAACCCCATTTCTTCCTTGACTTCCCTTTTGGCTGTTTCTTTTAAATCAATATCGCTTTCCTCAATCCGACCGCCACAGAACTTCCAAAAATTGTCTTTCCCATCTTTGTTTAATAAAACTTTATTATTTTCCACTATAACCGGCCCCGAAGCAATTATTATTTTAAGCATAATATTGATCTATTTTAATATTAACACCGTCCATTCCAAACTTCAATATAAAAAGACCCGAGCCGGATATACCCGGATCAGGTCTTTCTTTGAATCTAAATTCGGATCAGACTATTTGACTGGCACGCATAAGTCAGTCAGGAATACGCCGCCATCCTTTTTCGGGTCATTGCGGTAAATTTCCAAACAAGGCTTATTATCCGGTTCATAACCGCTTTGCGGCAGCCATTCCCGATACAATTCATCCCAGGCCTGTTCAAAACCGGCCGTGTCTTTGACTTTTACCCTGGCGACAGCATACTTGCCGGCCGGCAGGGTTTCCAGGTTCAAACCACTGCCCGAAATCTCGGTCCCAGCCGGCACGCTCAGGCAGATATCAACGCGGAGTTTGTCCTCGTCAGTAATCTTCGGGTCATCATAATAAGCGCTGAGAAACATGGCCTCGGGCGTCAATAAGCCTCTTGGCCCGGCCCAGCCGCATAAGCGTCCGAAAGCTTGGTCGAAAAGAGCGCTGTTATTCTTAAAATTACCGATATGACGGACATAGGCCACTGTCAAGGCGGGCATTTCTTGGATCTTAACTTCCATATTGCTTGGCTTAAAATTATTAATAATGATTCGACCTTTATTTTTATTTATTAAATACTATTTTCGGTTTTGTTTCGGTTATGATATTAATATAACAAACTTTTAAAAATATGGCTAGCTCCGGCGTCTCGGCCATTTATGAACACATCACTGACCTAAGGGAAATAACATCCTGGCAACAAAAATACTGGCATAATGCCAGTATTTTTATTTAGCTCGAGGTTTGGGATATAATCGAAACTTTTATAATTCCTTGTACTAGGCTGATTGTTTTTTATATTGGGACAGACCAAGGATATTGCCCTCGGAATCCTTAAACCAGGCCAAGAAACCCATGGCGCCATTTTCTCCCAGAGGGGTTTTCCCTCTCACAATCGCTCCTCCCTGAGCGACAATTTTTTCAAGCGTGGCGTCGATATCCTCCACGTCAACGTAGAACATCGGATAAGGCATCTGCGGATCGCGTTTGCTGGATCCGCCATTTATAAATCCCGGCGCGGTTGGCTGCATCTTTTCGTCAACCGGACCGGTTTGCCAACTAGTATAACCAAATTTTTCCCATTCAAACGGTTGCCAGCCAAAAACATTTTGATAAAAAGATTTGGCCCTGTCTTTATTATCCCACGGAAACTCAAAATGTGTAACTTTATTCATAAATTTAAATTTATGTTTTAAATATGTGACCAGAATAGCACAAGAAGTAATATTTTGTAAACCTAGATCGCCTGGAGGGAATATTTTCGGACTTTTTATGAAAGCCTCTTAATAAATTAGCGTCTATTTTGTCAATTCAACCATTATACTTTCTAAGGGCATGCCACCATATTGCTGCTTGCTAATATCGGGGTTCTCATAAAGAATCCTGACTTGGAAACCGGCATTCTTGATTTTATTTAAATATTCATCTCTTAACAGAGCGCCGGCGACGCAACCGGAAATCAACTCATCATTGTTTCTCTGCTCTGCTGAGAGTTTTCCCAACAAGACGATATCTGAAAGATAGATTTTGCCACCCACTTTTAACACTCTATATGCTTCGCTGAATGTCTTAGCTTTATCTGGGGTGAGATTAACCACACAGTTTGTGATTATCATATCTACCGAACTATCTGGCAAAGGAATATTTTCTATTTCTCCCAATAAAAACTCAACATTTTGGACACCTTGTTTCTTAGCGTTTTCTTTAGCTTTTTCGACCATTTCTTCCGTCATATCGACACCGATTACCTTTCCTGTGTCGCCCACTCTTTTCGCCGCTAAAATGGCATCTATACCGGCACCGGAGCCTAGATCAAGAACAATATCACCTGCTTTTATTTTGCTAAAAGCCAAAGGATTGCCACACCCTAGGCCCATATTCGCTGCGCCAACGGTTTTTAAATCTTCAGCTGTATAACCTATGCTTTTTGATATACTATTTGCGCTATTACAACCACAGCCACACCCCGAATTGCTCGCCGCTATTTTTCCATAAGCATTTTTAACTATCTTTTTAATATCCTTTTCCATATAATCTTAAGAATTTAATTAATAACAGATTAAATTTAATTATTCCCTTTTATTAATGGTATTTTGTCCATTAGCTCGATGTTTAGGATATCATCAAAACGGTTACTTAGTAACTATTGTAGGTTTTATCAGATCTTCTCTCAATAGTTAAAATGAAATATCGGCCAGCGCCTTGTTTTTTAAAAATTATTCTCAATTTCCCTTTTCTGATACGAAAAATGTCATCGCAATTTTTCAACTTTTTCAAATCAAATCCCAACAAAGAACCACTTTTTATTTTTAGTAAGACGCTCTTAATCATTCCCCTTTCCTGCGGTGATAAACTTTGCAATGCTTTAGCGATCTTGTCCATAAGATTACAAGACGGCTAAAAGTTCATCGATATTAACACCACCTTTTTTGATTTTAGCAAAATTGATAACTTCCTCCCATCTATCATCTTCATTTATCGGAGTCAATTTAAAAAGAGGTTTGCTTTGTTTTAAAACGATGAAAGATTTGCCGGCTTTTACTTCAGTGGCATATTTATCCATATTAAGCCGCAAATCTTTTAACGCTATTAGATTTTCCATATATTTTGAATTAAATAAATAAGGTTAACTATAGTTTAACAAAAGATTACCCTTGTGTCAAGAAAATAAAAATAGGCTTTTAAAACCTATTTTCGCGCTTTACTCGGAGTTTGGGATATACTTGGAACAATTTTACACAAAAATAAAAGAGGCGCATACTAAGCAACCTCTTTTGATAAAATCAAACATTTTACAGATCCTTCTCATGGGCAATTCTTCGCCTGTTTACTAAATCTGCTGAGTATTTTCTGAACTTTTTTTCATCCATGCCAATAATAGCTTGACTGTCCATATCAAGCGAACCGTGGAATTCATCCTTCCTTATCCAGAGGCGATACCATTGGAGTTTAATGCCCCGATGCCAGACAGATCTTATAGTTTTTTCTATTCTTAATTTAGTCTCGGATGAAAAATTAAGGCAGAAAAAATATAATTTAATAAATAGCTTATTCATTATTACTCCTTTTGTAAAAAAATATTTTTGAAATATTTATTTAAAAGAACCGTGGTTCCGACAACATATACTTAATATACTTAGGATACTATAAATTCCTTAAAAATACAATTTACAATACTCAAACACTTATCGGCTCATTTTTCTTCAATGCTCGGGGACAGGGATTTCCGCCTCAGGCGCTCACCAGTTCGCGCCTTCGTTGTCGCGGGTTGCGTTAAGCATCCCCCGGATGCTTAACGATCGCTCACTGCGTCGTCGGCCTGCTGGCCGCCGACTAGTTCGCTGCAACCCTGTTCGAATCCCCAACTCACAAGATGAAATAAAAAATACTGCTATATAGCAGTATTTTTTATTTAGCTCGGGGACAGGGATTCGAACCCCGATAAACAGGACCAGAACCTGTTGTCCTACCGTTAGACGATCCCCGAAATCTCTGGCGTAATCACTTTAATATTTTTTAATATTTTTTTCAAGACCAGGCGAACCTAATCCCTTCTTGGCCTCATCAGCGGGAAAATTTGGCACTCTCGCGCGGTCTTATCCATCAAGAAACTGAACAGCCGTTCGCTGAAGCCAAAGCCGCAGGTTGGCGGCATGCCGTGTTCCAGAGCTTCTACGAAATCGCGATCGTGCGGCTGAGCCTCTTCGTCGCCGGCCTCTTTCAGGCGCTGCTGCTCCTGGAAACGCTCTTCCTGATCCACGGGGTTATTCAATTCACTGTACCCATTGCCATTTTCCGAACCGGCCAAGATGACCTGAAAGCGCTGGGCCAAATCCGGATTCTGCTCATCCCGCTTGGCTAAAGGCGAAATAGTAATCGGCGTGCCGACCAGGAAGCCTGGACCGGCGATCTGCTTGCGGCAATACTTCCAAAGATTATCCATCGCCCGAGTAATATTGAAGCCTTTTTGGTCGTAATCAATTTTCAACTCCTTGAGCTTTTTGACCATCTCGGCTTCACTGGCCGTCAAGACATCCAAGCCGGTCAGCTTTTTTACCGTTTCCCGATAATCATACTTTTCCCATTTCTGGCCGAGGTCGATATCAAAACCTTTGATCTTGAATTTCAAGGTGCCGAAAGTTTCCTGAGCGATATGTTTATACATTTCTTCCACCAGTGCCATACCCATTTCATAGTCGGCATAACCCCAATAAAATTCCATCTGGGTGTAGTCCTGCAGGTGCTCGGCGTCCATGCCCTCATTCCTAAACTGGCGGCCGATCTCGAAAGTCTTGTCCAAGCCGGCGACCATCAGTTTCTTCTGCCACAGCTCGCCCATGGAAATGCGCAAGAAAACTTCGATATCCAAAGCGTTGTGATGAGTCTTGAACGGCTTGGCGTCGGCGCCGCCGGCCATGGTTTCCAGTACCGGCGTTTCTACTTCGATGAAGCCGCGCTGCAACAGGAAATCGCGCGTCGCCTGCCAGAACTTGGCCCGTTTCATCACCATTTCCTTGGTCTCCGCATTCAAGAGAATATCCAGATAACGTTTCCGGAACAGTTCGTCTTCATCTTTCAGGCCGTACCAGGCGTCGGGAATCGGCCGGATCGCCTTGGATAGTAATTTCCACTCTTTGACCATCACGCTCTTTTCGCCTTTATGGGTCAGGAAGCAAACGCCCTTGGCTTGAAGAAAATCGGCCGTATCGATAAATTTTAGGAAATCCTTGTAGGCGTCTCCTCCCAGATCTTTTTTGGAAAAAGCCAGCTGGATGCGGCCCGAGGCGTCCTCCAGATCGGCGAAGGCCAGATTGCCGTGTTCCCGCTTGGAGCGCAGTCGGCCGGCCAAAACGACCGTTTCCTGCCGTTCAACTAAACGGTCAAAATCTTTCAAAACAACGCTTACCGATCGGTCGCGTTCGGTCTTGGCCGGATACGGATTGACGCCAGCCTTAAACAAAGCCGTCAGCTTGTTCAGGCGGTCCTGCCGTTCGCTGGCCGAGGATTTTTCCAGATTAGTCTCGGACATATGTTTGCTGTTATTCTATCTTGATGATCTTATATTTGACAGGACCCCTCGGCGTCTCCACCTCCACCTGGTCGCCTTTATGCTTTTCCAGGAAAGCGACGCCGAGTGGCGATTCATTGGAAATCTTGCCATCCGCCGGATCAGCCTCATTGAAACTGACTATAGTGTATTGGTGTTCGCCGGTAGCCGATTTAACGGTCACCCGCGAACCCATGGTCACCTTATCATTAGAATGGCTGGCTTCGACCACGGTCACGTTCTTCAGGGTATTGGTCAATTCTAAAATACGCCCCTCGTTTAAGGCCTGGGCGTCTTTGGCTTCGCTATATTCGGCGTTCTCGCTTAGATCGCCTAATTCTTTAGCGCGCTCTATGCGGTCGGCGATTTCCCGCCGCCGGGTGGTCATCAGTAAATTTAATTCATCTTTCAGTTTATCATACCCCTCTTGGGAAATGATCTGCTCATTCATATTTTTCTAGACTAAGAATAATGTAGGTTTAATATACTCTATTTGACCAGATTAGACAAGAGCTTAGCAGGATGAAACCGATACCCAAGGGATGATTGAGATAGGGGGTGAAAACATGGGTAAGCGCCAGAAAAAACAGACCGGCGGCCAGAGCCGGATAAAGCGCGGTCTCTTCCGGCTGTCGCAGCGCCGCTAAGACCAATCGGCCCAATAGCCAAAGATAGGCCAGCAAGCCGAGCAGACCTAATTTCAGCCAGAGGTCCAGGTAGCCCCATTCGAAGGCATAAGTCGTATATTCGCCGCTCGGATTCTTCTCTAAGAGGCGCGGATCGCGAGAAAGGTAAGTGACGGTGGCGCCATAACCCTGCCCCAGGAAAGGCTCGCGATTTATTTCTTGCCACAACACGGGTAACAGCGACCAGCGGGAAGCCACGGCCGCTTCCCCGCTGCCGGCGCTCACCCGAGCCAGAAAATTGCTGCTAAAATCCGAAGACGGCCGTTGGATATAGGGGAAAGCGACTACGAGATAGATCAGGGCGAAGCTAAGCGCGGCAGACACGACCAGCCAGATGGCGGCCGAGAGCATCTTGCCAAATGATTGCCGTCGCCAGAGCGCCAACAAACTAAGCGAAACCGCCGCGACTAAAGCCACCCAGAAACTCCGGGAAAAACTGATCAGAATAGCGGACAGGAAGCAGGCTGATAATAACCAGGCCGATAAGTTGCGCTGCCGATAAAAATCCCGGAATCTGAGCTTGAGGTTCTGCTGCCAAAAGACGGCCAGGAAAGCAATGGCGGAATAAATCTGTCCCTGGATGAAAACCCGCGGCCAGCCGGTCTTGGTCGGCGTCATTTCGCCGGACAAGGTGCGGCGGAGCCAGGAATAGATTTCCGGCGACCAAGCTGAATTATGAGTAAAGACGAAGAGCAATAATAAAGTCTTGGCGCTCAGCCAAATCGCGGCCGCCAAAAACAGGCTCTGCAGGCGGCTGATTTTAGCTGGCGCCCCGTCGCCATAAACAACCACGAGCGGCCACAGGAAAAAGAAATAGAGCCAAGCGTTGAAATCGGCAAAGATCGCGACCGGGCTATGGCCGCGCCACCAGCCGTTCAGCAGACCGAACAGAACGAATATCAGGAGGAGGCTAAAATATTTCCGACCGGAGAAATTTGACCAAGCGAGCCAATAGGGCGACCGCTTCCCGGTTTTGATCAATTGGCCCGCCAGTCGGACCAGAAAAACCGCCATAACCGCGGCCCAGAGCAAAATCCGAACCGGCAGCTGAAAACCGCAGATTTCAAGATAGAACAAGTGCCCCATCGAGCCGATGAATAATTCGCCCAGCACCAGGACTACGCCGTATTCCAAGGCATAGATCGTCAAGAATACCGCGGCGACCGCCAAAACCGCGGCTAGAACCTGGTTCAGCGCCGGAACCATAAAACCGGTGAAGGATAAGGCTTCAACCAGGGCGAAGATTGCCAAGGCGGCATAAATCTGGAGCTTATTTAATTTGATCATAATTATCTCCAATGCTAACCCGGTCTCCGACCTGAAAACCGTGTTGTTCGGCGTAACCGGCATTTAGTTCCAAAACTTGGTCGGCCGGACCGGCGCTGGTATAAAGCCGCCTGGGCCGGTCTCCTTCCGGCGGCAGATTAGCGGCAATCTTGCTGATCCGGCCCTGATTGATAAAAACAATATCCAGGGGAAAAGACATTTGCCGCATGACAAAAACTCGCTCGGCGGAATCGGCGAAAACGAAAAGCAGGCCGCTATCCGCCGCCAGGCTGCTCCGGCCGCTGAGCCCGTGATAAAGTTCCGCCGGCGAAGCAGCGATCTCAACCTCTATTCTCTGCCCATTTATAAGCACCGCGGCGCGCGGCAAGGCGGGCTTTTCCCAGGTGAGCGCCAACAGGGCTAAAACAACTCCCGCCAGGACCAAGGCCGGAATCAAAACGATGAATCGGAAACTGGATTTTTTAACTGAGCCCATGTTTTTTCTTGATTATCTTGACCGCGGCGTTATATTTCTTTACCGCCGGCAAGAAAGGCAATAATTTATAGGCGAAGGCGGGCAGCCAGGAGCTGTAAACACCGCCCGGCGCGACAGTAAATAAGACCTGGCCGGCCCAATAACCGACTTTGCCTTGCGCCAGCATGGTCAGCCACAGGTCCCAGTCTTGCAGTTTCTTGATTTCCGGATCCCAACCGGCGGGCGGAAAATCCGCACGGCGGATCAAGGCCATCGTATGGATGTAGGGCATCTTCTTCAGTTTTTCCGGATCAAAGTCGCCAACCTTGAATAGTTTGCGCCCCCAATAAAAAGAGGGGTAGATATAACTCGCTTGCGGATTCTGGCCCAATAAGCCGGCCATGACCGCCAAGGCTTCCGGCTTGAGCACGGCGTCGGCGTCACAGAAAAACAGGTATTCGCCGCGAGCCTGCGCGTAGCCGCGGTTACGCGCCGCCGGCGCTCCCTGCTGTTCCTGGTTGATGAACAAATAATGATGGCTGGTCGATAATTTCTGGTAATAGGCCGCAAAGGCTTTTTCCACGTCGTCCGTGGACCCGTCATTGACGATGATTAATTCGTAATCCGCATAAGTCTGGGCCTCGATGCTGGCTAAGGTCTTGAGCAGCTTATCGGCCTGGTTATAAACTGGAATGATGATAGAAATCATAAATTGAACTTAAGTGCTAATGATTTTAAACAGCTTGGCCGCCTGGTTTTCCCAATTGAAATCCTGAATAGCGCGCCGGCGTCCTTGTTCGCCCAATCTTTCCCGCCATTCCGGATTGCCGGCCAATTGCTCGATGGCGGAGCGGATCTGGGCGTTATCTTCGGGATCGACCAGGAGGCCGGTATAAGAATCAACGACCGCGTCAGCGACGCCGCCGGCGCGGCCGGCAATGACCGGTTTCCCGCTCAGATTCGCTTCCAGATAGACGATGCCGAAGCCTTCAAAATCGCCGGCGATTTCCCGGGCCGGCATGATGAAAATATCGCAGAGCTTGAGCCAGTCCCATTTTTCTTTTTCCGTCAGGGCGCCGAGAAAAATTACTCGGTTGGCCAAATGGTGCGGCACCAGGCGCTGCAGGTATTCTTTTTGCGGACCGCTGCCGCCGATAAAATAAACCAGATTGTCGATCAAGGGGGGCGGAATCTGCGTCAGGGTCTTGATTACCTGGTCCACGCCTTTCCGGAGCACTAGCCGGCCGAGGCTGAATAGCACGGTCTTGCCGGCCAACTGGTAGGTGTTCTGCAGTTCCAGCAGATCGGCCGGATTAGCCAGGGGGGCGCCAGCCGGTACGCCTGGGTTGACTACCGCCGTCTTGCCTGCCAGAGCCGGATAGAATTCCGCGGCTTTCTGCGCCACGTAAGAGTTGGCGCAAATCACTTTATCCGCCCGGCCCAGGATCCGGCCGGCCAGCCATCTTTTCCAGGCCGACCGGCGAGCCAGGCTGAGATCCAATCCATGCAAGAAAATCCCATATTTAAAAGACTGGAACCAGGACAAGAGCCAGGCCGCGGTGCCTAAGGGCAGAATCTGCCCGACAAGCACGTAATCTATCTGGCTCTTGATGATTTTCCGCCTCAATTGTCCGATGGCCGGCTGCCAGGTAAAAAAGCCGCGGCCGCTCATCAGGGCGCCGCTATTATTATCCAAGATTGCCAATTGCTCGCCTAAGGGCCAATAATTAGCCAGGTGGCCGTAATAGTTGGCAATGCCGCCTTTAAAGGGCGGAAATTCTAATGTGAAAAGCAGGGTTTTCATATTTCATCAAGCGCCTTTTCCGCCCGCCTGAACGAATGATAAATACTGATGACGTCTTCCCGGCGGAAGCCGCCCAGCCAGAACAAGAAAAGAAAGTACAGCAATCCGCCCAGGCCGGTCAACAGGAAGATATTCAGATAAGCCTTGCCGCTAAAAATTATTATACCCATAATCAGCGAGGATAAGAAGACCCGACCGAACATCAGGAGATTCTGCTTGGCCCGGTAAACGATGATCCGCCTGACCGCCGATAAACCGAGGACAAACATCAGCCCGCTGGTGATAAGAACGGTTACGCTGGCGCCGACTGCCTGCCAGCGCGGGATAAGCAGCAAGTTCAGTATGACGCTAAGCGTCGCTACGATCGCGATATTGCGGGTATTCTTACGCTGGGCGTCGCAGGCGTTCAAGAGCGAGCCGATCGGAAAATTAACGAAGACGAACAACAGGGCGATGATGGAAATGCGCAGCGGCCAGATCGCACCGAGATAGCCGCTCTTGAACAAGAGAACGATCTTATCGGACAAGACAATCGCGCCGACGATGATCGGCAGCGAAATGATAATCAGATAATTCAAGGCCCGTTCGAAAGAAACAGCCAGTTGTTCGCGATTGCTGTGCCAATAAGCGCTCATCGCCGGATACAGCGAGGCCGTAAAAGCCATGGGCAGGAATTGCAGGGCGAAGATTATCTTAAAAGCGATCTGATAAAGGCCGACCTGGGCATCGCCGGCCAGAACCGACAAGAGCACTGAATCCAGATAAGTATAAAGGTTCTGGCAAATGGCATAAGCACCGAAAGGCCAGCTGATCATTAAGATCTCCTTTAAAAAAGATTTTTCCCAGAGCGCGCGGATCTTTATTTTCAACCGGTATCTGACGATGCTCCCGGAGAAAAGGAAATTATAAACGCTGGCTAAGGCTAAAGCGCTCATCGCCAGAAGCAGGCTGCCGTGCAGCAATAAAGCGCCGTAACCGAACAAGAGGACGATCAGCTGATAAATCACCGAGGAAATGCTTTCGTATTTCAGAGTATGGAAACCGCGGGCGACCGCGAAAAAAGTGCTGGTAAAGGAGTCTAAAACCATGGAAACGGCCGAAACATAAACCAAGGAGCGGGTGAGCGAATCATAGCCCAGAGTATTTATTAGGATGAGGACGACTGCCAGGGCCAGCGCGGCCAGCGGAATCTTCAGGGCTAGGACGCTGCCCAGCCAGCGCGGGGCGGCCGATTGGTCCTTGGCTACTTCCCTGGTCAGCACGTTGGTCAGGCCGATATCGATGAAGATGGCGAACATGGAAGTGAAAGAAATGGCCAGATAGTACTTGCCCAGATTGGCCGGCCCGACATAGCGCGCGAGCAAGGTAAAATAGGTGAAAGAAATCACCTTCTGCATGATCAGGGCTAAGGTCAGATAGGAGGTATTCCTGGCGATATTGCCTATTTTATTCATAGCACCGGGCTCTTGATTAAATTTAAAACTTATGATAATATCATATTACCATACCATATTATCATAAAATTATTATAAATAATAATCTAAATTTTATTTATAAGGGATAAAATTTTTTTTATAAGTATGAAAACCGAGACCCACCCTAAATATTACTCCAATTGCAAGGTAACCTGCGTCTGCGGGAACACTTTTTTAACCGGCTCCACCGAACCGGAACTTAAGGTTGAATTGTGCTCGGCCTGCCACCCCTTCTATACCGGCAAGCAGAAACTGGTCGACACGGCCCGCCGCGTTGAGAAATTTACCGCTAAGGTTAGCGCAAAAGAAAAGGTAGCTGGCGTCAAGAAGGGCAAAAAGGTGAAACGTGCCGCTCGAGCCGCTGTAAGAGCCAAAAAAGAAGTAGTCGTAAAGACCAAGGATTTGAAAAAAATCGCTCAGGTGAAATTGAATAAAAAATAGCAATTGACAAAGCAATCGGTTTTAGTTATTTTAACGCGCTTATGCTAGAATAACTAAAGAAAGACCGATTGCTTTTTGTTTAGGGAATTTCCTGCCCCTACCTTATTTATAAGCTATATGTATCAAGAAATAAAAGACCGCTTCGCCGCTTTGGAAAACCGCCTTATGGATCCCAAGCTGGCCGGCGACCAGAAAGAATTAATCAAAATATCCCAGGAACACGCCGGTCTGAGAAAGACCATGGCTTTGATTTTAGAATTGGAAAAAATCGCCGAGCATATCCGGCAGAACCAGGAAATCGTCGCCAGTGAAAAAGGCGAACTCCGAGAACTGGCCGAAGCGGAACTAACCGGACTATTGGCACAGGAAGAGAAATTAAAAGAAGCGCTGGAAGAAGAAATCCACCCGGCCAGCCCGAATGACAAAAAGAATGCCATCTTGGAAATCCGGGCCGGCACCGGCGGCGATGAAGCCGCGCTCTTTGCCGGCGACCTGTTCCGCATGTATTCCCGCTTCTGCGAACGCCGCGGCTGGAAGCTGGCGCTCATCGATTCCAACGTCATCGGTATCGGCGGCTACAAGGAGATCATCTTTGAAGTGAAAGGCGAGGGCGCTTACGGCCTGCTGAAATTTGAAGCCGGTACGCATCGCGTCCAGCGAGTGCCGGAAACCGAGAAACAAGGCCGGGTCCACACTTCCACGGCCACCGTGGTTGTCCTGCCGGAAGCGGAAGAAATCGATATCGAAATCAAGCCGAACGATGTCCGCATAGATACTTTCTGCTCCAGCGGACCGGGCGGCCAGAGCGTCAATACGACCTACTCGGCCGTGCGCCTGGTCCATGTCCCGACCGGCATCATGGTCAGCTCGCAAACCGAGCGCTCCCAGCATCAGAATAAGGAACGGGCTTTCCAGGTCCTGCGTTCCCGCTTATTAGCCCGGCAGGAAGAAGAACGGCGCCTGGCCAGCTCTAATGCCCACCAGACCCAGGTCGGCGCCGGCGACCGGGCCGACAAAGTCCGCACCTATAATTTCCCCCAGGACCGGGTCACCGATCACCGCATCAATACTTCCTGGCATAGCATCCTGCGTCTTATGGACGGCGAAATCGACGAGATTATCGGCGCTTTGAAGAAAGCGGCGAAAGAGGCGGAAGGGGTGGATAATCAAACAAGAAAATAAAAAAGCCGCATTTATTTTTAGCGGCTTCTAGAATCTCTCCTCTATCACCTTCATAGGGCAGCAAGTAATAATGATACCACTAGGAAGGAACAAACGAGAACCAGTCGTTTGCCATTTTTCAATACATAATCTTTAATGATTAGGATTGAGATAGCTGTTGCGACTCCTATGAATGGCAGTACTGCTATTGCCGTACTGTCGCTTAACCAACTAAATTGGCTTATCAGCTGGTATCTTACGCCCAACAAATATAGGCAGATAACAGTCCATAGAGCCGTAAAGAACAAATAGCATACCCGGAAAATGACTTGAGGAATCGTGTTCATTTGTTTCTCCATTTGTTGTTATTTCAATTGTTTTAATATTAACATATTAATTAATAAATGTCAATATTAGATAATAAAAAATTCAATATTAACTTAATTTTTAAAGAATCTTCCCTGCCTAGATTAGAAACGGAAATCCTGGTCTCTTTTTTAACCAAGAAAAGCCGCGAGCACCTGCTAACGCATCCTAATCTAAAAATCAGCGGCGCCATATTTAATAAATATAAGAAATTAGAACTTAAACGTCGGCAGAACTGGCCCATAGCCTATCTGGTCGGCCATAAGGAATTTTATAGCCTTGATTTAAAGGTCAGCCCGGCCGTACTGACGCCGCGGCCGGAAACGGAATTGATCGTAGATGAGGTTATTAGCTTGATGCGATCCGAGAGATCAGCCGGAGGGCCATTGATCATTGATGTCGGGACAGGTTCCGGCGCGATCATTATTGCAATCGCCGCGGAATTAAAGAGGCTCTTCCCCGCTCGATTCAAAAAAACTAGTTTTGCCGCGATTGATATATCTGCCGCGGCTTTGCGCCTCGCCAGGCAGAACGCCAAAAAACATCAGCTGACTCGAAAAATTAAATTTTACCGTGGCAACCTGTTGACCCCCTTGCTTCCGGACATAAAAAAAATACCAAATCGTCAATTAGTCATCACGGCTAATCTTCCCTATTTGACGCCGGCGCAAATTCGGACATCGCCGTCAATTAGGCGGGAGCCTAAATTAGCGCTTAATGGCGGCAAAGACGGATTAAAATATTACCGCGAATTATTTAGGCAACTGGCAAAACTAACCGGGCTTCATGACGGCTGGCGCTTATTCTGCGAAATAGACCCATCGCAAGCCAACCCGATTAACAATCTGGCCAAGCATTATTTCCCTGCTGCCAAATCAGCGATCAAACGCGACCTGGCAGGGCGAAACAGGCTGCTGGTTAGCCGATCAGGGAAATAAAAAAGATCCTTTATGCAAGGATCTTCTCCGAGGGATTGCTGAAAAATTTATAGCGGCTGGAATGTCCATTTTGCCGCCGCGGCAAATTTTTGCAAATCAGATCGACCAAGGGGCAACTTATAAGAAGTTTTGGTTAGGTCATGATATTTGATGACCATGTCCGGACCGTAAGCCGAACCTCCTATGCCCACCTTGCCCTGCGACCGCATATATACCACATCTACGGTGTCAGAAACGGCAACTCCGTCCAGGGTGGCGGTGACGATTGCTCGTTTACAGTTAACACTTTGATCCGGCGCGAAGACACTTATGAACCCCATTTCTTCTATCCCGGCATATTCAGCCTGCATGTTTACTAGTGAACCTGAGCAGGCGGATAAAAATAATACAGAAATTGTAGCTAATAACATGATTTTTTTCATGGCACGACCTTTATTTTATGAATGATGGGTTTTTAAACGAACGAATAGTTGATTTATCATACTACAATATAACACAAAATCTGTCAATACAAAACCAGCCTAAGCTGGTTAGTTGTTCCGGATCATGGATTTGCACCACGATGCACGGCTCCAAAGGCCGCTGTCTTGCTAGCTTAAACGAATCCGGAATATACCAAAAGTCAGCCGAGCGGCTGACTTTTGTTAAACTGACAATTATTGCTTCTTTTCCGGTTCTTTCTTCTCTCCTTCGGCCGGTGCCGCTTCTCCAGTCGCCGCCGTTTCCGCGGCCGCTCCTTCAGCCACTGGTTCCGGTTCGGCTTCTACCTTCGGCTCCTTGACCGCCGCGACGACGTCATTGGTGTGGCGCAGCAAGGTCAATCCGGCCGGCAATTTCAGATCGTTGATATGGATAGCATCCTCGAAAGTATTAAGCACGGAAATATCGACGTCGATGTGATCGACCAGGTCGCTCGGCAAACATTCCACTTCAATAGCATCGATATCCTTGATCAGGGCGCCGCCCAATTCGCGCACGGCCTTAGCCTCGCCGATGAAATGCAGCGGGATTTCGGTCTTGATCTTTTCTTTCATGTTGACCTGATAAAAATCCACGTGGGTATAATAATTCTTCAGGACATTGCGCTGGACTTCCTTGACCAGGACTTTGACCGTATCCTCTCCGACCGAGAGATCGATCAAGTTTGATTCGCCGGCCTCGCCGAAGGCCTTATCGAAATCGACCCGTTTGAGCTGCAGGTTCTTGTTATCTATCCCTTTGCCGTATAATACGCCAGGCAGAGAGTCCGGACCCAATTTCTCCTGGCTCTTCCGGAGCTGGGCGCTGAGTTTGATCGTCATAAACTTAATAACTAATTTTTGACTTAATAATGATATTTTCCATGATGCCCACCAGGATCAGTAGTGAAACCAGCGAGCTGCCTCCGTAACTGACGAAAGGCAGGGGCAGGCCGACGACCGGCATGATCCCCAAGTTCATACCAATATTAATAAACATTTGGATAAAAATCAAGCCTTCGGCTCCCAGCAGGAAATAGATGCCGAAATCGTTATTGATTTTGCGTAAAACCGCACCGCAACGGAAAAAAAAGATCAGATAGAAAGCCAGAATCAAGCCGACGCCCAGCAAGCCCAATTCTTCGGCGATGACCGCGAAAATGAAGTCGGTTTGCGCCTCGGGCAGGAATTTGAGCTGCGACTGCGAACCGAAACCGACGCCTTTGCCGGTCAGGCCGCCGGAACCGACGGCGATTATTGCCTGGGAAATGTTGTAGCCGGACTCCAAGGAATTGGCGCCCGGATTAAAGAAATTTAAAACTCTTTCTTTCTGATAGTCCTTAAACAGGAAGAACCAGGAAACGGCCAGGACTAAAACCGCCGCCAGGCCGACGATCAGATAGTACCGCTTGGAAAAACCGGCGGCCAAAATCATGACCAGCCAGATCGCGCCTAAAATAAGCGCCGAGCCGAAATCCGGCTGCATAATCACCAAAAAGATCAAGAAGCCCGCGCCGAGCGCCGAATTCAAGAAATGACGGGCCGTCTTGACCTTGGTCGCCAGATTGGAAAAATATTTAGCCAAAAACAAGATCAGGGTAATTTTGACGAATTCCACCGGCTGCAAGCCTAAGCCGAAAAAAGAAAACCAGCCCTTGGTGCCGCGGATGGTCTGGCCGACGAATAAAACGGCCAAGAGCACGACTCCGGCCAAAATATAAAAATGGCGGCTCAAGCTCCGCAAGAAGCGGTAATCGATGAAAGCGAAGATGAACAGCAGGATAAAACCGATGCCGGCAAACAGCAATTGCTTTCGAAAATTAAGCAGATTGCCGCTGCCCTGGCCCAAGGCCACGCTGTATATTTCCACCAGGCCGAAAGTGACCAGAAGCAGGACGGAAGCGAAAACGATCCAGTCGAAATTTTTCAGATAAAGCTTAAAGCGGCTGAACATAAGCTAATTAGTCGCTCCTCCCTGATATTTCCAATAGACCTGATTATCCATAATATTAAGATCCGGCACGATTTCCGTCATATTCACGCCCGCCAAGTCGCCGGCCCAGCTCATTCTGACCTCGCGCCGGGCGCCAGCCGAAAAATTTTCCAAAACATAACGGTTGACGCCGACCAATTCCGAACCGCTAAAGAGCAGGATGTTCAAAGGCACCTCGTAATAGCTATAAGCCGTCTGATTCTGGATGGCAAAAGACAAATGGTTCAGGCTGATCTTATCGGACAGCTGATTCTTAGTGCCGGCGGAAAAAGCTGTTTCGCCGATCGAGAAATTGAGACGTTCGGTAAAAAACGCGTTCCAATCCGGAATCTGGTGCGCGTTGATGCGCTGCCAAAAAATATCGCTGACGCTGAAGTTGGCTCCGTTCTGGCTGCTTATTGCCGATTGGCCCAGGGCCAGGATATATTTTTCCGCCGCCGGCAGGATGAACTCCTGGCCGCAGGCCAGGTCATTCCCCGCGGCCGTGAAACAATATTTGAAAGTAGCCATGAACTTGTCGTTAGGATTGGCGATCTTGACTGCCAGATCAGCCTTATCACCGTTAACGAATACCTGGAGCGGCGCGATCCGCAGATCGTCCGTCAGCTGGCGGGGAGAAGTCGGCACGGCAGCAGAGATTTGGGCATTGGGGTCGTCAGACATGAAATAAATGAACAGATTATAGGATGAGAGGACGAAAAAGAAAACGCAGAGCAGAATAAGCAGCACCGTAAAAATCTTCAAAAATTTTTGGCGGTTTTCCGACAACCAGAGACCGAAATTCATTTCTCGCAGGCTCACGCCGCTAAGATCTTCG
Source organism: Patescibacteria group bacterium (assembly GCA_041651095.1). Lineage (GTDB taxonomy): Bacteria > Patescibacteriota > Patescibacteriia > Patescibacteriales > UBA12465 > UBA12465. The sequence continues at coordinate 137,949 of JBAZJV010000003.1, forward strand.
TAGTTTTTCAGATCGATGTCCTTATTGAGATTTTCCCCTTTTGACATATTTATGATATAATATTGCTGACTTCATGATACCATATTCTTACAAATTTATAAATAATTACTATGCTGGAAATTGAATATCCGCTCAGCGTTCCGCGACGCGCTAAAGACGAATACCGGCGGAATTATCGCGCCTTGACCAAGGGTCGGGGCCGCCTCCTCTTAATCGCCGGCGACCAGAAGGTGGAGCACCTTAATGACGATTTTTTCGGGTCGGGCATCGCGCCGGAAGATAATGATCCGGAACATCTGTTTAAAATCGCTGCGGCTTCCCAGGGCGGCGTCCTGGCCGTTCATTTAGGCCTGCTCTCCCGTTATGGCGGGCGCTACCGCCAGCTCCCTTATATCGTCAAGATTAACGGCAAGACCAATCTCGGACCGAATGAAGAGAAAAATTCCAGCCGTCCTTGGTGGACAGTCGCCGATATTGTCAGATTCAAGCGCGACAGCGGTTTACAGATAGTCGGCATCGGCTATACCTTATATCTGGGCGGACGTTATGAGGCGGAAATGCTCGCCGCGGCCGCGGCAGCCGTATATCAGGCGCATCAGGCCGGCTTGACCGCGATCATCTGGGTTTATCCGCGCGGCAAAAACATTCAAGAAGAGGACGTCCATACGATCGCCGGCGCGGCTGGCGTCGTAGCGGCCTTGGATGCGGATTTCGTCAAACTGAAGTATCCATATAAGCTCAAGGATCAAGCTCTGGCGGCCAGGAAGTTCCAGGAAGCCACAACGGCGGCCGGCCGGACCAAAGTAATCTGCGTCGGCGGCTCGAAACGCCCGGTCAAAGATTTATTATCGTCTTTAGAGGCTCAGATCAAGATTGCCGGGACGCAGGGCTTGGCCATGGGGCGGAACCTGCACCAACGGCCGCTCGCCGAAGCGACGCGCTTGAGCGCGGCTCTAGGAGCGATCATCTTCCACAATAAGAACGCTAAGGAAGCGGCGGCGATTTATGCGGCCAAACCGAAACCGTCGGCCAAGAATAGCCGTTTCCTGGGAATATTCTAATCAGCTAATATTGTTTATCTCCGTACCAAAAAACGCTAATTAATAAATTAGCGTTTTTAAATTTACTCGCTTAACTTGAAAAATCAATCTTTTTTGATCACAATCTTAATCCGATCGACCAAGCTGGGCGCTTTCTTGATGAAAGCCGGCGAGAAAGACAGGGAGAAATCCTTGACTTCCGGCTGAGCCTTCAAATAAGTGGCGATCTGATCGGCGCTCAGGTTGACCAGTTGCTGCGGATTGATCACTTGCGCATCACGTTTCAGGACCATAATGCCGCTAAAAGAAGCCTTGACCGTAGCCGTCCTGGTAGGCGCATCGTAATTCTCCAGGCTGTAAACGATATTTTCCGGCTTGAATTCGGTCAATTCCTTGTCGTCCGGAATAATCAGGTTCAGCTTGGCTGCCGCCAGCTTGGCCGCTTGCTCCTTGGGAAAATATATGGCGATTATTTTTCCGCTCGCCTGAGCCGTGAACTGATCCTGTTGGCTGCCCTTTTTCGCGCTGAAGCTGATGGCAGGCGAATCGCCGCCGGCATACAGCCAATTGCTGTCCGCCGGCGAACCGGCACTGGCTTGCTCCTTGGCGGTCCTTAATAGGGCATCGGTGATATCAGTTGTCGCCCATTCCAAATCGCTGACGTTCACGTATTTTTTAACCTTCTGGCTATAAGCAAATTTAGCGTCGCTTTTGGCGTAGATCTTGTCCTGCAGGCCGACCCAGAGGCCGGGGATGGTAAAAGTGGTCGGATCAAGAGCCAGAACGGCGCTGGGCTTGTCGGCGTATATGCCGACCGCCACTTCCCCGCCGGCCGGGACATTGACCGCCTCCTTTATTCGGAACAGTTTATTATCCGGGCTAAGCAGGCGCGTAGTGGCCACTAATGGTTGATTCTTATTATAATTATTGATGATCCTGACCTGGCCGGAGATTTCTTCGCCTAGATAGGTTTCGCCGGTCGCCGGATAAGTGCGCTGCACGCTGGCGCTGACTTCCTTGATGGAACCGCTTACGGCCTCGCGTGGATCGTTCTCGCCGACCGTAGCGGCCGTCGTGCTCGCCGTGTTAGCGGCGGCATCCGCAACTTTCAATAACAGGCTGTCATTGATGTTTTCGCCCTTCAGGCTAATAGTGACGGTCAGCTGGGAAAAGGAAAAATAGGCGACGACCGCGGCTAAGGCCAGCACCAGGATGACGAATTTGATGACCAGGCGACGGTATAATCCGACACTGCGTCCCTTCTTGGCCGTTTTCGCTTCTTTAGCCGGGCCGCCGGCCCGGTGATCATGACCCTTCATTTCCGAAGCCAGACCGGAAAAGAATTCTTTCTGGCGATCCAGATTCTCTAATTCCGCTTCGCTGACCGGAGTTTCTTCAATCCGGTCGCGATCGGCGATCCCGGACATGGTCGGATCAAAGGAAAGTCCTTCTGCCGGCTCGTCCTCAATGACATCAACCAGAATGGATTTGGTTTTCCGTTTAGGCCGGATAGTCCGCAGCGCCGGTTTCTTGGTCTTCGGTTTTGGAGCTCCGGCCGGCGCGGCCGCTTTGGTTCTAGGCATAATAAATAAAAAAGTGAAGCAAATTACCAACTAGCTCCATTATAACAGAATTTAAAAAGGCCGACAATTTTTTCGGCATTCAGGCGGCAATTTTTATGTCCGAAGAAAATTTATCCCGGATCTGCCGCTGCAAAGCATCGCCGTTGTCCACCCGGAAAGCCGTTTTGATGACGCGCGCTTGTCCGGCTTCGTTAAAGCGGAAATAAACTTCATCTTGGCCCGGATGCGCGGCGAAAATCCGGAGCAATTCCGTCTGTATGGCAGCGGTCGGTTCGGCCAGGAAAGTCAGGCGTAAAGGATTGATCGATTGACGGACGGCGCTGACGGGCGGCGTGGCGGCGGCCGATTGCGGCGTTACCGGCTTAAGCGACGCCGGAACAGATTTATGGCCGTTACCATGACCGTTATGATAACCATTGCCGTTATGATAACCGTTATTATTGCGGAAGCCGTTCTTAGGCGGCCCGCTTTCTAAAATTAATTTCTTGAAGGCGTCAATGGAGCGCTGCGGTTCCGCCTGATCCAGGGCGCTGGCCCGATTGACCAGCACCTTGATTTCTAAATCTTTTTCCGACACCTTGCCGTCGATAATCACGGATTGCCCGACGCGCCATAAGGCGGCGGTCTCTTTGAGCAGGCGCGGGAAAACCAATAATTCGACCGTGGTCGTCGCATCTTCTATTTTCACGAACAACATTGATTCGCCGCTCCGGGTAATTATTTTCTTGATCACGGAAACTACGCCGGCCGCGATGACGCGATCATCACCCTTATGCTGCGGCAATTCGGCCAGCGGCACGGCATAATTCGCCAGATAGGGCCGGAAAACGTTCTGCGGATGCTCGCTGACATAAAGGCCGAGCAACTCTTTTTCCCAATTCAGCTTGTCGCTTTGTTCGGCCGGCGCCGCGGGCGAGAGCTGGGGGCGGCCGATGCCGGCCGTCGGCAGGTCGGCAAAGAGGCTGCTTTGCTTGCTATCTTTATTCTTGGCAATCTCCTTATTGAGGCTGAGCAGCCGTTCCAGGTTGGCCAAGAGCTGGCCGCGCTCGCCGAAACTGTCCAGGGCGCCGCTCCTGATCAGGCTTTCCATGGATTTCTTGTTCAGGTCCTTATCCGTTATCCGTTCCAAAAGATCAAAGATGTCCTGGTACGGGCCATGCTCTTTGCGTTCGCGGATTATTTCCTCCACGATATGCTCGCCGACGTTCTTGATCGCCTTAAGCCCGAAGCGGATGGTTTCCGACTTGGCCGCGGCGGCGACAGACTGGTTGGTCTTGGTGCCGGCCGTGACGACGGTAAAGGTCCCGAACGATTCATTGACATCCGGCGCCATTATTTTCAACCCCATATTGCGGCATTCCTCGATTTCGATGGCCACCCGATCCGTGTCTCCCTGGTCCGAAGTCAATAAGGCCGCCATGAATTCCGCCGGCCAGTGCGCTTTCAAATAAGCGGTCTGATAGCCGATCATGGCATAGCAGGCGGCATGGCTGCGATTGAAACCGTAGCCGGCAAAAGGCTCGATGAAAGAAAAAACCTTCTCGCCGAGCTCCTTATAGACGCCGTTCTTGACGCAACCTTCAATGAATTTCTCTTTCTGCTCCGCCAAGAGCGAGGCAATTTTCTTGCCCACGGCCTTGCGCAAGACGTCAGCCTGCCCCATGGTAAATCCCGCCAAATCGCGGGCGATTTGCATAACCTGTTCCTGATAAATGGCGACACCGTAGGTCTTTTCCAGGATTGGCGCCAGTTTCGGATGCAAGTAAGCGACTTTCTTCTTCTGGTGTTTGCCGGCGATATAGTCCGGAATCCATTCCATCGGCCCCGGCCGATATAAGGCGACCATGGCGATGATGTCTTCAAAAACCGTCGGCTTCAGCTCGCGCAAGTAGCGTTTCATGCCCGAAGATTCAAACTGGAAGACGCCGGTAGTTTCGCCCTCCTGGAATAATTTATAAGTCGCCGCGTCATCTAAAGGAATCTGCTCAATATCCAACTCCAAACCGCGGGTATTCTTGATAATTTTCAAAGCCGATTCAATGATCGTCAGGTTCTTCAAGCCCAAAAAATCCATTTTCAAGAGGCCCAAGTCCTCGATCGGATGCAGCGAATACTGCGAGATAACGCTGCGGTCGGCAGAAGAGGCGTATTGGATGGGGACATATTCGGTGAGCGGATCCTTGGTGATCAGGACGCCGCAGGCATGGGTGGAAGCGTGGCGAGCCACGCCTTCCAGGCGTTTGGCGTAATCCAGGATGCGCTTAGCCGGCGCTTCCTTCTGGTACATTTCCCGGAGTTCCGGCACGGTCTTCAGGGCTTCTTCCAGCTTCATGAACATCGGGATGCTCTTGGAAATCTTATCGCAGTAGTCATACGGCTCGTCCAGGACCCGGCCGACGTCGCGCACGGCCGCCCGGGCGGCCATGGTCCCGAAAGTGATGATCTGGGCGACGTGGTCGGAACCGTATTTTTTTTCCACGTACTGCAAGACCTCGCCGCGGCGGACGTCGGCAAAATCCATATCGATATCCGGCATGGAAATACGATCCGGGTTCAGGAAGCGCTCAAAAACCAGGTCGTATTTAAGGGGGTCAAGGTTGGTGATGCCGGTCAGATAGCAGACCAAGGAACCGGCGGCCGAACCGCGGCCCGGACCGACCACGATCTTATTATCCTTGGCCCAATTAATGAAATCAGCGACGATTAAGAAATAAGACGGCCAACCCATCTTGGCGATAACCGATAATTCATAATCCAATCGTTCATTGATCGTTTTAAGTTCGTCTGGTCCGGCGCCGGGGAAACGCTTGCCGATTCCCTGCTCGCACCACTCCCGCAGATAGGAATTGCCGTCATAGCCTTGCGGCACTTCGAAATGCGGCAGCTGGATATTGCCGAGGTCGATTTCCACGTCGCACATCTCGGCGATCTTCAAGGTATTAGCTACGGCTTCCGGCGTTTCCCGGAAAGCGGCGGCCATTTCGGCGTTGGAACGCATGGAATAATCGCCGTAACCGAGCATTTTCATCCGGTCGGTGTCGGTAATTTTCTTTTTATTCTGCAGGCATAACAGGATGTCCTGGGCTTCGGCGTCTTCTTTCTTGAAATAATGGATATCATTGGTCGCGACCAGCGGGATATGCAGCTCCCGGGAGAACTTGATCAATTGCTGGTTGACCTTAGCTTGGCCGTCCAGTTCAGGGTGATCCTGGATTTCCAAATAGTAATTACCCGGACCGAAAAGTTCGTTATATTCTAAAATCCGCTTTTTCGCCTCGGCCAGCTTATCGGCCACGATCAAACGAGCGATTTCGCCGGCTAGACAGGCCGAAGTGGCAATCAGGCCGTCGTGATGCTTTTGTAAAATTTCCCAGTCAATGCGCGGCTTATAATAAAAGCCCTCAATGTGGGCGACAGATACCAATTTAATGAGATTCTGGTAGCCGGTATTGTTTTTAGCCAATAGGAGCAGATGATATCCCCGGTCTTCGCGGGTATTTTTGTCAAGACGGGAATTGGGCGCCAGGTAGGTTTCCACACCCAAAATCGGCTTAATGCCGGCTTTCTTGGCTTTCTGATAGAATTCGATGATGCCGTACATGGTGCCGTGATCAGTGAGAGCCACGGCTGGCGAACCCTGTTCTTTGGCATAATTAACCATTTCGTCCAGCTTAGTCAGGCCGTCGAGCAAAGAATAGTGGCTATGGTTATGGAGATGGACAAAAGACATTAATTATGTTAGATTAAATAATCAAAAACGATAAAGAATTTAAGCGGACTTTATATCATTTTAGTATAAGGAATGAAGATTAGCAAACTGGTTGTCGGTATCACTAAAAACCAAGTATTAAGCCGGTTTGATTGCGATTTAATGATTTATAGTCTAGTATATAATCATAAACCATTATCAATCTGATTAATCTTATGCGCAGTTTAGAAAAAGATTTCAGCCTACCCGATAAAAAATCATCGAATAAATTTATTAGTTTGGATCGCGAAGGACAGGCGGAGAACGATAAGCGGCTGGAAGACTATTTAAAAAAGAAAATATTGATCGGGGCCACCAAAATCAACGAAGGCCATGATGGCGTCATCGGCTTGGTCAATTTGGATTCCCTACCGCCGGAGATCGCGGCGGTTTTTGAGCCAGCAAACCCAGAAACGAAGGACGGCCCTAATCAATTAGCGACCAAAGTGCTAAAGATTTATGAATATGGCGCCGGCAAACAGGAATTCGACATGCATCGGCGCGCCTATGATCTGGTCCGCGAAACTAATTCGCCGGATTTAATAAAAATACCGCAAATATACCTATATAGGCAGCTTGATATTAATGAAGAGGACAATGAGCTTAAAAAAAAGCTGGAAACGGATGGCATAGATACTTCCAGCAAGAAATGCGACCTGATGCTCATGGATTTCATTCCGGGAGACGATTTCGGTTCTTTCCTGTATAAAGAAGTGGTCAAGCATGCTTCCGATCGAGAGCTATTCAATGACCGGGAATTACTGGACTTTCGGGAGGAAATCAAGACTGGAAAGGCGGAGACTAATTTAAACCGTTTGACGGAAGCCGTCGATATCCTGATCGGAGTAGAATATAACAACCCTAAAAATGACGCCCGCGAACAAATCAGGATTGAGCAGGATAATTATCTGAAAATAATCAAATTCTTACAGCAGAAAGGATTCCGACTGTCCGGAGAAAAATTCAATAAAATCAAAAACACCCTTAATTACCTGCATAAAAATGGCATATATCACCGCGACCTCCATGAACGGAATATCATGGTAACTTATACGGATAATGGCGAGATCGAAGATTTTTATCTGGTAGATTTTGGCTTGGCGATTGATCTCAACGCCAGCCAAAATAATGAAGCTTATCGGGAAAAAGACCAAATCTACCGCGACGACGATTTTATCTTAAGGGTCTGCGAACCTCTGACTAAAAGCCCCGATGATATCAAACAGGAAAAAAAATCAAAATTATTGGATAATTTGGAAAAGACCGGCCAACGTTTAAAAAAACGCCTGACCGTCGATAGTCTGTGGCCGGCGGACAGCCTCAATTTGCAGGCGGTTGCTGATAATATAGAAAAAACGGTCCGCGGTCTGACCATCGATCCGGACGCCGCCTGGGAAATACGTTACGCGATGATAGCCGATCTGGCAAAAATCAACGTACCGCTAGCTAAAGAATATATCCAACATAGTCTGGGCAAAGCGCCGCTGGCGGTCAGCAACCAACTGCAGCAAATCGATCGTCTATTCTGATATTAATGACCTCCTCCCCGCACTCAAAAAGACTGCCCTAACGGACAGTCTTTTTTCATACGGGGTTTCCTTCCGGGCTTTCATTAGAATCCGAGCGTCGCTTCTTGCGGTAGATCCTTCTGGCCTTG